>CAYTRT010000001.1:0-3529 GCA_964440295.1 uncultured Nitrososphaeria archaeon
CGCACTTGGGCCCGTAGCTCAGTCAGGACAGAGCACCGGGCTTTTAACCCGGGGGTCGCGGGTTCAAATCCCGCCGGGCCCGATTTCGACTCGGTGCATGTTAACGGCCATTCTGGGGAGTGGATGTAAGTCCCACTGAAACAACATGCTGAGTAAACCAGCTAGAATTATCGCGAGGCGCAGAACCGAAGCTAGTTGAATCCTTATTAGTGTTTCTCTACTTCATTGAACTCTTCTCATTTCTTGTTATCGTTAACCATCTTTAATCTCAGAATTCTTCATTTATCTGCCTTTGCCGGGTTCGCCGATTATGTCTACGGCGTATATGTCTCCTTTACTATCCTCTTCTACAATGATCTTAGCCAATGGAGCCTTTGCGGGTCCTGAAACTACGTTTGCATCGTTATATGGATCGAATATGCTTCCATGGCATGGGCATTCAAGCTGACTAGTTTTCGGATTGTACTCGACTGGACATTGTTGATGAGTGCAAATCAGGTTATATGCGTAGAGGTCTCGTCTCTGGCCCATGCCGCTGTCTTCCTTTCCTCTAATCAAAATATTTACGTAGTAACGGTCAGAATCTGTCGGCCATTTAAATATTATGTAAGAGTCAGGCTGAAGTTCAGAAATATTAGCAATTTTCTTCTTTTGAAATCTAGGCTGAGATGTTGTTACAGTAGTCTGAGTTTTCTCAGGACGGACATGCTGAGAAAAGAACGCAGTAACGGCTGCTCCGATTGCTACTATCATGATTATAAAGAGGCTGCGTCTTTTCAACTTTTAATCACTTATTATTCTATAGAGCAGCCTAGGTATTTATTCATACAAGTTATATCCAAAATTGAGTAGGCAAATCAAAAATAAACCCTCATCCTTAATTTATTCAATTAAATAAAAAATAATTTTCTTTCTGATAAAAATTGTTTTAGTGAAAATTTTATTTTAGTCGAGTTCCGGCGTTTCTCCACCAGAGCTTGGCTTCTTTTCCTCCTTCTTCTTCGACGCTGCAATGACGTCGTCTATCCTAAGTATCATGGCTGCGGCTTCGAAGCTTGACTTGAGTGCCTGTGCCTTAACCCTGACTGGCTCTATTACGCCTAGGGAGAACATGTCCTCGATCTTGCCGTTGAATATGTTGATTCCGTAGTTAACTCCGTTTTCTGCGTGTTTGTTTCTGAGAGACGACATGATGTCTACTGGGTCGAGGCCTGAGTTTTCTGCAAGCGTCTTAGGAACTATCTCTAGTGCATCAGCATATGCAAGCATTGCTAGTTGTTCCTTACCCGGATATTTAGATGCCTCTGATCTTATGATCTTGGCGAGCTCAGCCTCTATCGCTCCACCTCCAGGCACTACTTTGCTCTCCTCAACTATGTTTATCATGTTCATTATGGCATCGTTGAGAGCGCGTTCAGCCTCATCGAGCTGCCTCTCAAGACCCGCCCTAATCAGAATTGCGACCGCCTTCGGGTTCTTGCATTCCTCGACGAATACCATCCTGTCCTCACCTATCTTTCTCTCCTCGACTAGGCCAGCATATCCAAGGTCCTTTTCACTTAGGTCCTCGAAGTTTGTGACGATTCTGCCGCCCGTGGCCTTCTCCAGCTTCTCCATATCGCTCCTCTTGACTCTTCGCACTGCTAGGATTCCTGCCTTAGCTAGGAAGAACTGTGCTGCGTCGTCTATTCCTTTCTGGCAGAAGACCACGTTGGCGCCTACTTTCACGACCTTATCGACCATTTCTTTGAGAATTCTCGTCTCCTCATCTAAGAATTCCTTTATCTTCAATGGGTCTCTAATTCTTATCTCTGCTGAGAACTCTGTCTTTTCGATCTCGAATGGAGCGTCTAGCAGTGCTATCTTGGCGTTGACTACTCTCTTAGGCATCGCCGCGTGTACGACTTCCTTGTCGACGATTACTCCCTTGACAAGCTGGGACTCCAAGAGACTCTTACCAATCTTCTTGACGATTTGTATATCGTCCTTATCTGCTCTCTTTTTGCCGTTTACTTCTCGGACAACGGCGCTTACAGCATCAATTGCAAGTTTAGCCAGATGGTCAGTTGCAAATCCGAGAGACTTGCTTCCCAGACAGGTCTTGACCATCTTCATGAGGGTTTCTGAATCGCTGAGCTTGACCTCGGTTGCAAGGCTGCTTAATTTATTTACTGCCATTTCCATGGCTTTTTTATACCCCGTGATTATTGTGCTTGGATGTATCTTTTGCTCGACGAGTTCTTCAGCTTGTCTTAGCAGTTCGCCGGCGATTATCACAGCTGTGGTGGTTCCGTCGCCTACGGTCTTGTCCTGTGTCTTGGCGACCTCTATAATCATCTTGGCCGCTGGGTGCTCGACGTCCATCTTCTCAAGAATCGTCGCTCCATCATTCGTGACTATGACGTCTCCGATCGAGTCGACTAGAAGCTTGTCCATGCCCTTTGGACCCAGCGTGGTCTTAACCATGTCTGCTATGATCTTGGCCGCGGCGATGTTATTTCGCTGTGCGGTCTTTCCTCTGCTCCTGCTTGTGCCTTCCTTGAGTATTATCACTGGTTGACCAGCTAACGCCATTATATACTCACCGATGTGTATATCGCATTAGCCTCAATATAAAAATATCTTCAGAGTAGCAATGATATAGACGACATAACACTTAAACTAATGTATGTTAAATAAGTAGTGACGTGTTGCTGGGTGCTCATGTATCCATTTCGGGCTCGATTGACCTCTCAGTAGACAGGGCACTACAACTATCATGCACTACCTTCCAGATATTCACTCGCAATCCACGGGGATGGAGGACGTCAAAACTAAAGAAGAATGAGGCCGAGATGTTTAAGACTAAAAGAAGAAAGGCGGGTTTCAGCGTAGTTGTGGCACATATGCCCTATTTACCGAATATTGCTTCACCTAACAAAAGTTCTTGGCAGTTATCGCTAAAGTCGCTTATCGAAGAATTGAAGAGATGCGACCAGCTCGAGATAGAGTACTTAGTAAGCCACGTTGGCAGCCATCTGGGTAAGGGAATAGACGTGGGAATACTTCAGGTAGCGAAGGCTGTGGACGCATCCATTGAGAAGACAAATCCAAAATGTATGCTACTGCTAGAAAATATGGCTGGCCAAAAAAACAGCGTAGGCTCAAGGTTCGAAGACATTAGGAGGATCCTTGATAAGATTTCACATATAGATAAGGTGGGAGTATGCCTAGATACTTGCCATCTCTACGCAGCAGGGTACGACGTGAAGACAAAGGAGGGGATCGAAAATACTCTCAATGATTTCGACAGCGTCATAGGTTTGAAGATGCTAAAAGTAGTTCACCTAAACGACTCGGTCGGAGAGCTTGGCAGCCACCTCGATAGGCACGAACACATAGGTATGGGCCAGATAGGTAAGGAGGGCTTCAAGAACTTCATCAACCAGAGATCTATAAGGAATCTGCCCATGATAATTGAAACCCCGGAGGATGAGAGGGGCGACTATGCGAGAGACTTAGCAGTGCTTAGAAGTTTATATGAATCAGG
>CAYTRT010000001.1:3629-7488 GCA_964440295.1 uncultured Nitrososphaeria archaeon
ATATCCGAGTTGTTTAAGTCCCTTAGTTAAAAGGGCTAGGTATTGCTTGGTGGGAGACACATGCCCACGAGGCCTTGAAGACACGTGAGTGTATGCGTAATGCTCGCCAAAGTCGCTCTTCACTAAGACCTTTATCCTCATCCTAATATTGGCGAGCCCCTCATACTTGTCTATTATGGATAGTTGTTGCTCGTCTATGACGTATAGTGCGCCGTATACGGTTGCTTTTTCGTCCTCCTTCAGTCCCGCGATGCCGCCTCTCCAGGAAATTGAGTATGAATCAAATACAAGCCTATAGTTAGGTAACCAGGCTGGAAAGCATTCTTGCCACTGCTTTATGACTAGACGCATCTGGTCCTGGTTAAGGAGGACGTCATAGGCAAAGTAGTTAATCTTCCTATCGCTTGACTCTACCATTTTCTGTTTAGTTAATAGCGTTATCAGCATATATATCTGGTTATGGCGAGCTTGATAGTTTAAATAAAGTAGCAGGGATATTTTGAATAAAAGATGCGTGTGCAGGTAAGCGCTCCCTCTAGGCTTCACCTAGGTATTCTGTCAGACGGTCATATGTCGAGGCCATGGCAGGGCATGGGCCTAGCAATAAAGGAGCCCCGAACAACCCTCTACGCAGAGACATCAGACACGGTGGGCCTACACCTAGTAGGAGACTATAGTAACGACATTGCGGCAGCATTAAGTAGTTTTTACTCGGAGATGAAAATGAATCTAGGCGTTGTCATAGAACTTGTTGAGTATCCTCCACGACATGTAGGCCTCGGCTCCGGAACGCAGATCATCCTTTCGGCAGCCACCGCCATGACTAGAATAGCTGGCGTTGAATTGGCAATTGATGAAATTGCACTCAAGACTAATAGGGGTAAGTACTCCTGGATCGGCGTTGAGGCCTTCAATGCGGGGGGCTTCATAGTTAGTCTTGGAAGAGGTAGGAATCAGCAAAAGCAGCCTGCACTTAGGCTTAACTTCCCAGAGGATTGGCTCATAGTAATTCTTATTCCCGACAGTAGAGAAGGACTGTCAGGCCCGGAGGAAGAACGTGCGTTGTGGCAGGTAAGATATTCTGATCAAACAGCAATGAATATTCATGCATGTTTAGTGAATGAAGTGATTCCAGGCATATTAGAACATGATATAGAGCTTTTCGGGAAAGGCGTCGAGTCAATTCAGGATTTGGTCGGTAGCGAATTCAGCAGTATGCAGGGAGGAATATTCAACAGATCGTCAGAAAAACTTGTCGAACTTATGAGGAGCGAGGGACTACTAGGCGTGGGCCAATCGAGCTGGGGGCCAGCAGTATATGGATTTGCTCAGAGACGCGAGGACGCAATGAAAGTTATATCTAAGGCGAAGAATTTGAGTCCTAAGACTAAAGTATACCTGACGACCGCAGACAATCAAGGAGCCAGAGTAATCTACAGCTAGTTCTTCGATATTACTCGGCGTAAAGGAGGAGGGATTAGCTTAAAGGTTGGTTAATACTATCCATAGACAGGGAGAATGGAATTCTCAACTTTAGTAAAATACTACGAACAACTCGAGTCTACGACAAAGAGACTCGAGATGAGAGATATTCTTATGCAGCTGTTTAAAGAGGCTGAAGAAGAGGAGATTGATAAGATTGCATACTTAACATTAGGCACTTTATATCCAGCTTACGTCGGGATCGAGCTGGGGGTAGCGGAGAAGCTCGCAATAAGGGCCCTAAGACTCGTGACAGGCGTTGACGAGTCTAAGATTGAGGATCTCCTAAATAAGATAGGGGACTTGGGACAGGTTGCTGAAGAACTACTCTCCCAGAAAAAATCCCAGCTGGTGTTATTCACGCAGCCCCTGACCGTGTTAGATGTCTATAACAAGCTGGATAAAGTGGCGAGAATTAGTGGGGAAGGAGCGATAGAAAATAAGGTTAAGATACTCTCAGGACTACTTGCGCAAGCTCAGCCGAAGGAGGCTAAATACATAATTAGGCTCTTAACAGGAAAAATGCGTCTCGGCGTCGCAGACATGACAATAATAGACGCGGTCTCATCGCTTTTTGGCGGCTCGAAGGAGAGTAGAGATGTCTTTGAGAGAGCCTACAATATCTCGTCAGACATCGGGATAGTTGTCCGTGAGGCTAAAAGAGCAGGGCTGGACGGTGTGAGGTCGATAAAGTTGGCAATTGGTAGGCCGGCCAGGCCGATGCTGGCGGAGCGTCTATCCAGCAGTAAAGAGATACTTGAAAAACTCGGTGGACGAGGATTAGCCGAATACAAGTATGACGGTGAGAGAATGCAGATTCATAAAAACAATGGAGATGTACTGATATTTTCGAGGAGACAGGAAAACATTACTCATCAGTTTCCCGACGTAGTTGAGAGGTGCAGATCGCGTCTGAAGGCTAGGCAAGCGATCGTGGAATGCGAGGCTGTCGCGGTTGACCCTGACACAGGCGACATGCTGCCATTCCAAGAGTTGATGCATCGGAGAAGGAAGTACGAGATAGAGAAGGCTGCCCAGCTTTATCCTGTCTCTCTCTTCTTTTTTGACGCTCTTTTAATTGATGGCGAGGAGCTCATCGATAAACCGTTGCTAGAGAGGCGCTCGATGCTCGGCGAGATCATTGACGAGAGCGAAGACATGTCGTTGACGCAGGCCATAGAGGTTAATGATTGTGAGACGCTTGATAAGTACATGCTGAAGGCGGTGGAGGATGGATGTGAAGGAGTAATAGTCAAGGACATATCTCCAAGGTCCATATACATGGCAGGGGCTAGGGGATGGCTGTGGATAAAATACAAGCGTAGCTATGTCTCCAAACTCACCGACACGTTGGACCTGGTCGTGATAGGTGCCTTCTATGGGAAGGGAAAAAGAAGCGGCAAATTCGGGACAGTCCTAGTAGCTGCATATGATAAGTCATCCGATGTTTTTAGGTCAATATGCAAGGTCGGGACTGGATTTAAGGATGAGGACTTAGATAGACTCACAGAGATGTTGAAGCAACTAGTTGTTCCTCATAAGCCTCCGAGGGTCGACTCCACTATGGTGCCAGACGTCTGGGTCATGCCCCAAATAGTTCTCGAAATAGTGGGCGACGAGATAACGCTGAGCCCAGTCCACACTGCTGGGTTTGGCAGTATAGCGAAAGACGCCGGACTAGCGATAAGATTTCCAAGATTTACTGGAAGGTATAGGTTTGATAAGTCGCCTGAGGACGCAACTACCGTCGACGAGGTTATCGAGATGTATAAGTCCCAGCTAAAGGCTATTCAGCCCAAAGAAGAGGTAGAGCCGACCTGAGCAGTGAAGAAGAATCACCTGAGGAGGAGGCAAAAGCATTAGCTGAAGTTAAGGCGTGGTTGGAGCGAAAAATCATCGAGCTTAACCAAGAGATCGAAATGATCAAGAGAATAACGTCATATATCGACGAGCTACTAGCTGGTGCAAGTTTTAAGAGGGCCGACACTCTTGTTTTAAGGAAGGCAGAGCAAGCGGCCCAAGCAAAGGCAGTGTCGGCTGAGAAGCCCTCGATAAAGGTTATTAGAAGTCGAAGCGGGGCGGTCCTCGCAACCCTGACCTATACTAAAGATGAGGCGCGATTTCAGATCAGCCCAGACCTAGAGCTTAGAAGAGACGATAAGCCCTTCTCCTCTTTTCTTCTAAGGAAAGTGCTTGAAGCCATGAGTAGGGACGACGAGGAGAGAGTGAGGCTGGGAGAACTCGATAAGGAGAAGACGGTCAAGTACGAGATAGTCTACGACGGAGACAGGGTATCAGAGATTTTGGTGAAAAATTACAGGGATGAGGCAAGGCTCAGAGACCTAATAAACTCGGTGAGATGGACGCTCGAGACCGT
>CAYTRT010000001.1:7588-19270 GCA_964440295.1 uncultured Nitrososphaeria archaeon
TCACCTTAAACAACAACAAGATAATGGACGTGAGTCTTCCATTAAAATCTCTCATAGTGAATATAAAGAGCAAGTCTGGAAACACGGCCGCAGGATTTACCTTCACCGGCAAACTAATGTATGACAGCAACACGTATGCTGAGGCAACCACAAATGACGGAATACTTAACTTCGGAATAGTTTATGGAAACCGCGACTATATACTTAAAGTTCTGTTCGAGGGCTCAGAGATCTACAGCGGGGTCATTAAGGGAGCAGACTTAGGCGCAATGTCCATAACTGGCTCAATTGGAGATTTCAGCATCAAAGTATCCACCAGCGACTTATTCGGCAAACTTAAAGACATATCAGATGACATGTCTCTGAGAATAAAGATTGGCAAGTTCCAAGTTGAAAAAAGACTAACTGAGGGATCTATAACTTATCGTGACTACCCACTAGTCAATTACAGTTACGAGCTATTGCTTGACTCTGATGTTGTTGGATCTGGAAGCATAGAGGCTCTTCAGCATCAAACAATCTATACGATAACTCCAAGCTCAAAAGAGTTAAAGGTTACTGCGTTATCACTTGATAATAAGTCACTGAGTGGAAAGCTAGTATTAATGTTTAGCAATGGAGAAAAGATAGGAGAAATCGACATCTCGGAGGACTCCACAACCATAAAGGGACTATTACGACTGAGATACAACTACAGATTCTACTACATGAACATACAGGTCGCGGAGGGGGTCATAGAGAAAGAATCGGTCGATAAGTCAAAATTTGAAATAATTACCTCCGTGTCAGACGTAAAAATTACCGCATTAGACTACTCCGCAGAGAATAAACTAGCAGGAGCGAGCATCGTGTTGTCTGTAGGAGATTATAAAAGCACCAAGATGACCGACAGTGATGGAGTGGCAGTTTTTGAGAAGGTTCCACTTACTAGGGTCACAACAACTATTTACTACAAGGGAGTAAAAATCTATTCCAGCCCACAGGAGCTCTCACCATCTAGGACTACGTTGACCATATCTGGCACCGGAGTGTATAAAGTAGGGATAAAGGTACTGGACGGCGAAAAAGAACCTCTGACTGATGGTGAGCTTGAGGGATCTGTGGGAGACTATAAACTAGCAGGAAAGTTGGATAAGGATGGCACGATTACGGCAAAGCTTGTACCTAACGGAACAATGACTATCAGAGTAAAGTACCTAACGGTGAATGTATATGAAGATTCTCATAAAATAGAGCGTGACGGCCAATTGATCGAAATTGTCGCGAAGATATATACGATGAAGGTAAACGCCTACAAATCGACTGAGAAAGGAGATGAACCACTCGAAAGTGCACGAATACATTTTGAAAAAGATGGCACAGAAATAATTGCTGGCGATATTAGGGACGGAATTTTCCAGTATAAGCTACCCGCCTCAAATTACAATGTCTGGGTCGAGTACCAAGGCGTAAAGGTCGGTGAGAAGATGGTTCAACACAACGGGCCCACACAAGTAAGCATACCGACAGAAGTCTATGAGGTATCCCTATTTGTAATAGACTTGGCTGAGAATCCAATACCAAATATAGATGTTAAGTTTGTACGTGATGATAAATTGATAATGACTGGTAGTACTGATAGTGAAGGAAAAGTCATGGTATCTCTGGCAAGGGGCGAATATGACGTAGAATACATGATCGAGGGAAAGAAGTATTCCTACTCTATAGCGGTTAATGAGGTAGGATCCAAGGTCCTCTTAGCGGAAAGAAATAATAACCTGCAATTACTCACGTCTTTAATCGCTTCAGCCTCATTAGGAGGAATTGCTGTCTTCAGCTTAGTAATGTCTTTTAGGATTAGGGCTCCCAGAAGAGGTGTAGCTCGTGGAGGTAGAGGCACGGATTGGAGGAGACCCCAGCGGAAACCGATAAAGAAAAACGTTTGAGCTTTTACAAGGGAGTAGCTCGAAGCTTGTTGCTACTAGGAACGACTGTATTCCTAGCAATAATGATATTTCTGCTAATAGGAGTAGTTATGGGTACGCCTTCTCCACTGGTGGTCGTAAAATCTGGAAGCATGAGACCAGTCATAGAGGTAGGCGATATACTCGTAATTACAGGCGTTGATTATGATGCAATAATAGCGTCTCCAGAAAACGGGGACGTAATAGTGTACAAGGTGTGGGGCTACGAAACACCAATTATTCACAGAGCCATTGCCAAGACGCCCGCCGGAATTATAACTAAGGGAGACGCAAACAGGGATCCAGACCCTTGGTCACCCATAACTAAGGATCAGATAATGGGGAAATGGACCGGCATAAAAATTCCCTACTGGACTGGTCTTGGATACCTTGCACTGGCTTTAAAAGATGAACGCTACTACCCAATAAGTTACCTAATAATTTTTTCAGTGATCTTGATAGACGTGTTGTTCCTACTTAGAGACAGTTTTTTAAAATCTAAAGATACTTCTCCTTAATTTTGAGGGCCAGCGATGCATATCTTGAATTTGGTGCAACTTTTTCAACTATCTCTAAATACTTCTTGGCTGACTCGCAAAGCTCTGAGGCCTTATCTATGAGTCCCATGTTTTTGTAGGGCTTGATCCTCGAGGCGTGAATGGCAGCCTCGATTAAGGCAAATACCGCCCTCGTGTATGGTTTAGGCTTCACTTCGAGATGTCCCACGTATACTGGTGAACATGTAAACTCTATCAGCTCGTCATGTTTCGAAGTATTAATAACCCTGAACTCGATCCAAGCCGTAGCCCTACTCAATCGTGGTACCTTGATGGAATTTGACTCGGCGTAATCAAAGTTTGCGCATAAGTCAAGTGCCGCCTCTACAAGCAGTTCTGGGTCGGTGACGTTTAAGACGCCGAATGGTGTGAGTAATAAGTTCTCTCCAGTCTTGCTTAGAGGGTAAGCCTTAATCTTGAATAGAACTGAGTCACTAGTTTTCTCGAACAATGCTCCCATAGTTGCAGCGTGAGGCTTACCAAGACGGTCCAGCGACGTAATTATGGTTTCATAGATAATCCCCGACTCAAATCCTAGCTCGTCTATCTTCTTCACTATTGTTCCTTCATTAAGGGTCAAGATCCTCAGCAATCTCTATCCTTTAACGCCCTGTGATAAATTTTCAAGACCGCCTTATGCATTAATATAGTAGCTCAGATATGAATTGACGTAGTCAGTCATGGAGGGCCAGCAAGTTTATTTAATCTCAGGGGAGGATTTAGAAAAGGTAAGACAAGCACTAATGGGCGATGAAATAACTTCTAAGGCCAACATCGTGTTCAAGGACGCCAAGCTGTTGACGGGGAGAGAAGGATACTATATAAGGGTGATCGGGACCGAGGAGCAGCTTAAACGAATAAAAGAAATCATCGGTGAATCAGCAAAAGAAATTGAAGCCAAGGAGGTAGAGGAAGTATTAAAAAAGCTTCAGGAAGAGGATGAAAGTGCCCTAGCAGGTTTTGGCAGCATATTCGGATAGTCTGTAAGGGTTTCACTTAAATAATCCTTATACCGAGTAATATTGTAATGCTGATCGAACGAGTCTCTACCGGCATACCAATGCTGGACAGAATACTTGGAGGAGGATTCATACGGGGAAAGACATACCTCATAACTGGCGAGACAGGTGTTGGCAAAACAATCATGAGTCTGCAGTTTTTAATGGATGGGCTCCAAAAAGGCGAAGACGTCGCATATGTCTCTCTAGACGAGAGAATATCTGCAGTGCTTGACGGTGCATTAACTTTGGGCTGGGATTTTTGGAGCTATTACAAGGCAGGACATTTTTATCCATTTGAGATAAGGATATACTCCGAAGATCTTGGAAAATACAGGAAGGACAGCAAAGCATACATAGATACAATAATTAAAATGACTAGGGGAGGCAAGGTCTCTAGAATCGTGTTAGACCCAATTTCGGCTATGGCTTTTGGAGCAGGAGAAGAATTTGCAGTGCGCGAATATATTCGCGAGATAATTCTATTCCTAGAAGAAAGAATAGGCGCGACCACGGTTATCACATGCGATATCCCAACAGGCTCAAACAAGCTCAGCAGGTTCGGCTATGAAGAATACCTATCATCCGGAGTAATCGTGATAGGTCTCGTTAGAGTGGGGGGCAGGCTAATCAGAACACTATACGTAAGAAAGATGAGGTGGTCGCCAGCCGACTCAACTATCTACACCTTCGAAATTGTTAGGAACAAGGGAATAAGCATCGGGCCACCATTAAGAGTATTGGAGCTGCGTAATCTGAGCGCACAAGCATCAATACTGAGCGGCTACAGATACGGATCAGAGTCAGTACCAACAGAAAAAGAGACACAGGAGTTTGGTGACTTTTCAGTAAAGAACATAAAAGACTCGGCTGACATCAATCTTCCATAAGTTTTTCCACTTTTGATATATCGTCTATAATAACTTCTAAGCCTCCAAATTTAGTCTTTCGGACTTTAATCCATTTGAGTCGAACTTTACTTCCTTCAGGAATACTGTTGAGGACAGCGGCATTTTTGCCAAAAACTCTAGAATAAATGTTTCTTTCACCATCGCTTAACCAAAAGTTGAGGGTCTCAAACTCCTCTCCACTTTTCGACTTCTGCGTAGCGAGCGGCGTCTTTATCCCAACTCGTCCTTCGACGCAGACGTAAGACAAATCTTCTGAAAGTTCTCCTAGAGTGTATATAGTCTGGAGGTTCGGCACATCTGCATCTAGCTTTTCGCTCAATTCGAAGGGCAATAGTAGCCATTTTCTATTTTCATAGATAAGCTCGTATTTTTTCACGACATAGCTCTTTCCCAACTCTAGGTTAGGGTGTTTAGCAAAGAGTACATAATCCGAACACGCTATTATGTAAATATTGTCACTACCTATCGACCCTACTCTATCAAGAATAGTTATCTTCAATTCTGGTAATGATAAATCGGTGGCTGTGTTAATCGGCACAATGCATGTTTTAGGCGTTATGCTTAAGATACGTTTTACATACTTTGCTGCAGAAATCAAAACTGTCTGTCCCGGCATGAGATTTTTTAATAGGTTAACGTGTTCTCTCCAAGCAGTCATGCCTAACACTCTTTTTCCTATCAGTAATAATGTCTCTCTCAAAGTTGTCCTCTCGCGCTGGAGATCAATTGTGAATTCGTCTGAGAGTCCAATTATCTTTGCTTTGACGTCTAGCTCGACGCCTCTCTTTTCAGTTGGTAATTCTTCTTTAAAAAATGCTTCTAAAGGCTGAATATCTGAGTCCTCAATTTTCTTGATTATAGCGTTTTTTCCTAAGTGAAGTTCTGTCTTTCCATCAACTCCTTCCTTTGTATATGCTTCTTTAATGAACAAGACGTCTCCGACAAGAATATTCATATCCGCCATTTTTCTCAGCGACTCGCTCCAGACAATTGCGGATATTATGCCAGTGTTGTCGCCTAGCCTCATGTATGCATACTCAGTTGAGCCGGATTTTAATGGTCCTCTCTTGCCAAGTACTCTACACACAACATTAACATTATTGAGTCCTCCGACAAGTTTACCGAGAGGTACCACGTACTCTTCTGCGCGTGCGATTTCAAACACCCCAAGTTCTTCGCCGATTAGATAAAGAGCACCTAGACGTGTTAGTCGAGGATTCTCATGTATGAGCTGGGCAATCCTCTTCTCTATTTCTTCTCTCCTTTCTTCTCCAATCTTTTTAATAATTTTAATTAAAATCTCTTCTTCTTTGCTCAAGATTTTTACCTTGGAATCTTCAGGCTTATGAACGGGGCTAGTCTTATCCTTGCTGTTCTATATCCTTCTTTTAGTTTTACCAATATTTTTCGATCTTTTTCAACAATTTTGCTCGAAACATAACCTAGCGCTATTCCTCTTTTTAGAGATAGTGAGAGGTTCCCGCTAGTTATATAACCTACCTCGTTTTCGTCTTCGAATAGTTTCATTCCTCTCCTAGGTATTCCCGGCTCCTCGAGCTCCACTCCTACCAGTATTTTCTCAGGTGGATGCTGAGTTTTTTCTTGATATGCCTTCTTACCGATAAATTCATGTCCATCTATTTGTATAGCCCACTCAAGCCTAGCTTCTATAGGTGTTATCGAGTCGTCAAAGTCAACTTGTGAAAGTGGGTATCCTGCTTCTAGTCTCAATACGTCTCTAGCAGCTAAGCCGCATGGAACCGCGCCTAGGGAAATTATTTCATTCCATATCTTCCCTGCCTCTTGATAATTGTCAGTCTTTATAAGAAACTCAAATCCATCCTCTCCCGTATATCCGCTCCTCGTTACAATTATGTCGATTCCTGCATGTTTTAGGAACTGTCCAGTAAACCACTTTAGTCCACTTACATCTAAATTAAGCAACTTAGATACTAACTCAACGGCACGCGGGCCCTGTATGGCTACTAGCACTGTTCTATCCGTTATATCTTCTATATTTATCGATGGTTTGGCAAAACTCCTAACCCATTCATGGACCTTAGGGTCAGTCGCCGCATTTGTAGTCAAGACGTATTCATTATCACCCACCCTCAGAATTGTGCCATCATCAATAATGCCTGCATGCTCATTAAGTAGTAAACAATATTTCATTTTCCCAACTTTAAGTCTTGAAGCATCAATGGTCAGTATCTCGGATAGGTATTCGGTTGCTCCGGCCCCTGAGATTAATGTTCTCTTCATGTGACTTACGTCGAATACTCCTACATTGTTCCTAACGGCATAGTGTTCCTCCTTTAGTGACCTATAGAACAGCGGTGTACGCCATCCCTCAAACTCGGCTATTTCTTTAGCTGATTTTTCATGAATTGGAAATAAGACCGGCTCTCTTAGCTTCATTGCGTCTCAACCTTACTAACACTTTGAGACTTCTTTGTATACATTTTCCAGCTCAATGTAAGTGAACGAGGGTGATTTGCCTTCACCTCGTCTACCCTTCTGACTGACGTGTTATGGGGCGCATTTTTTACTTTTTCCGGATCTGTGTATGCCTCTTTAACTATTTGTCTTAGGGCCTCCGCAAATCTGTCTAGCTCTCTCTTAGGCTCTGTCTCAGTTGGCTCGACCATGAATGCCTCCTCCACTATTAGTGGGAAATAAATTGTCGGTGCATGGAATCCATAATCCAGCAGTCTCTTGGCAACGTCCTTCGTTGAGACGCCAGTGTCCTTAAGCAGTTTTTTAAAACTGACCACAAACTCGTGCTTCCTTGGGATGTCCGGTGCGTAGGGGACGGTGACTCCTTCGATTGATTTTATTTTCGAGAGGAGATAATTAGACGCGAGTACGGCTATCTCTGATGCCTCTCTTAGCCCTCGCCATCCAAGTCTCAGTAAATATGCGTATGCCTTCACACAGACTAGGAAGTTTCCATGAAATGATCTTATTCGTCCGATTGACTTCTTACTCGCAGAATCGAAGTAATAGCCTTTTTCTGGAGAGTATGATATTAATGGGGGTGGCAGATAATCGATAAGTCTCTTTTTAACTCCTACTGGTCCAGAGCCGGGCCCTCCTCCTCCATGGGGTGTTGAGAACGTTTTATGGAGGTTTAGGTGAACGATGTCAAAACCCATGTCTCCAGGCCTAGCTATGCCGGCAATCGCGTTTAGATTGGCCCCATCATAGTATAGTAATCCATCATGGGAATGGACGATCTCGACTATCTCCTTAATTCTACCCTCAAATACACCGATTGTGTTTGGATTCGTTAGCATCAGTCCAGCAACGTCCTCCCCCATCATTTCTCTAAGTTTTTCAACGCTCACCATGCCATTCTTGTCTGACTCGACCTCCTCGACTTCAAATCCGGCCATCGAGGCTGAGGCAGGATTTGTGCCATGAGCAGAGTCGGGAACAATTATCACTCTCCTCTTCTCCCCCTTATCGAGATGATATTTTCTCATTATTAGGCATCCTGTAAATTCTCCATGTGCCCCTGCTGCTGGAGCAAACGAGAATCTATCCATGCCCGTAATTGTGCAGAGCATCTTTTCTAGCCTGTAAAGTATCTCTAGACAGCCCTGCACAGTCGTAGAGTCTTGTAACGGATGAACATTAAGAAGCTCATTAATCATCACGGCCTCTTCATTCCCAACAGGATTGTACTTCATTGTGCAGCTTCCAAGTGGATAAAATCCTGTTGATACACTGTAATTCATCTGGCTCAGCCTAGTAAAATGACGGACAACCTCTACCTCTGAGACCGTCGGTAGATTAGGCTCGCCTCTAAGTAGATTCTTCGGTATTGTATCCATTGCTATGCTCCTATAATTACTAAGCTCGTCGCTCCAATCAACAGGCCTGTAACGATCTGCGTCTTTCCTCGCAATCTCAAACAAGAGAGGCTCCTTCCATCTTGCCTGTCTGAAATCTTCGCTCATTTTGCAACCACCTCCGTCAGGGCAGCAACGTAATTTTCCACAGATCTTAGGTCATGGACCTCCGTAAAACAAGTAACTATCGACTCTCCAAACTCCGGATAGAGTTCAGAGATATTAAATCCGCCGATTATTCCTTTTTCTAGCAGTTTCTTAAGCAATTGGGATGCTGTTAATCCGCTTACAGAATATGCAAATTCTTGGTAATGCGGTATCCCTTGAAGCGGGATTTTAACAAATCTTAACTCGGCGAATTTTTTCATCGCAATGCTCGTCAAAGTCAGTATATACTCGGCTAGTTCTCTCAGCCCATTCTTACCCAATAATGCGAGGTAGGCAGCCACGCCTATCGCCATTAGGGCCTGGTTAGTGCAAATGTTTGAGGTGGCCTTCTCCCTCTTTATGTGCTGCTCTCTTGTTTGAAGAACCATGGCGAAACATCTATCAACCCCACTTACATCCTCAGTCATTCCTATCAACCTTCCAGGCATATTCCTCAGCATTTTAGGATCATCCCTACACGCAAAGATCCCAAGTGATGGTCCTCCGAAGGAAAGTGGAAGTCCAAGAGACTGGCCCTCACCCACCGCGATATCTGCGCCAATTTCTCCAGGCGATTTGAGGATTCCTAAAACTGTAGGCTCAACACCAACAATAAAATACGCACCCTTGGCATGTACAATATCTGCCAGCTCGTCTATGTTTTGAGTTATGAATCCGAGGCTGTTGGGATACTCGACGTAGAGGGCCGCCGAATCATCTAGACTCTGTTTAAGATCGTCGACTTTGAGTTTCCCATCACTTGTGTATCCTATTTCTTTAATAAATCCACCCATAGGCTCGATGTATGTATTGAGAGTATCTAACCTCTGATGAAAGACGTACCTACCGACAAGTATCTTCTTTTTTCCGGTTAGCCTTATAGCCATCCTGCCAGCTTCAGCTAGGGCAGTTGACCAATCATACATTGAAGAGTTAACAATTTCTAGGCCAAGCAACTCGGCCATTAGGCTTTGATACTCAAAAAGAGCAGTGAGCATACCTTGAGATGCTTCTGGCTGGTATGGCGTGTATGAAGTTAGGAATTCGCTTCTTCTCAATATCTCTTTAACAACGGCGGGCACGTATCGCAGATATGCTCCTTGGCCAATGTGCAGCTGTAGTTTCGGGAAGGTCATATTTTTGGAAGCAATGCTCAAGATCTGTTTGATCATTTCTTTTTCAGAAAGGGGCCCCTCGAAATCCGGCTCTTTACTAATTACAAATTCACCGGGAATGTCTCTAAAGAGCTCTTCTAAAGACCTTATCCCAATATTTTGCATCATTTCAGTGATTTCTTCCTCGTTATGGGGTATGAATGGATTATTTGATGCGTATCTATTCATAGCTCAATCTGATAAATGCCTCTGACCTTATTAAAATGTTTCTATTCTACGAGTCATAAACATGCGAAGAAGTTATTTTATGGAAAGTAATTTATAAATCGTGAAACTTGAGAATGAGGCTTGAACCTCCAATAATAATATTAAACTTTAAGAGTCATAAAGAGACAACGGGACAGCAGGCTGAGAATCTAGCATTAATTGCTGAAAAGGTTAGTAGAGACACAGGAATCACAGTAGCTATAGCTGCACAGGCCACAGACATATTCAGATTATCAAGAAGGGTAAATATACCTATATTGGCTCAGCATGTAGACGCAGAGGATCCCGGAAATTACACAGGACATATCACTGCATATGCGGTTAAAGAAGCTGGTGGCGTTGGCAGCCTGCTGAATCACTCTGAAAAAAGATTACTACTAATGGATATTGCAAAAGCAATTGCTGCTCTTCGGGCGGAAGATTTGGTCTCTGTTCTTTGCACTGATACTCCTTACACTTCTATAGCTGGTGCAGCCCTCAGGCCAGACTTTTTAGCCGTCGAGGCTCCCGAACTAATCGGTACCGGGATCAGTGTAGCAAAAGCTAAGCCGGAAATTATTACAAGAACCATCGAGCTAGTGAATGAATTGTCTTTAGACATTCCAATACTGTGTGGTGCAGGCATAACTGACATGAATGATGTTTCTAGGGCTTTTGACCTAGGTGTAGATGGAGTGCTTCTCACATCTGCATTCGTAAAGTCGAATGATAAGTATGGTCTTCTGTTTTCAATGTGTAGGGCAGCGATAGAACACTATAAGAGATAATCAATCATATTTTACGACGTTGATTATTTCCACTGGAACATAACTTGAATAGGGATCAATATAAGAAAAAGTATCATTCATCACAGCTATTATTTCTGAACTTTCTCCCGGATTAATCCTGTTAATAAAATACCCATGACCATTAGGACCCACGACAGTCCTAATTATTGATCCATTATTTCTAATCAAGGTTAAGACTGGGTCTGAGAGATATGCCCTGTAACCTTCATTTATCTGTACGGTAATTCTAACCATGGTTTTATTTTCGATTGACTCTATCGAAAGCACACTTGGGTATAATTTCGTGACTAAAAAGTTCACAGTAATTTTTTCGTCTTTTTTGATCGTCAACTTGTCCATATAAGGAGCCAATTTTATATCCGGCAGCTTTACATAGCTACTGTAAGATCCCGGGCTTATCATTATTGATGCTCTACCCATACAGTCTGTCTTATTGCTCTCTAAACCCACAACTACTACTGCGTCTTTCGCGGGCACGACTGTTCCATTATCGGTCTTTAAATATACTTCAAATTCAACTCTTGCTTGATTTGCTAGGGCAAAATTCTTGCCAGCTAACCCAAAATTGGAGCCAGATAAGCTATATATCGAGAAAAACAGGACTAATAGAAGCATCAACGATATGTGGATTAGTCTCTGTCCAATCCTCATTGATGGCATTAGTCCATCATCGGGATTTATATCCTATTACATTTATAAAAGCCCTCTTTAAAAATAGGCATTAGAAAGTTGCTATAATGTATTTAATACTTTTATGTAAATTGGTTTTACTTTTATTACATTTTTCAAACAATCGGTGGTAAAGTTATATATGGCTTCTTCGGGACTAAACTCTGGTTGGTTGGCGGGATGTCAGTTGATAGAGATAATATCAAGGAAATTGTCAAGTCTTTCGAAGCAAAATTCATAGATCTCCAGTTTACAGATCTCCCTGGCAAGCTTCAGCACGTAACTATCATGCTGGATGGGCTGGATGAAAGCTATTTTGAGAGTGGTTTTCCGAAGCTTGACGGCTCCTCTATCAGAGGATTTGTTGACATCCACGAATCAGACATGGTTTTGATGCCTGACTACGCCACTATGGCTTTAGATCCATTTAGAG
>CAYTRT010000001.1:19370-25546 GCA_964440295.1 uncultured Nitrososphaeria archaeon
TTATCCAATAAGGTTTAAGGAGGGATACTACCCTACAACTCCGCAAGACACATTAATGGACTTTAGAAATGAATGCACAACCATCCTAAAGGATACTTTCGGTATAAGGGTGGACTCGCATCATCACGAAGTTGCAACTGCTGGTCAATGCGAAATTGACATGGTGTATAACACGCTTACGAGGATGGCTGACTATGTCCAGACATGTAAATACGTTGTTAAAAACGTTGCTAAGAAACATGGATTAATGGCGACGTTCATGCCGAAGCCAGTATACATGGATAATGCTTCCGGGATGCATGTCCACTCAAGTCTTTGGTCTGGAGGCGAAAATCTGTTCTATGACCCCGATGATAAGTACGCAGAGCTAAGTCAGGTAGGAAGATACTACGTAGGAGGACTGATTGAACATAGTCGTGCATTGGCAGCGATCGTCTGTCCTACCACTAACTCATATAAGAGACTCGTACCTGGATACGAGGCACCAGTATACATAGCTTGGAGCAAGTCTAATAGATCTGCAAATATCAGAATACCTGTATATCAAATTGGCAAGCCAAGCTCTAAGCGTGTAGAGTTTAGGACGCCTGACCCATCATGCAACCCCTACCTAGCATTCGCTGCAATACTGATGGCGGGCTTGGATGGTATAAAAAAGAAAATAGATCCGGGAGACCCAATTGATGCAAACATTTATCACCTTACGCCCGAGGCTAGACGCAGCTACGGGATAAGGGAGCTTCCAAGCTCATTATTTGAGGCGGCCGAAGAGCTAGAATCTGATAATGAGTTTCTTAAACCAGTATTTACTAGCGACCTAATAGAAACAATAGTATCAATGGAGAAAAACATGCACCTGCAGGTCTTTAGCATGCCGCATCCATACGAATTCTATCTATACTTTGATGCATAGGACCATTATTCATTTATCATTTGGTCAGTGTAACAGTGTCTCTCCCAAAAACCCAGTAATTATAAGGTTAATCGCCTCGTCTTCCGATAGTCCCCTACTCCTCAGATAATAAATCTCCTCTTCAGAAATTTTTCCTATCGAGGCCTCATGCGTAAGAATAGCTCCCTTATTCTTAGTAAATATCTCAGGGATAGAACTTATGATTGAATTATTTGATAATAATAATCCCATGCAATCAATATGTCCTCTCCCTGCTCCGTTGGCAACGATTTTGCTGCGAGAAACTATGCTCGCATTACTATCCGAGATCATTCTTAATTTTATGACTCCGTTCGAGTTGTCTCCATTAAGGACCATCGTATCGAAAAGCTCTGCTTCCTCATTCTTGGCTAGTATCGATGCTTCAAAATTGGCTGAGGCATTAGGACCTAGCAATGCATTACTTTCCACTCTTAATTTTCTCAGAGGGCTTATACATTTATAAAAACTAAACAACGTGGCTCCCTTTTCTAAAACTATTTCAGAGGTAGTTTTTACTTCGTCAGAAGCACCCCACTTATGAAAATGTCTTAATTTAAGCGAAGAATTTTCCTTAAGTATTATTTTTGTGTGGCCTTCATGTTTTCCGCCTAAAATTGGCTTCACAGCGTTACAGATGCTGTAAAGCTCGGCCTCAATGCCGCTCTCAACTATGACAAGATTATTTAGTCGTTGGTGAACCTTAGGGGAAGAGATTGCTATGCAAGTGCTTAATGGGTGCTTTATCTGCTTCTTTATCCAAATCATGTATCCCTCCACTGGTTTTTGATCAAAATATTTTTTCACTTCGTCGAATTCGTCGTAGGCCTCTGGACTTGGCTTAAGAATTACTCCCTCTGAAGAGAGTAGCTTCTTAATTATGTGATCAATCTGTAAGTAATTCGCGCCCTTTGCACTCTCCACACTTTTCATAACCACACCTCAGGATCGTTTCCCAGGGCTTTCTCCAATCTTTTGAGGAACACACTATTTCACCATTTAGTATTACATGCGCAGCGTCAGGATCCAAAAATTGGAGGATATCTCCCCTATGAGTAATGGCAAGCACTGAGACACCATTATCGATTAATCTTTCCTGTATTATTTTCATTAATCTGTTAAGATTGATTATATCGAGTCCTGAATCTATCTCGTCAAGAATAACAAATGCTGGCTTAAGGCATAGAATCTGTAGTATCTCTGAGATCTTTTTTTCACCGCCAGAAAAACCAACATTGACTTCTCTCTCCATGAAATCATGAGTTAAGGGGAGGTCCTTTATATTAAACGTGGTTTTCTCCCTTGAAATTCGCTTTAGTAGAAGCGAGAGCTTAACATTTTTTATGGCGGGTGGGTTCTGAAAAGCTAACGCGATACCTAACTTTGCCCTCTCCTCTATTGGCAGATGTGTAATGTTAATGTCTCTAAACCATATCTCTCCACTTATGATTTCGTATCTCGGCAGACCCATTATTGTGTAGGCAAGTGTTGATTTGCCAGAAGCGTTGGGACCAAGCAAAGCATGTATCTCGCCTTCATTAATTTTTAGATTGATGTTTTTCAAGATAATTTTTCCATTCACCTTAACATTCAAATTCCTTACATCAAGCATTACTGAGTCTCTAATACTATTCCCCTAACTTCATTAATAAACGTTATTCACTAAATAGTTCAATTTATTTACAGATAATTAAAGCTAACTAAAGGATAATATTATCGGATAATAGATAACGAAATCTATGAATTATTTATTCTTCTTCTTCAGTTACTGCTTGAGTCGTAAACTGTTCAATTGTTATTTTCTCGAGCAGTTCAGGTGTTGCTAATCCTTTCTCGATGAGTACTCTTCTTGCTAAGTACCAGAATGCGAATGGTAGCGATGTCCTACCCCTGTTATTCATTGGTATTATCAAGTCTATGTTGCTGCAGACGTTGTCGGTGCTACACATGGCTATTACTGGTTTTCTAGCTATGCTTGCTTCAATGACTGCCTGTATGTCGTATCTCGGATCAGAAACAACCACTAGTGTGGGCTCAAGATAGTATCTTAAAGTTCTATTCGTAAATATTCCGGCGGGTATCTTACCCGCAATTGGAATAGCGCCAGTTATCTCGCAGAATTTCTGAACTGCCTTTATGCCATAGACATGTGTGGATACAACAGCTACCTTGTTTAAGTCGTTCATCGCTATCATTTTAGCTGCAATGTTGAGTCGCTCCAGTATTTTCTTTACGTCGAAAAGATAGACACCATCCGCCCTAAGTCTATATATGAACCTCTCCATGTGCTTTACTTTTATTTTTGCGCCTAGATGGACACCGCTTTTTACTAGTAGCTCCTGCAGCTCTACCTCAGGGCTTATGTAGGTGCTATCGCTCAACTACTCATCAACCTCTGAACCTTATTTATCTGTTCGCCTAGTCTTATCAGTTCGTTAGCTTTTGCTATTCTCTCTCCTCCCATGATTCCCGCCTTAATAACCTTACATCCAAAGCCGACCGCTATGTGGGGTAAGTAGTGGTCTGTCGTCTCACCGGACCTGTGGGAAGCTATAAGTAGGAGATTATGATCCTTACCGGTCCTTACAGCATCCCAAGTAAGAGATAATGTGCCGACTTGATTCGGCTTTATTATTGCGGCTCTTATCGCTCCTATAGACGCAGCTTTACTGATTAGCTCCGCCCTCGTGACGACTAAATCGTCACCACATACATACGTCCTTGGCAGTGCTCTTGAAAGATTTCTAAACGATTCATAGTCATCTTCCCTGAAGGGATCCTCGATATAGATTATCTCGTATTTGTCTGCTAGTTCAGCTAGGTATTGAAGAAACCCCTCATTGTCAAGGTAGAGTCCAGCGCTTGTTAGGATGTATTTGTCGCTGTGTGGATTGTAGATATTAGTGCCCGCCACGTCTATTCCGATCGACATTTTAACATTTAGCTCATCCTCAACTTTCTTGGCAGCGTCGTAAAGTATCTCCAGTGCTGCCTCAACGCTTATGGGTGGTGCGTAGGCTCCCTCGTCTCCCTTGCCCAATGGATAGTTACTGATTTTTCCTTCCAACAGTCTTCCTACAATTTTATGCACTTTAATGTTAGCCATTACTGCATCATTGATCGTATTTGGATTTCTTGGAATTACTAAAAATTCTTGTATCTCCGGAGCCCCGGGTCCCGCATGTTTACCCCCTCCTATCACATTTCCTAGAGGTAGGGGGAGAGCCGGCTCATTCTTAGTTGTAGTAGCTAGATAGGCATAAAGAGGCAAACTCTTTACTTTTGAGATTGCTATGGCCGTTGCTATGGAGATTGCTAGTGCTGTGTTTCCACCAATCCTTGAAAAATTCCAAGTTCCGTCAAGCTCGGCCAATATCTTGTCTATCGTTTCATAGTTCTCGACTGCCATTCCTACTAATTTAGGAGCAATCTCTCTTCGTAGAGTTTCTAGAGCAGCTTCAGGGCCTCCCGTCGGGAATGGCTCAGCCTCTCTTGCGCCTCTGCTTTTTCCTGAGGGTGCCGCAGCTTGACCTACTTGTCCATCAATATTTACCTCTACTTCGACTGTTTTATCGCCTCGGCTGTCATAAACTACTCTTCCCTTGATGTCTTTTATCGTGTGGGTCATATGTTATCTACCCTTTCCGAACCATGTTTCAAATTGGATAACTTCATCGAAGTACTCAACATGCGATAAGAACATTCTCCTACAACAGTACCTAGTGATTCCAAGCCGGTCCAATGCTTTCCCCGCCTCTTCTCCGCCTTCTACAGCTTCTACAAATTTCTCCCACTTATCCGCTATGGGTGCACCGCACGAGAAGCACCTAATTGGAAACATCATGTCCGTCCAATTCACTGCTCAAGAAGTTTAAATACCCTTTCTTCAACGCTTTTGCAGAAACCTGGTCCATACAACTACCTATAGCTTTTCTGCTTGAAGCGTCTAGCAGACCTCCTATTGGGTTTTTTGGGTTCTGTCCTCCTAGGGTCGCCAGCCAGGAGGTAGCGGTTAAATTGGAGGATCTTTGATTTTAAGCTCTC
The DNA here is from genome assembly GCA_964440295.1 of uncultured Nitrososphaeria archaeon. Taxonomy (GTDB): domain Archaea; phylum Thermoproteota; class Nitrososphaeria_A; order Caldarchaeales; family Calditenuaceae; genus CALIKS01. Next base: position 24,346 of record CAYTRT010000001.1, read on the forward strand.
TGAGTGGGCTGCCAATGCTCTTGCAATCGCCATTGCGCATGCATCGGCCTGCCCTATAATGCCTCCGCCCTCAACTTTTATTTTAAAATCATGCGTTTTGACAAACTTGTCATCTAGCCTTAGTGGAGTCAGTATTTTTTCGCGGGCAATCTCGTTGCCGTATAGCTCTACTGGTATTCCGTTTATGTAGACTCTACCATGCCCAGAGACAACCCTAAGTCTAGCTACAGCCTCCTTCCTTGTTCCTACGAATAGCTGTGCTGCTTTTACCAAAGCGCCACCAAGATAACTGGGGAGGCCTAGTTTATATACGCATTCCTCACTATTTACTGATAAGACTCCAGAATGGGAGAGGATTTTGTCTCCAGAGACTCATTTATCGAAGCGTGGTTAGCAGAGCATCTTAAGAGGCTCAGCACTGGGATGCCTGTCAAAAGGCTTTCACTAAGACAGCTATTATCAATGGAAAAGCCATCTGTCCAACTCTCAAATGGTGATCGACATTTCTTCAATAGAGATGAGTTGATGAAAGCAGCAGAATTGCTGGGTCACGAATACTTGGATTACGAGGTTTTCCCACTCGTTTTCATATCGAGAAAAGAGATGGGCGGTGATGTGTACCTTATTAAGGGTAATGGTGCAGATGATATATTTAGAAGCCTAGTCGGCCTATCTGCCCCGGTTAGCAGAACAAAGGATGGGCAGGCATATACGTATAAGTCGCTCGTCATCGAGTTCATAAAGAAATACCCAAGTCTAGGACTTATCATGACGTGATTATTAACGCGGGGACAGATGCTCATCGAGGAAGATATATGAAATATTGAGCAACCATTGTAGTTTGTGTATTTTTAAATAATGCCCTGCCTGTATAACATACAGTATGAGTGCCAAGATTCCACTTCAGAGAGTATCAAGTAATGTGTGGTTGATTCCGAAAGAATACCGTGGAGATATGAAGACTCCGGTCTACGTGTACGCGTCTGAGCAATTGTTACAGAAGATGCTATTGGATAGAACATTGATACAGGCAGTCAATGTCTCCACGCTTCCTGGCGTTATGAAGCAAGTGGCCGTCTTGCCAGACGCTCACGAAGGCTATGGATTCCCGATTGGAGGCGTGGCGGCAATGGACGCAACTGAGGGTGTCGTTTCTCCTGGAGGAGTTGGATACGACATCAACTGCGGCGTTAGGCTGATG
>CAYTRT010000001.1:25646-57613 GCA_964440295.1 uncultured Nitrososphaeria archaeon
GGAAGCAGAGGATATGGGCATCAGATCTGTAGCGATTTCCTGAAAGTAATGGAGCGCGCCGTCCATAAATACAACTTAAGGCTACCCGACAGGGAGCTTGCATGCGCACCGGCTAACAGCCCCGAGGCAGCTCAGTACCTCATGGCCTTTGGATGTGCCGTTAATTTTGCCTTTGCAAATAGACAAGCCATCAGCCACTGGGTCAGGCAAAGTTTCGAGCAGGTTTTCAAGCAACCTGCAGACTCCCTCTCGATGAAGATTGTGTATGACGTGGCTCACAACATAGTTAAGCTTGAGAAGCATAAAGTAGATGGAGAGCTAAGGGACGTATTTGTTCACAGGAAGGGAGCTACAAGGAGCTTTCCAGGTGGACATGAATACTACAGCGCGATGATACCCACAACATACAGAGACCATGGACAACCAGTATTTTTACCTGGAAGCATGGGCACCGCGAGTTGGGTGCTCGTCGGGATGCCTGACTCACTAGAACTTAGCTTCGGAAGTACAGCCCACGGAGCTGGGCGAATGATGAGTAGAGCAGGTGCAAAGCGACATTACAGAGGCGACACAGTGATACGGCTACTAGAGACCAAGGGAATATACGTTAAGGCAGACACGATGGATACAATTGTCGAGGAAGTGCCAGAAGCATATAAAGATCCAGACGAGGTAGTAGAAGTCGCACATCAAGTAGGACTAAGCAGAAAGGTTGCACGCTTAGTTCCAATAGGCGTTGTCAAGGGTTAAAAGATTCTTATATAAAGTCATGCTCTAAGATAAAACTCAGTAGATACATATTTCTAAGGTCATCAATGGTCACCTTTTCAATGATGGGGCCGAGCTTATCAATGATTATTCTGCGCCAGTTTGGACTCGATAGGTCGAGCGAGAGCCTAGCCGCCTCTGCGGCTATGTCTAGAGGATTTGACTCTCTTTTCATGCCAATCAATTTCTCTACCTCACTGAGTGGTAACCCCTCACCTAATTTCTCAATAATTTTTTTCTTAACATCCACGATTGACCCGACGATTTCTATCCCTATTAGTTTCGTTTCAAGTGATTTTAGGTTTAAACTACTAAATACTGTTTTTAACAGTGATGAGTCATAGACATAGATGGTGAAGTTCTCGTCTATTCTTTTAGAAATAATTGCCGAGGCCTCTAAATATGATTCATCAGTCCCCTCCGGCGTCTTAAACCCTATTGGTACATAAAATCTCTCTCCATCATAGACGCCAATGCAGTAAATCATAACAGCGCCGTATGGATCGAGGACATATCTATTTGCAGTTATGACGGCTCTTTTATGCGACCTGCTCGGTAATGGAATGACGATCTCCTTTTCGCCTAGTTTAAGCTTCATTGACTTTCTAAGCAATATCTGATCGATTATCTTTAGAGAGTAGTGCTTAGCCACGTTCCAGTCCATTCCCCTTGCAAGTAAAGTGGAGTAGGCTGTTTCGTTGATTTCCTCTATCAAGAATTCATCCAGCTCGTCGGGTTTGTATTCCTCTATATTCTTCTTAAATGATAGCCAGTCTAATACTTCTAGTAGTCCAGCAGACTCAGTTTCATGGATTGACACAAATTTCCTATCACCAACAACTACGACATCATACTCAATAGTATCAAGTGGAATAGCTAGCGTCCTCCTCATTACTAGTTCTATATAGGCTAAACCGAGCCTGAGCAAATTTGGATCATCTGTAGGATCCAATTCGAGCAGCATTCCATAAGTGTAATCAGAATATACGCCATTTGTCGATGCTGGAACAATGATGCTCTTTACGTCGTGGCTTATGACTGTATTATTCCCCACCACGTAATATCTGTAGTGTTTACTCCTAATTCGCCACTGTACGTGATTGGGAATCTTTATGTATTTGTTAAATCCTTCAGGCGCCTTAACTACGCATTGCACGTCTGAGTGTAGCCTACCTGAGTAGTAGTCTGATCTTATCGATGCCGGTTCTCCCCACTTCCTCTTGGTTGCGTAATACTCTTCTAGCGGGTAAGATAGCTCCTCATACCTCATCAACGTGGATTCGCTTAGGTCCTCAACAATCACTGAAGTTACAGCCCTACTACTGTCCCGCGATCTAACATGCCTAGTGACTACTCCATCCGATGTATAGTCTATGCATCCTACCTGAAATTTTTCAACCAAATCAACATGCGATATATCTTCCAGCTGCTCAAAGTGGTCATTCTTTTTCCTAAGTCTTTTTACTCCGAGTGGGATTGCGAATTCGTAAAAATTCATTTTCAACCAGGCTTTCTTGCCCTCTCTAGTCAGTTGCAGGTCCTTTCTGAGTCTCAGCGTCTCAAGTAGTTTGAGCTCTTCTTCAGTCAAATCAGTCAATAGTGATTGTCTACTCATTTTGAACAATCCGGTGAATAATGTTATGTAATTATTGTGAGTGTTTATAATGATCTTTTCCCTCGGTAGGTTGAGCCATTTAATGAGCGCAGATGTTCCTCTTCTGAGTAAATTATAGTCCCATGAATGCTGTGGAATAATGACGCTCTCCGTCCTCGTAATCGTTTCTCTTCTACCCTTTCTGCCCTCCTTTTGTAAGAATTCTCGAAGACTCTCAGGCAGTCCAATATGGACAGTTCTTATCACTTGTCCGATATCGATGCCTTGTGAAAGAGTTCTCGGCGAGACCAGTATCTTTACTCTGCCTTCTCTTGCCTTTTCTTCAATGCTTTCTCTGATGTTTTTATCGATCAAATGATGGTGAGCATAGGCCTTCCCTTCGCCTATACGTTCTGATAGGAGTCTCGCGATCTCTTCTGATTTAGAGATGCTTCTAGTGAACACAATTGTAATTCCCGGGTCTTCAGCATATGCAGATAAAATATCTAAATAGCTCGGGGTTTCTTCCTCTATCTTTATCCCGGCAATTCTAGCCAATTCCAGAATTTTATAGAAATTCTTCTTGAATGCTTCATAATCGTTTAGCGATTCGACGATGTCTTTACCAATATTCAGCCTCTCGATCTTGTCTCTCTCTTCTCGTATGTCTTCCCAAATCTTTTTCAAGTTTTTTCCAACTACGATGTATGTCTTATTTTCAGGGTGGAAAGCCCTGCCCTCTATTACTTCATATTCACGACCATTTATCGCCTTTAAGGCCTCTCCCACCTCAGATGGATTCTCAAGCATGGCTGTTAAAACAGCAATCAAGAAATTACGCATTATTAAGCGCCCAATTATTCTAAGCATCCCCAGCAGTATCGCGATGCTTCTCGGCGAATAAAAATCAAAATCATCAATGACTAGAAAAGAAAAATTATATAGAAATTCTCTGAGTAATGGAGGTTTATTTGTTCCGAGCTTTTTCAGGTCGCTAAGTAAGAATGCAGGGTTAGTCAAAATTATGTCCGCGCTCTCTACTTCTCTCCTTACGGTCCTATATCCTCTCTCAGCAGCTATTCGAGTCCTCGTAGGTGCGTCGATTATCATGACCCTTAAACCAACTGCCTCGCCGTATCTCCTAAGCCTCACCACCTGGTCATTCGACAACGCAAGTGTAGGATACAATACGAGTGTTTTGCATCTCTTACTAGCGGCGTATATGAACCAGGCCTCTGTCTTTCCTGAGCCAGTTCCAGATCTGAGAATTATGTTTTTACCGGCTAGGAGAGCGTTGTAAGAATTTAACTGGTGCTCAAATAACTTGCTTGAGCCAATTTCTATGCCCTTATTTTTTAATTCCGGGATAATATCGGAAAATGTGAGATTGACACGGCTAGGAGTAACTTTTTCTTCGCTTAATTCATAGTATTCATATCCCAGCTGTCTCAATAGTTCTCCAGTATCAATCATGAGTCCTACTAAGAATTGATGAGTAGTTCAGATAATTAAGCATAACAGTCTAACTGCTAAGAAGACTTATTAGCTATAATTATCACGATTCCGCCGAAGAATAATTGTTTAAATAAACTGAGCTTGAAGTATTTCTCTAGCTGCTTAACTAGCCTAGAATTTCTCAGTAACCGTCTGTAGGTGGGGTGAATCATGTATATTAGTCTCCCTGCCCGTGGAACGGTAAACAATGTTAGGAACGGCGCGAAGATGCTCCAGTAGATACTGAAAACAAGTTGCAAAGATTTTTGATCAGGCTTGCCGATATCTATCACGGTTAATTTTGCATTTTTCCTCATAATCAAGGATAATTTTCTCAAGGCCTTATCTAGGTCATACACGTCACGTAGCGAAAAGGCCATGTAGACTCTGTCAAATAATGAGTCTCTAAAGGGCGGCGCCTCAAGCAAACCAACTACATAATGTGCTCTATAATCATTCATAACTTCTTTCGCAATTTTTAACATGTTCAGGAGCGGATCCAGCAAAACTAGGCCATTTAACTTATTCGAGGTTTTCAACAATTCGATCGTTAGCGATCCATCTCCTGCGCCGGCATCCAGAACTAAGCCTTGCGGAGGCCCAGCAAGCCTGACTCCCATTCTGCGAACCTTTACGTCGAGTCCCAGAGAAATTACTCTATTGATTAGTCGATATCTCTTTTCAAGTTTTGATATACTCGTTATGACTGGAGTCCAGTCGTTCGCCAGCCCCATTGATGATTACCATCTTTATGTCTCATTCTTCTTTTGATTTTATTATTCTTTCGGCTCTTCTCGCTTCTTCTATGCTTGTTACTCTTAGTAACATGTTTAGTTTATCATCAAATATTTTTAATGCGTTCACGTTTATGAATAGTACATTGCGCATCTTTGATACTATCTCGTCCATTTCTGTAGTTGATGATCTGTTGTAGGCGCTTAAAAACTCGGACGACCTATAAGAAGAAAATAAATAATATCTCTTGTCGTCAGATGTTCTTGGAATAGCTGCTGAAAATTTTCTACACACATCGAATAGGAAACTATTGTACTCCATTTTAAGTAGTGGCGCGTCGCATGGCAATACTAAGAAGGTATCCTCATGGTGGGATTCCTCCATAATACTCGCCAGTTGGGGGCCTATCATTTTATCACCAGCTAAGTAGATGCGTGCTAAGAACTTGTCTGCTAGGGAACTATAGGCCTCTGCCTCTTTTTCACCACGAACCGAGATCATTATCTCTTCTACTTCATCGGGTATTGACTCGAGAACGTACTCCATAACGGGCCTATTATTGATGGGGTATAGCCCCCGCTCTTTCCCCGCGATCTCTTTAAAGTCAGTCATTATCACTGCTAATCTTCCCATGTTTCTCCACGCTTCCCTAACATGAGATTTAACCGCATTTACTTATAAATATAAAAATCCATAGCTCAGAAGCAAGATGATTTCCAACACCTCATGTAAGCTCTTGGTATTCACGGGAAAATTCTCTGAAGCTTGAGTTGATAAAAATTAAATACGCCGTTCGTAGAGACTGAAAACTGAAAGTGATTAAATTGAAGAATCCGTTCAGCAGAAGTGGAGGTGGAGGAACTGCATTCTCGTCTGATGGTAGATACTTGGAAATAATTACGGCGCTGAAGATCCAGTCGGAGAAGCTCAATCGGACTAGCCAGCGGTTAATAGGGCGTGGCAAAGAGCTCTTTGAGCAATGTGTTAGGGCGCAGCAGGAGGGTGATGTTGGGAGGGCAACAATATATGCCAACGAAATAGCGCAGCTCCGGAAAATGTCTAGAATCGTAGTCAGAAGCCAGCTATCGCTTGAAAAAGTCATACTTAGGCTCGAGACTGTGAAAGAATTTGGCGATGTTATGCACGTACTTGGACCCGCCACTACAATTATTAAGCAAGTGCAGTCGGATCTCTCAGGAATCGTGCCTGAAGTTGCTCAAAACCTCAAACATGTCGATGAAATCCTCGAGGGATTAATAATAGAGGCAGGCACAGTATCTGGCGCCGTAGTGAATGTCTCTGTATCGGATAGCGAGGCACAGAAGATACTGCAGGAAGCCTCGGAGATAGCGGCTCAGCGGATGAAATCAACATTCCCAGAGATCCCTGAAGGAATAAAAACGATGGAGACCGACAGCATCTCGAAATCTCAATAACGACAACTACGAAAAACTAATATTCTATTTTTCTAACTTCTACTTCATTAGAGATCGTTGTCTAAAAAAATAGTAGTGGGTGTCGGCGTGTTCATCAGGGAGAATGATAAGGTATTATTGGTAAGGCGTTCTAGAGATCCAGGAAAGGGCAAATGGGCAATACCAGGTGGTAGGTTAAGATTCGGTGAAAAAATTAAGGATGCAGCCATAAGGGAGATTGAGGAAGAAACAGGATTAAAGGTCGAGATCACTAAGCTAATGGACGTCGTCGATGTATTTACCAAGGACTCTAAAGGAAGACTAAAAGAACACTTCGTGATTATTGATTTTGAAGGAAGGGTCATAGGAGGAGAATTAAGAGCATCATCTGACGCTTTAGAAGCTAGATGGGTTGATAAATCATCAATCCATAAGTATGAATTAACTGAATCAACTGCGAAATTTCTCCAACAATACCTATAAGGTTTATTTAATGAAAATCGGCGAGCTGTCCTCTATTATTCTCCCCTCAACTTTTATGAGGCGCTCATACTTCTCAGCCAAGCACCTTAGCGAGAAATGCATATCGCCGGAGTAAAACCTCAGTCCGGACACCCCGTTTGATCTTAACCGTTCATTTATTTTTTCCGGCGATATCTCTAGTATATTATCATTGGAGGCAAATAGAAATCCCCACATACTCGAATACGACTTGATAAATGCCTGTAAGGATGTTACATATTTAAAAACTGAGGAAAGTGTCTTCTTAATCGAGCTGTAAGATAGTTCGTTATGAACCGGAGAAGTTGCCTGGGTAGCCAGAACACCGTTACGAGTCAGTTTCCGTGAAGCTAATTCATAAAATTCACGCGTAAAAAGGAGGTATGACGGCCCACCTTCTAATGGATCTGTCACGTCGACTATCAATACGTCTATAGAATTGTCTTCTTGCTCAGATAACCACCTGCGCCCATCGTCAATGATTAATCTCAACCTAGCATCACTAAAGGCTCCATCATTTATCTCTCCCAAATATTTTGAACATATCTCCACAACTTCTTTGTCTATCTCAACCATCACTATTTCTTTGACGCTTCTCCATCTCTCCACCTCTCTTATTGTAGCTCCTTCCCCACCCCCAATTACTGCAACCCTCTTCGCATTACCATGCATAGCAAGCGACGGATGTACTAATGTTTCGTGGTAAAAGTACTCGTCCAATATTGATGATTGAATCTTATCATCGAGTAATAGACATTTACCATAAGGCAGTGTTTCGAGTACAGTTACTTTTTGATACTTAGTTTTTCCTTTAAATATAATATTAGAAACCTTATAGAATTCCAGTATATCCGAACTTATCCATTCTGATTGCCATAGTCCCGTAGTTTCTTCTAGGTTATCCTCACTCATTCTTGACTACTGGCTACTTCCTCCTCAAGATAAGTCTTTTTCTTTATCATCACTCCTCTTTTTACTTCCATCACCGCTACTGAGTTGGGCTGTAGTTCGGCTTGAACTATCTCCAGCGCCTTCCAGGGATCAATTAATTTCCCGCACGTATAGATGTCAATAGCGGCATAGCCATACTCTGGCCATGTATGTATCGATAAATGGCTTTCTTTAATTATCAGTATAGCACTTACTCCGCCGTGTAGATCAAACTTTTTGCTAAACTCACCTATAACCTCGACTTTTGCTGCTTTTGCCGCTTCTTTTAATAACTTTATTAAAGCAGAAGTGTTGGTTAGTTTTTCTGGAGGGCAGTCATAAAAGTCTGCCACTAAGTGTCTTCCGAGGCCCTCAAACCTAGGTGAGTTAATGTGAACGTGATTCCCAACCCCCATATCTAACATAATTTTTTTAGTATAGCTAATAGTTAAACCTTAATTTAATTTGTCGTCGTCCACGAATATGTCCGGAGTGGAGTTTAGGTAAGGAATATATATTTCTGGCATTCCCTAGATATTAGAGTGGTGGATTTTATTTGAGTTCTGATTCTTCGAGAAAAGTCGTTCAATTAAGGGTTGCCGAGGCAAAGCAGAGAGATATCGGTAGAAGAATTGCTCGAATAGATACTTCAGCGTATAGAGAACTTGACCTGAATCCCGGCGATGCCGTGGAACTGATTGGTAAGAGGTCGACGGTCGCCATAGTATGGCCGCCGTACAAGGAAGACGACGGACAAATGATAATTAGGATAGATAGCGAGATAAGAAGAAACGCAGGCGTTAGCGTTGGCGACTACGTAAAAGTAGCAAAGGCCAACATCAAGCCAGCGACTAGAGTCGTCCTAGCACCGTTTGAAAATTTACCCTTCGTAGGAGACTTTTCAAGAATCGTTCGGTCTCAATTAATGAATATGCCATTAGCGAAGGGCGACGTCGTGGTTGTCCCAGTCCTAGGAATGGGGATAGAGCTTAAAGTAGTCTCAACCGCGCCGGCACCAATAGTCATGATGAGTGACGAAACCGTAGTGGAGGTCAGTTCTACTCCTGTCAAGAGAGTAGAGGAGATTTCGGGTATAACCTATGAGGACATAGGCGGGCTATCAGAGGAGCTGCAAAAGATCAGGGAAATGGTTGAGCTTCCTATGAAGCATCCAGAGTTATTCAGACATTTGGGCATCGAGCCACCTAAGGGCGTTATACTTTATGGCCCACCGGGTACCGGTAAGACGTTGATAGCGAAGGCGCTTGCGAATGAGACTGGGGCATCATTCTTAACGATCAATGGTCCGGAAATAATGAGCAAATTTTACGGTGAAAGTGAAGCAAGACTCAGGGAAGTCTTCCAGGAGGCGGAGCAGAGAGCGCCCAGCATAATTTTCATAGATGAGCTAGATGCCATCGCTCCTAAGCGTAGTGAAGTGACTGGCGAAGTGGAGAGGAGGGTAGTTTCTCAGCTCTTAACACTTATGGACGGCCTGAAGGGTAGGGGACAAGTGGTAGTTATAGGTGCCACGAACAGGATCGAGGCTGTGGACCCAGCGCTCAGGCGGCCTGGAAGATTTGACAGAGAGATAAGGATTGGAGTGCCTGATAGGAACGGTAGAAAAGAGATCCTCCAAATCCATACAAGGAGGATGCCGCTTGCTCCCGACGTAAATTTAGATGAGCTGGCCGAAGTTACGCATGGCTTCACTGGTGCTGACATCGCTGCTCTATGCAGAGAGGCGGCAATGAACGCACTCAGGAGATTCCTGCCCAAGATTGATCTTGAGAAAGATGTCATACCGGCAGAAGTATTGGAGCAGCTGAAGGTAAGCAGGGAGGATTTTGCAGAGGCCTTGAAAACTATACAGCCCTCAGCCCTTCGAGAAGTTATACTTGAAATTCCAAACGTGACTTGGGACATGATCGGTGGACTTGAAGATGTAAAGCAACAGCTAAAAGAGGCCGTGGAGTGGCCATTGAAATATCCTGAGGTCTTTAAGAGGCTGGGCATCAGGCCGCCTAGGGGAATACTGCTCTACGGCCCGCCGGGCGTTGGAAAAACATTACTTGCGAAGGCCGTCGCGACTGAGAGTGAGGCGAACTTTATTAGCGTAAAAGGCCCAGAGGTCCTAAGTAAATGGGTTGGAGAGTCTGAGAGGGCAGTAAGAGAAATATTCAGGAAGGCGAGGGAGACAGCTCCGTGCATCGTATTCTTCGACGAGCTTGACTCAATAGCGCCGAGGAGGGGAATCCACACCGATGCAGGCGTCACTGACAGAATAGTAAATCAGCTGCTCACAGAGATGGATGGTATGCAGTCGCTTAAGGGAGTAGTCGTCATCGGAGCAACAAATAGGCCAGACATTCTCGACCCAGCCCTGCTCAGGCCGGGCAGGTTTGACCGAGTCATATTTGTACCTCCCCCAGACTATCAGGCAAGGCTCCAAATCCTAAAGATACACACAAAGGAAATGCCACTGGCTCCTGATGTCAATTTAGAAGAGTTAGCTAGAATTACTGATGGCTACACTGGCGCTGACTTGGAGTCAGTCTGCAGGGAGGCAGCCCTAACAGCTGCGAGAGAGAACATCCAAGCAACAACCGTAAGCATGAGGCACTTCAAAGCAGCACTCGAAAAGGTCAAGCCAAGCATAACTGAAGACCTCAAGATAGAGTATGAGAGAATACTCAAGGACTTTAAGAAATCAATTGCATACATATCCTAATAAAACAACGATTTTATAGAAAAGCTTGGCCGTAACCAATCCCGCTTTTAGAATAGGGATAAGCAAAGTTAATTTAGAAGATTAATATCGTGCCAAGACGATAGATAAAAACAAAAGCGGTGGAGAAAGTTGATTATAGGCATAGTCGGAGGCACGGCTGGGCTTGGATTTTCTCTCGCCCTACGCCTTGCGGTCGCAGGATATGAAGTATTGATTGGGTCCAGAAGCATTGACAAAGCAAAGACAGCAGCGGAAGAAGCCAAAAAAATAGCCGGACAGCTTAAGATTTCAGGCGACCTAAACGAAAATATCTGTGAAAAGTCAGACATAGTTTTTTTCGCCATTCCCTTTAACGGTCTCTACCTCACTGCAAAGTCTCTCAAGAATAGGATTAACAAGAATGCAATTGTGGTTTCAACTATTGTGCCTCTCGAATCTGATCTGGGTGGTGGCTGGAAGTTTTTAGAGCCTTCTGCAGGCTCCGCAGCAGAGACCCTAAGCCGAATACTCGGCAGGGACGCCAAAGTTGTTTCTGCGTTGAATTATGCACCTGCGGCAGCATTCATGGATTTAGATTCTCCAGTGGAGTGTGATGTAATTGTTTGTGGTGAGAGAGAACACGCTATGCAGGTCATAGATGTGATAGAACATATACCGAATCTTAGAGGATTGTATGGAGGTGGGCTTGAAAATTCACGAATAACAGAGAGAATGACTCCCCTGCTGATATTTCTCAACAAAGAATATTCATCCGACAGGGCTGGGATAAGAGTAACATATATCGAAAAGTCGAGCGCGACTAGTGGGAAGAGATGACGTATATCCACGAACATATATTCAAAGCATACGACATCAGGGGCATATATCCAGACGAAATAAATGAAGAAGTTGCATACATCGTTGGGAGGGCATACGCCAAATTAACAGGCGGAGGTCGAATATTAGTAGGCAGAGACGTAAGGATAAGCAGTCCGACGCTCGCCAAAAGCATAGCTCAGGGACTGGCAGATGCCGGATCGGAAGTATATTCTGCCGGAGTGGTACCTACGCCAGTGCTCTATCTCGGCGTCGTAGAGCAAGGATTCGATGGCGGCGTACAAATCACTGCCAGCCACAATCCTCCTGAATGGAACGGCTTTAAACTCGTCTTAGCTAATGGGGAGACTGTATCATCTGGTGCTGGGATGGAGAAGCTTAGAGAATTAGTCTACTCAGAGATCGCTAAGAAGCCTTCAAGCGACACCGCATCCGTTAAGGAGATTGACATCATAAGTCCATACATAGACAAAATTAAGAGAATGATTAATCTTAAACGTCCTGTGAGGATTGCCGTCGACTTTTCTAATGGCGCCTCCTGCATAGTCGGGAAAAAGCTGTTAAGAGATATAGGGTGCGATCTGACTAGTATTAATGATCAGCCAGACGGGACATTTCCGGGGCACCTCCCAGAGCCCAACGCTGATACTCTAAGAGAACTCGCGGCTCTTGTATCTGAGAATAAACTCGAGTTTGGCGCCGGACTCGACGGTGATGGCGATAGGGCCGTCATAGTTGATGACATGGGAAGAATTCTCGATGGCGATCTTGCACTTGCCGTGTTAGTGGCGAAATCCGAGATAAGGGGAAAAGTAGTCTTTGACATTAGTAGCAGTTCAGCACTTGAAAGAGTAATTGTTGAGAACGGATGTGAGCCTGTCGTATCGAGGGTAGGAAGGGCATACATGCTGAGAAAAGTCAGGGAAGTCAATGCGATAATTGGGGCTGAAAAGAGCAATCACATTTACTTCTCGGAGCTTCATGGCTTTGATGATGGTCTGTACGCCGTCGCTAAGTTTGCTGAGTTAATATCTAAGTCTGATGAAACATTATCAAAAATTCTCGACAAAATTCCTCGGTACCACTCATCACCTATAATCACCATAGATGTGCCGGAGGAACTCAAAAAAGGAGTCATGGACAGGATTTCGCAATTTATGGAAGGAATAGCAGAAAAAATAGTAGATATTGACGGAGTTAAGGCATATTTTGGCGATGGTTGGATACTGATTCGCCCCTCAAATACGATGCCCCAAATAAAATATACCGCGGAAGCCGTAGATAGCCTCGCTCTAAAAAAATATCTGGACCTAGCAGAATCGTTAATTAGGAAGTCTATCGCTGATTTATTAAGAGAAAGAAGCAAAGTGGACTAAATGAACATAAGAGGTATGAGGAATCATGATTCATGAGTTAAGCAAGCTAATCTACGAGTTGGCGTTTAACTATGGGTATCTAGGAGTATTTGTAATTTCTATACTAGGAAGCTTAATTCCGTTCATTCCACTTCCCTACTTATTCATCGTAGTTATTTTAAGCAGAATGCTCAATCCACTTTTGCTGGGAACATTAGCCGGCCTCGGTGGTGCGATTGGAAAGCTCACGTCCTACGCAATTGGGAGGACTGGATATAGATTACTTGGACAGGAAAGAAAGAAGCAGATGGACGCGATTAAGAAGCTAATAGGCAAATATGGTTACTTAGGCGTTTTCATCTTCGCTGTGACTCCCCTCCCAGACGATATTTATTACGTTCCGATGGGGATGGCTCGTCTTGATTTTTGGAAATTTTTGACGGCTAGCGCGGCTGGAAAGATTGTTCTCGGAATACTCACTGCTTATCTCGGGAGGGCATATTTCTGGCTGTTCGGCTACCTCGGAGGTGAATCATTAATCGACACAATTCCAGCAATCTTCATACTCGTAGCCATCACTGTACTGATGCTAAGGATCGACTGGGAATATGCGTTGAAGACTTATAAGGAATCTGGGATCAAGGGCATTTTAAGCAATCTCGGACTAGTTTTTTCATTAAACAGGAATAAGAAAGGGTAGAAAAAGATTTCATATGGGGGATCGATTTAATCAATAGATAGACATGTTAGGTAGGACGCTTAAGTCGTCTGAAATAGCAATCATCGACGAGAACTCATCCTACCTCGGAGTCGAACGAAAATTGTTGATGGAAAATGCCGGAGCAGAGGTTGCCCGCTTCATCATTCAAAATGAAAAAGAGTTGTCATCAAAGATCGTCATAGTCTTTGCTGGGCCTGGGAACAATGGTGGCGATGCATGCGTTACCGCAAGGCATTTAGCGCCACATGCTAAAAAAGTAATAGTTGCATTAGTCGGCAGTGAAGATAAAATAAAGACATTGGAGGCAAGAACTAATCTGCAGGCCGTAAAAAACATGAAGATAACAATTGAATATTTCGTCATAAGTTCAATTAGTGACTTAAGCAAGTTATTAGGATCAACATCGCGCCCAGACGTAGTTGTAGATGGGATTTTTGGTACAGGGATAAGGGGGGAAGTCAGAGAACCGTTTAGGTCGGTTATTGAGTGGATAAATAATTCTGGAGCCACCGTGTATTCTATTGACGTCCCATCTGGAATAGACCCTGACACTGGCGAAGGCGCGTTATTCGTCAGGCCTTCATTTACAATTACTCTTCATTCGCGAAAGCCATTCATTGATATACTCGCTCGGAATGAGATTGGAGAAGTCATTATCCGTCCCATCGGTGCTCCAGTTGAGAGTGAATATATCGCAGGCCCGGGAGACTTAGCTGAAGTCTTAAAACATAAACCTAGTATTAAAGAAGTTAAGCTCACAGGTGGAACCCTAAACTTTAGAAGAGGGGTAAGTAACATGGCTGGAAGACTAGGTATCTCGGTAATTGAAAGCGGTAGTGAGGGAATAGAGTTTGAATTGATAAGCGACCAATCCCTAATCTCTAATGTTATAGAAAAAATTAGAGGAAATGAAGCGTCCATATATGCTTACTATGTTGGTGCTAGGGAGAATATCATCAGTCTTGAACACGCGGAGAAACTCAAGAAACTAGCCACCGATATGGGGAGGGTCGTCTATGAATGCGGAGGGCCGGACTACATAACAGACGGCGAAAGGCTAAAAATGAATTGGATAGAGCCGCCGATCACGAACGAGTACTACTTCGGATCTTTGATGCTGGTAACACTTTACTTCTTAAGCTCTGGCGCCAACATAATTCATTCTTTAGCGGCATCATCATTCCTGATTAGAAAGACTATAGGAATGGTAAAGCAATTAGACGAGTTTGTAGAGAAAGTCGTATCGATGCTTAAAACTTCTGAATAGGGTTAGAGGATGAGCTGACCTATCGTCGCTAAAAATAAGCCCAAGAGAATTGGTATTGTTAATCCTGGTACCGTGCTGTGTCGTTTTAAAAACATGAGAGTGATGCTAAACCCGATAAATACGCCGATGTTCGACAATAATGCGGGCCAAAATCCACTTTGAAAATAAATATTTGAGACTAGGATTGAGTAAAATACTAAATCGCCCAGTCCAATAGTCAAATGGTTAAAATTCACGATCATTCCTTTGATAAGCGCTATCCTGTCTCTTAGCTCCTCCTTTCCCAGCATTGAGAGGTACCCCTTCTTCACCATCAGTAAATCAAATAAAGAAATTGCTAAGAGAAGTATTAGCGCTGTCACTGGGGGGAGCATTGAGCCAATTAAGACGCCTCCAGCTGCTGCAGTAATAGATGCCGACAGTAACGGTAATGCTCCTCCTCCCTTCCTAATCAGCCATGTCAATACTGCGGCCAAGAATAAGCAGAGAAGAGTAATCTCAGACTCTATCTGAATACCCAGCCTATATGATAACAATAATGCATATAGAGTAAGCGAAAAGAATGAGACCAGTCCAAAGACTACAATCGAAATATATGAAGCTATTCTGGGCACGTAAAGGAGTATTGCTATGAAGGTCGTGCCTCCTATAGCTAAGATAATTAAAACTACAAGTGTATTTATGTAGGGAGAGGACGAGTTTTCCGCTCCGACTGTTGGCTCCTCAACAACTACCAGCGGCGGCGATGGAGGGATCTGCACATTTATGAAGGACATTAAAATGATGAATGTCCAAATCGAGACCGATAAAATCCCAACGGCCATTATTGCGTTTCTCTGCAACTCACTCAATAGTCTAATCACCATTTGTTAAGGCTTTCTTTACCGCTAAGCATCTATAGTAGAAATTAATAAATAGCTCATTTTTAGAGTTGATGTAGACTTGAAGTATCGCCTGATGGATATTTTGGCTTGCCCCATTTGTAGAAACTTCCCACTAACCTTAAAAGTATTCCAGGTCGATAAGAGGTACGTCGTGAAGAATGTGATTAGGTGCGAGGTTTACTGCTCATACCATGGTGACAATGTCGAGAATATTTCATCGACGAAATGTGAGGAATGCTATACCTACGAGATCACCGATGGGCTTCTCGTCTGCGATAAATGTAGCAGATGGTACCCAATCATTGATGATATACCAATAATGCTGCCTGACAGTCTGAGAGACAAGAAGCGAGAATCGACGTTCCTCGAGAAATGGAAAGATAAAATACCTGAAAATATAATTAAGCATGGAAAAGAAAGTTACTCCGAGAAATGATAAACGAAGTAGATATAATGATCATAGGATCAGATCTGTCTTCCATTATCGCTGCAAGTTTATTGTCAAGGAAAGGATTCAGGGTTACATTGATTGATGAAGCTAGAAGGATAGGTGGAAATTGCTGCTACATTCCATTATCACTTACATGGTTGCGTAAATTAGGAATAAATGTAAACGACCCAAAGATTGTTAAAAGAGTAGTGGATAAGCTAGACCTGTCTTTTAATTTAGCAAAAACTACTGTCCACTCAATTCTAAATTCTAAGATCGTGCTTTTAGACGTGGCAAACTTATGTGAAGACCTAGCAAAAGATAGCGAGATTATATTTCATCTATGGTCAAGATGGAGCATCACTGAAAAGACAGTGAATGAAGTCAGAGTATCTGTTAAAAACCTGTCTGGAGAGTTTAGAATTGTTAGTCGTCTTTTAGCCCAAGGCATGCCTGCCTCTGGAGAACTTAACCTAAAGGTCTCAACAGGATATTGCGTAGGCACAGAGATTAAAGATTCATTAGTAATAGATCGTTCGGGAATTAATCTATACATCAGGCACGGAAATTTATTGACCGGAGTCTTAGTCTCGCCTAATAATCTCTTCAGCAACAGCATATCAACTGTTGAGCTTCCCTGGGGCTTAACGATGGAACCAAGTGCGAGCTCTGTCCTGAAGTTCGGCCCATCAGCAGGGCATGCTGTCCCACCATGGGTTGGAGACTACCTCGTTAACTCGGCATTCATGGCGTCTGAAGTTGCATCGACTTACTTAGAAGGAGGAGAGGATGAATCGATTTTGCGAAAATACCTAGACTTCCTGAGCATGGTGAATATGTGTAAGATGCTCTACGAATACTCAATCAAAGGCAAGATTGATGAGCTTCCAGTCTCCTTCGTCAGTGAAGCCTTAAAACCGCTACTATGAACTCTACCTAGCGAGTTGATTAATTATAAACTTTAAACCCCATAAGCGGGGCGACTTCGTTTATGCATCTTCGGCAAAGATAGAGCTTATATTTCCTAATTACTCCTACGCTTGTTCCGCATCTTTTACACTTCGCCACTCCTTTTCCGAACTTCCGCATCTTGGGCTGCCTAGTCTTAGCCATCGATGTTTTCATAACTGATCTATCTTAAAAATATTTGTTTGTCTCTGTAAAGGATGAATCAACATTACATGAATTACCCTAAGGCGGTAGATTGAAGTACGTATTTATAATCCCAATATCTCGGGTAGTCAATGAAGCCTATATTTGGATTAGTGCTTCCAACTGGTTTTAGGTTAGACTTACCAAAAGTTTCTGCTGACGAACAATATAAAATGGTAGAGAATACTTTGCGGAGAGCAGAGAGCCTCGGATATCATTCTGCTTGGCTATATGACCATTTCTACACATATCCAGCAATAGAGAGGGAATCAGTCTTCGAGGCTTGGATTACATTGACAGCTTTAGCTAAGGCATCGAGTAGAATTAGGATTGGGACTATCGTTACTTGTAATAGCTACAGGACACCTACTTTGCTGGCAAAGATGAGCAGCACTTTTGACGTAGTATCAGGAGGTAGAATGGAACTAGGCCTAGGGGCCGGGTGGTATGAAAAGGAATACGTCGCATATGGATATGAGTTTCCATCCAACGCAACGAGAATAAAGATGCTTGAAGAGGCCGCCATAATTATAAAAGGAATGTGGACAGAGGACGAATTTTCGTTCAGTGGCAAGTACTACAATGTGGTTAATGCCATGAACTATCCGAAGCCTTTGCAGAAGCCTCGGCCAAGACTATTGATTGGGGGTAATGGTGAAAAACTCACATTAAGAGTAGTTGCTAGGCAGGCTGATAGATGGAACGGCGGCGGAGATCCAGAGACGTATCGTAGAAAAGTAGAGATACTGAATAAATACATAGACGAGACGGGAAGAAAGAGGGGCGAGATAGAATTAACATATCATGGAATAGTGCTCTTTGAGAAAACTGACAAATTAGTAATGGATAGGCTTAAACAACTTGCAGAGTCGTGGAAATTATCATCCATTGAAAACTTCTCGAGGAGCAACCCTGTGGGAAGCTCTGATGCGGTATCTGAATTTCTGGGAAAGATACGCGATGCGGGAGCTCAGTACTTCATGCTTTATTTAATCGACTCTCAAATTGACGGCAAGCTAGAGCTTTTCAAGGATTCAGTCCTTAATAATATTTGAGAATGCATCAGCTCTATGGCCAACGAGTCTTCATTTTCACAACTATAGTCATTCACTTTTCTCGCACTCTCTTTATATTTGCCACTTTCGGGCCGCTCTCCCAACTTATCAACGAATGCTTAGGGCCCTTTTTTCAGGAATGGGCAGATCATCGTTAACATACCGTCAGCGTCTCGAGTCTGAAATTGCTAGGTGGAGTAGCTTCAGAAGAGCATTACTGAGGAATGAACGTGAGGCATTTGATAGGCTTATCGACAGTGCGTTTAGATATGTTCATGCTGGTACAATGTGTCTGGAGCAGGAAACATTTAAAGTCTTTATAATGTCTGTACTCTTGGATCATGAATATAGATTGATGCTTCTTGAAAAGAGGCTAAAACAGCTTAGATCAGATGGTCCTGTAATGATCAAAGAAGATTTGGATGGTCGTCTATGATTGATGGCCGGCTTCTAGACCTGCATCCGGCAGGTCCTAGATCGATGGCTCTTTGGATCAAGAGAGGTCCTAGAAAAGTCTATATGCATACGGTAGAGTGGCTTCCTAAGATCTACTTAGCCGGACCAATGTCTAGATTGGCTGAGCTTTATCGATGCCTGAGCAGTAGCTACGAGGTCCGCATTGTTGAAAAATTTACCGAGCCAGGAAGAAAACCTAGACAGGTGCTTGAGATATCTGTCTCAATCGGCACTAAGAAGAGACTAGCGAGGAGGTTTTTACAGATGGGGAATTACGAGGTCTTCAAGGTCTTTAACGTTGATTTACCGTCTACACAGAGTTTTCTCTACGAACACGAGATATTCCCGACCGGATACGTGGTAGTAGGTGATGGTCAAATAACTGGTCGTGAATCACAGTTAGAGGTTAACTATGACACAGACTGGATGCAGGTAGCTAGGCTATTAGTAGTTTCGAAGAAGAGAGGAATTGTCCCTCAATTTAGTGATAAAATAGAAAGAGTGCTGCTCAGCGTTAATAATGAAAATATCGAGCTAGATGGGGAAGAAGATGTAATAATTCAAGAGCTTGGAGACGTTCTTGAAGAATTTGACATCGACGTGATACTTACATCTGGCGGTGACTCATTCCTGCTACCATACCTGCAGTATAGGGCTTCTCTGCTTGGCTTGAAGCTTAGGTTAAGTAGAATCGATGAGGCAGTTCCTATACATACAAAGTCCTATTCATATATGAGTTATGGTAGGATCTACAGGTCTCATGCTCCTAGATTCTTGAAGGGTAGAATCCACATAGATTTGGAGAACTCGATGCTTGCATCTACTACGGGCTTAGTAGGTCTGGTAGAGGTTTCTAGAGTTGCGCGCATACCTCTACAACTTGCAGCCCGCTACACGATAGGAATGTGTATGAGCTCTCTCCAATACTATCAAGCACATAGACTCGGAGTATTAATTCCCTGGAATCCAAACGCGATATCATATATCGATGCTCAAAGTCTTAGAAAGGCTGATCGTGGAGGACTAATACTTGATGCAACCACAGGGATTTATTGGAATGTCGGCGAGATAGATTTTCAGAGTCTCTATCCACAATTAATGGTGAAGTATAACATAAGTGGAGAAACTATAAACTGCGAATGCTGCACGGATAGAGGCGAGAAGGTCCCGGAGCTAGGATTCCATGTATGTAAAAGATGGCGGGGTATTGTTCCGCGGGCAATAGAAAGCATCATAGCGAGGCGACTTATCTATAAGATGCTCTACAAATCCGTGGATAATCCCGCCTTAAGAGAGATCTATAAAGCTAGGTCTGATGCGTTAAAATGGATTTTAGTAACTTCGTTTGGCTATCTGGGGTTCAGAAAGGCAAAATTCGGTAAAAGAGAGGCACATATGGCCGTGTGTAGCTATGCTAGGGAGGTTCTTTTAAAATCAATAAAGCTAGCTGAGAGGAGGGGATTTAAAGTTATCCACGGAATAGTTGACTCACTCTGGTTATGGAAAAAGGATGCAGACGATGATGAATACTTAGAGTTAGCTAAAGAAATTGAGAGTAAAACTGGACTGCCAGTAAGCTATGAAGGCAGATATAAATGGATAGTTTTCCTAAACTCCAAGACATATCCATCCAGGCCAGTCAACAACAGATATTTCGGAGTTTTTAGAAACGGTACATTAAAGTATAGAGGAATAGAGGCGCGGAGACGCGATACGCCGCTAATAGTTAAGAAGATGCAGATTGAGATGCTTAACAATCTAGGCCGAGCGGACACTTATGAAGAGCTATTTGAGGAGGCTGAAAAATGCAAAGAGTTATTGAATCGATATATTAGGCGCGTCCTCATAGGCGATGTAGATTTAGAGGAATTAGTGATCTCTAGGACGCTTTACGCCCCGATTGAGACATACTCCAATAACACATGTACGGTAAGCGTTGCCAGAATGCTTAGAAGAGAGGGTATGGAGGTTGGCCCCGGGACGGTGCTCAACTACATAGTGGGTCGAGATGAGGGTATTTTAAAGGCCGTACCCATCGAATTATCAACAGTACATAGCTATGACGCTAAGAAATATGTCGAGATGCTTAAAAGGGCAACCCACACTATTCTCGATCCAATAATAGGAAACCTTAAGCATTGAAATTTCTATTCTCTTATTATTTCCACGTTAAACTCTCTTCGAATAAACTCTATGGCTTCCTCTTTAGTTACTCTATGCTTCCTACCCATTTTGCTCCTCTTAATTCTTCTAAGCTCAACTCTTCGCCCTGGTCTGTCAACGTTAACGATTATGTCCATTCCTATGATTCCAACTTCTGGATTGTACTTAGTGCCTGGGATGTCCAAGTGTTCCTTAATTCCGAATGAAAAGTTACCGTACTCGTCAAAGCTACTTTCTTTAATCTTATTTCCTACCGCAGCCAAAGCATTCTTCAGAAACTCAATTGCCTTCTTTCCTCTTAGAGTTACCATGACTGCTATAGGCTCACCCCTGTGTATCCCGAACCCTCTTATTGTTTTCTTAGCTTTTCTTACCGATGGCTTCTGACCCGTGAGTTCCTCTAGTATCTTCGATGCCTTTTCAAGCCTAGCGGCTGCCTCACCTATGCTTGAATTAACCACGACCTTTGAAATTCTAATTCTTCTATTGACATTTTCTAACTGAGTTTCAGCCATGGCTCATTTTCACCAACAACCATCACATACTTAAGAATTGTTGATACAGTGCCTATATCCGACTCTAATTGAATTAATGGCTTTGCTGGATATCTGGGTGTCTTATCGATTTTGATTATTTTTCCATGAATTCCAGACCTTGAACCAGCAATTACTAGGCCATAATTGCCCTCCTTCAATCCAAGGTGGGCCATCAACTCTTGTTTTGGTAAGCTTATCTTGAAAGTATCTCCCACAGGAATTGTCTTTACATCAATTGATGGGTTTTTGAAAAGCAGATTCCTGCCATCATGCAAAGTAAATTGGATAGCGCCACCATCCTCCATGGTTTTCCTCACTATCATTCCAAGTTTAAAACTAGCTTCCTCTTCATCAATTGCGACTAACGAAAGTCCACGTTTGTATATTGGAATCATTCTGTAATGCTCATTAGTCTCTGGCAACGATATGACATCCATCAAGCCTACTGGAAATCTCGGCTCAGCGACCTCCCGGCCATCAATCAAGACCTTTTTCATCTTAATGATCTTCTCAGCTTCGAGAGCAGTTGAGGCATACTTTAAGTAGTCTCTAATTATGATGAGAAGAGGTACTGACTCGTCTTTCGGATGAGGACCGGGCCTAGGGGAGGGGACAAATTTCTTTCCTTTTCTAGGAATTATGTAAGACTTTGGTGCTGCTAATCTCTTGAGTCTCATGTTGCTACTCCCTCCGCTTCCACTCAGTTAGGGCTTCTCGTCCTCCCTCAAGTAACGTCTTTCTATATTCATCTTCTAAATTTAATTGAGTTATCATTACCTTGCTTACATGAACTGGTACATTTACAGTGGAGCCATCGACCTTCTTTCTAGTAACATTCTCAATGAATACTCTCATCTTCTTGCGGTCTACATTTATTACTTTACCTTGGATTCCCTTAAACTCGCCTCTTAACACTCTGACCGTATCACCTTTCCTAATCGGTATTGATCTTCTATTATACTTCTCGGCGAGCTCCTTTGATAAATGCGCACTCATCAGGTTCTTCAATGCATGTTGTGGCGCCGTCAATATTTTTTTACGCTGTTTTGTCGGATCTTTAGACCTATTCATCTCTCTCGCCTCATATAATTATTGATGCGGTATTTGCAATTTTTGCCCATCTCTCTGCAGCTTCTTTTGCCACTGGTCCTTTTATTTCAGTACCCTTCAAGTCTCCTTCAGGAGTGACCAGCACGCCTGCAGTATCCTCAAAGGCTATCCAGGTACCGTCAGGCCTTCTATAGGGCTTTTTTTGCCTGATGATTACAGCGTGCATGACCTTCTTCCTCAATTCTATGCTTCCCTTCTTAACCGTGACTGTTACTAAATCTCCTACACCTGCGGCAGGTTGTCTCCTTAGCCGTCCTTTCAATCCTACTACTTGAATCACTTTTAACACCTGAGCGCCTGAATTATCGGCACAACTGATAAGGGCGCCTTGATTAATTGTTCTAGGAACATCTGGCCTTCTGAGGAGAATCCCCACCTCAGAGACAGCTCTTGATCTTTTAGCCATTTATTGACCACCCTTCTTTGAAATATTTTCTACTACCACAAAGCTAATGGTCTTTGAGAGGGGCCTGCACTCTGCAGCCCTGACGATATCTCCTATCTCGGCGTCGATGCAGGGTGGCAGGTGCACCGAAATTCTTTTCCGTCTCCGCTCATACCTCTTGTACTTCTTAACGTAGTAAATAGTATTCCTCTCAATTACAGCAGCGTTCTTCATGTACTTCTTTATTATCTTGCCAGTTATCATGATTCCTCTAACTGATACTGACCCATGGTAGGGACACTTATCGTCCTCACACGTCCTAGTAGGTGGATTCACGTCCAACCCTATGTTTTTAGTCGGCCTGACCATCGACCACTCTACCACTAATCTGTTGAGAAATAGCGAGTGTAGGTATTAACGTTTATCTACCGAGGCTTAGCCCATTTGTGATAAAGTCGCTTAACCCGCTCCGCGGGAGTTCCTACTATTAAGCTTCCATCCTGAACACAAATATTCTTGTCGCCCTCCATTATAGTTATAGATACGGCGTTTTTAGGAAATCTTTTTATTGAGCCGTCAGAAGACCTTATCGATATTGTGTTTCTTGTCTCGTCAACGATCCTACCAATGATTATTGAGCCACTAGATATCGATTTAACTTTGGCCTGATAACCAATCAGAGAAACTATCCTAACTCTTGTCTTCTTCTCCAACTTTTGGTCCTATACCCCTCTTTCTCTCATTAAGAATTGTCAGTATCCTTGCTATCGTTCTTCTTATGTTCTTTACCCGACCTGGATTCTCAACAGCTCCTCCAGACTTGATCTTGGTCCTTATATTTCTTAGCTCTGTTCTTAGTTCTTGCAGTTCTTCAATAAGCTCTCGATCAGACTTACTTCTTAGCTCCTTCAGTGCCTTCACTACTTTACCACCTTTAGTCCCTCTTTCAGCTCTTCAATTTTAACTTCTTCCGCTAAGGGCGCGTCAGGCGGATATATTCTTACCCTTACGCCGTAGATCCCAGTGGCTAGCTGCACATGCGCGACGCCGGTTTTGACGAAAAGTTTGGCGAACTCGCCTGATTTAGGCATTATGCCGGCAAAAAACTTCTCAGAGCGTGCCCTGGCCGATGTCAGTTTTCCACTTATTGTAATTTCAGCCCCCCTTGCCCCGGCATCCATTATCCTCCTAAGCGCCCAGAATGCAACTCTCCTCCATCTGACTCCGCTTGAAATTGCCTGAGCAATCCTCTGCGCCATTACATACGGATTAAGCTCCGGCACCTCTATCTCTGAGACAGCGATCTGAAGATTTTCTAGCCCGAATTTTTCTTCAAGCTCTTTTTGCAGAGCCTTTATCACTTTTCCCCTAGTCCCAATGACCAATCCGGGTCTCATTGAATAAATCGTTATGTTAGTGCCTATTGGAGTGGATGTGATGCTTATTCCACCGAAAAACGCGTCTTTAAGCCTCTCCCTAACATACTCCTCGATCTCCATGCGCTTTATATTCTTCGTTAAGATTTTCATCACAGTAGTCGGCAACTCTGATGATTAATTCCTAGTTAGAGTCTATATAAACGTGATCCTCTTAACCCATCTCAGACGCCATGACCTCTATATGTACCAGTGTCTTGTTGTGTGGAGAAGCTCTACCGAAAGCTCTTGGGAAGAACTTCTTAATGGTCCTGCCCTTATGCGCAACGGCATGAGTTATGAATAACTTATCAGTGTCTAGTCCCTTAAACTCAGCATTAGCTTCGAGAGACTCGAGCAGTTTCAACAAATGTCTCGCCACTTTAACAGGATACCCTCCGGGTCCTCTTGTCTCTGAATGGTGTGCCCTCAACTTCCGGTACCTTCTATAAGGAATCATTCTCTTCTTCGCTATTACATCCTCTAATAATTTTTTCGCTTTATCTAGCCTTAGGCCCTTAATAGCTTGGCATACTTCTCTACTCCACTTGGGAGACACGTCAATCTCCCTCAGGCTCGCCTTAACTGTTCTGGCAGGATCAGCGACTTGAGCCGAGTATTTCCACCTAGGCAATTCAGCCGTACCCATAGTTCAACTCAAATAGAACAATATAAACTCTCCAATACTCAGGGATAGGAATAAAAAACCAGTATATATTTTTCCATCTGATAAATTAGCAGCAATGCACAATGAACAGCTAGACGAGAAGCTAATAGCAAAATTTGCACTAGACGAATTTACTGATCATACTATCTATAAAGAACTTTCAAGACGCGAGAAAGATGAAAACAACAGAGCTACGCTCGAGAAGCTATCAGATATGGAGTATTTTCATTATGAATTTTGGCGTACATTGCTGTCGAGTAATTTTACTCCACAGATAAGCAAGACTCAGCTCTTTGTTGTAAAAGTAATGAGAGTTATATTTGGATTGACCTTTACTCTAAAACTTTTTGAACGACATGAAAAAGAGACTATAAGGTCCTACGAAAATATTCTTCAAAAACTAGAAGAAGACAAAAGTCAAATCCTTACACGTATAATCAACGAAGAAAGAGAGCATGAAAATTATTTTCTGTCTCAGATTAATGAATCAATTCTGAAGTACATGAGTTTCATCGTTCTTGGACTAGCTGACGCAATCATTGAAATAACGGGCGTTCATGCAGGGTTTCTAGGCGTGACAAGTTCAACACTAATAGCGGGAGTTGCAGGACTGGTTGTTGGATTTGCAGCATCAATCTCTATGGCGTCTGCTGCCTATCTCCAAGCAAAGCAAAGCCTAAGCTTCAACCCCATTAACTCTTCAGTTATGACCGGTATATCATATTTAGGCGCTGTCAGTTTACTCGCACTACCGTATTTCTTCACTTCAAACATGCTCGTCGCTTTCTTGTTTTCATTATGTTTGGCTATTCTCATGATTGGGTATTTCACGATTTATGGAGCAGTCTTAAGGGATGAGTCGATAACCAAAGAATTTATAACCGGTCTTTCATTAACGATAGGAACAGCAATAGGTGCCTTCTTGTTTGGAGAGGCGCTGGGCAGGCTCTTCGGCATACACCCCTACATGACTTAACACTATAAAAAGAGTAAATAATGCTTATGAGCGAAAGACGATAAGTAATATGTATGCCTAGTATGTATAGGCGAAAAATTCAGGTAGTAGGAGGGAGATCATTCGCAATCACGCTTCCTAAAGGATGGGTAATGAACAATAAACTCACGCCTAGAGACCACCTCCTCTTAGAGTTAAAGGATGATGGAAGTTTAGTGCTAGTGCCGGAGAAAACAGCTGAACAGCCTACCACTTCCTCTCTGCAGATTAAGGAAAGTCATAGAGTTATAAGAGACTTGATATGGGGATACCTTTTAGGATATGACCACATAGTCTTAGTGTCTGACAAGGGATTTTCCTCGAAGCTCTTAGCAGAAACTAAGAAAACCATCAGGGGGCTAGCTGGAGCAGAGATAATCGACGAAGCTCCCAACAAAATCGAAATTCAGATATTGTTAGACCCCGTGGCTGTTGAGCCAACCAAGGTTTTAAGCAGGCAAAACGCCCTCGTAGCAAGCATGATAAATGACGCGGTACAGGCTTTTATTAATTGGGACATTGACAGAGCTGAAAGCGCCGAGAATAGAGATGAGGAGGTTGATAGGCATTATTTTACACTGGTACGAGTCGTCCGAGCCGCTATTAGAGATCTAACACTATCTAGAAAGCTCAACATTACGCCGTTAAGATTAATGGATATTCGTCTAGTTGCAAAGCTGCTGGAGGAGATAGGCGACAAGGCGGCATCCTTAGCATCTATGGTAAGGACCAACCAAGAATATCGGCCAAGCAGTCAACTACTTGATAAAATTCAAATCATCGGTAAGTATCTTTCTGAGAATCAGTCAGACGCGTTTAATGCTTTTCTAAACTGCGACCCAGAGCTTGCTTCAAACGTCTTGAGCAAGAAGAATGAGGTGAGTAAACTGGTCGCCTCAATACTTTCATTCGCAAACAGCTTTGGTGAGAAATTGTTCACTATTCTGAGAACCTGTTTTTACTTGGAAGAGATCAGTAATGATCAGGTTGACATCGCTGATATAGCTGCACCGCTGTTTAAGGGAAATAATAAATGACGTATTATTTTATCCCATATGAGTCTATTTCTATCCTATTCCTCTCTACTCCTCCTACCTTTAATTTTTGCATCATTCCCAACTCTCCTTTTTCCCGATCTCCAAAAATAAATCTCGCTCCTCCACATATGGCGTAATAAGCTTCGTTCCATCGCTCTACGGCATTTTTTATATCTTCAAATTCAAGTCTCCTTCCTAGTAGAAAAGAAACTCTATCACGATAGTTTTCATAGTCAATCATTACCTGTCCAGCTATTTCATCCTCTGTAACCTGATGTTCACGAGTTAAGTTGAACATTATTTTAAGTTTTTTATAACTAGCCAAGAGCTCAGGAATCAATCTTCTATAAATTATATCACTCCTAGTTCTATTAACATAGAATAAATATAGATCAACATCCAAAGAAGAATCTATAGCGTATTCTATAAAGCATCTGAAGGGCACAATACCGCTCGACGATGCAAGAAAAACTAATCTGTCAATAGTTTTGTTTTTTATCATTTCTAGAGGTTTTGAGAGAAATCGGCCGAATGGCCCCTCAACAACGTATATATCTCCAATTCTTGCCTGTGCTAAAAAATGTGGAGCAAAATCTCCCCCCTCACTTTTTATGGTGAGTTCGAGATAGTCGGTCCTGAGCGGTGAAGAGGCTATTGAATACAGTCTGAAGTCATTCTTCTTTATAGGTGTATCAAAGTACAGCTTCGCAGCCTGCCCAGGTGTATATTTGAACATTGGCTCATTTTCAGCACCTATGAATCTGTAAGTCTTCGCCTCCTCAATTTCGTCGAAGATATCCACGATCTTCATACTCAGCTTTTTTGGAGTCTGTGGCTCAGAGTTCTTCTCATTCTCATACAAGGCGGAATCGACCTGATTTGACATTACTCTATAACGCAGCTATATTAATTTAAACTTGGTCAATATTTGCTTGTCTAATGCTTTATCGTAGAGATCGTTTTTAGGTAACTGTTAATATTTGCGGCTGCGGTTTTTCCATCAGCTATCGCATCTACTAGGGTCGAGGGGCCCCTCACTAGGTCGCCGCCAGCAAAAACTCCCTTAATAGAAGTTTCCATCTTCTCATTAACTACAACGCGTCCATCGTTTGTTATCTCTATGCCGTTTTTCTTTAAGAATTCAGTGGCTGGGGTCTGTCCAATGGCTATTATCGCCATCTCTGAGTCTATTACGTATTCACTCCCAGCTATTGGGATTGGGCGGCGTCTTCCGGAGCTGTCAGGTGGTCCAAGCTCCATTCGGATGCATTCAATGTTAGTGAGTTTTCCATTCATGCCTAAGAATCTTTTAGGAGCGGTTAGATAGCATATCTTAACTCCCTCCTCTATCGCTTCTATTACATGCTCCTTCTTAGCAGGCATCTCTGCCTCAGAGCGTCTGTATAGTATCATAACGTTTTTCGCGCCAAGCCTTAATGCAGTCCTAGCTGCATCTATCGCAACGTCTCCACCACCTATGACTGAGACGTTGTCTGGCACCTTAACTTCACATCCCATATTCACGTCTTTCAGGAAAGAAAGAGCAGGGACGACCCCTTCGAGCTCCTCTCCAGGGATATTCGCAGGCTGTGGCCTCATAGCTCCAAGTCCGAGGAAAACCGCGTGAAATCCTTGATTAAACAGATCACTTATAGTTATGTCTTCGCCCAATCTCTTCCCGTTGACAAATTTTACGCCCATATCTTTAAGTATGCTTATTTCATCGGATACCACATTGCGCGGCAACCTAAACTTCGGTATCCCTAGCACCATCATCCCTCCAATTAATGGGGACTCGTCATAGACCGTTACTTCATGTCCCTCCAGTCTTAAATGATATGCTGCTGTTAATCCTGCGGGGCCTGACCCAATTATGGCAATTTTGAATCCAGTGCTGGGCTTAGGTGTGGGAACGATTCTAGAGGTGTATTCATAAATTGCGCGCTTAATATGGGATATGGCAATCCCTTCATTGCCAATTAGTGAATGGAGACAATTAGACTCGCATGGATGGAAGCATGCATATCCACAGACGCCGACAAAGGGATTAACATTCATTATAATCCTTTTGGCCACGTCAAGTTTGTTGCTCGCCACAGCCTGCATAAATGCTGGGATGCTTATTCTTGCTGGGCAGCCTGATATACATGTAGCTTCTTTACAAGCAAAGCACCTCGATGCTTCTTTGATCGCTTCATCTAACGTGTACCCAATAACAAATGGCTGAAACGTCCTCGCCCTAACATTTGGGTCTATCTTGCGTATAGGCACCCTGCTCACTAATTTTGAGGCAGCAACACTGCCACAATACTCTAGCATTGATCTTAACAGCCTAACTCTCGATTCTAACTCAGCCTTATTGTTATACTTCTCCACCAATCTTCTCAGTATTCTCTCTGTAGCGCGTACGTCTAATTTACTTAAATCATCACTGAGGCCTAAACCAACATAACTAAGCAATTCTCCTGCAATCTTTTCTACTTCCCCCTCTCCACAAAATCTCTCTGTCTCTTGACAAGATTTGATAAAATCAAGCGCAGAGGGCATATTATATCATCCTCAATATGTATTATTCATGCCTAAAGAAAAACCATTACTTACACTCAGCTCTGTCAACAAAACAAAACTATAAATTATGGAGATTAATTCAAAACGACGCAGGTTTTATTTGAGATTTAAGACAACTCCAGAAATATGAGCCAAAACATCGATTTAAAATGCATAAGTATATAATTTATATTCCTCTATTGAAAAAACCTTTTTACGGATCACGAAGAATGCTTAATCATGAGTCAAGTTGATGTATCTGAAAAAAATATAGTCAGGAGAGAGGCGGTCGCTGAGGGACACATAAGACTCAAAAATTCAACAATTGAATTAATAAAAAATGGAGCAGTGGCCAAAGGAGACCCAATAACTATGGCAAAGATCGGAGGAATACTTGGTGCCAAGAGTGTCCCAATGCTTCTTCCACTATGCCACCAATTATTGCTCGACAATGTTAGCATCGATGTTTACGTTGATGAGACCAGCTCTTCAATAAAAGTGACTTCTCGCGTTGTCTCTCACGCAAAGACTGGGGTTGAAATGGAGGCCCTCACGGCAGTCATGAGTAGCCTACTTAATATCTGGGACATGGTTAAACAGTATGAAAAGAATGAAAAAGGCGAGTACCCAACAACAGAGATATACGGAGTAAAAGTTCTGAAGAAGACAAAGGAGACATGATCAGAGTTATCATCTTGGGATCGGGCTCGATAATCCCGACTAGGAATAGATTTGCCTCCTCCATATACGTAGACACAGGTTCTCATAAAATACTCCTAGACTGCGGTCCAGGCACAATTGAAAAGATGCGTCATGCCGACATAAATCCATGGTTGATAGATGGCGTTTTATTAACGCATTTCCACATCGATCACTCCTCCGACTTACTGCCATTCCTAAAACTGCGAGCATATGACGAGGACGGAAAGATAGCGGCCAATCCCACTACCATAAGAATATATGGTCCAAGAGGATTAACAAATTTCTTAGAACAAACGATAGACCATAACAAATATTACAACTATCTAAGCAACGTGATTAAGTATCATAGCTATACCAAAATATGCGAAATGGTTGAAAACGACGTTAAAGATCATGATGGGCTTAAGATCATCTCTAGGCCGGTTAAGCATAGTTCAGGAATAATGTATAGGCTGGAGGTGAAAAACAAAGTTTTAGTCTTTTCAGGAGATACGGCATTTGACCCTAACATAGTAGAGGCTGCTAAAAACGCTGATTTGCTAATTCATGAATGCTCGTTTCCGAAGAACTGTTTGATCGGCGAACACACATCAGAGGATGACCTGTCACAGATAGTCTCATTAGCTAAGCCAAGAATACTTGTAATTACTCATCTTTACCCTGCTTGGAGTGGACGTGAGGCGGACCTAGTTAATAAAGTAGCAGAGAAATTTAAATGCCGCATCTACATTGCACACGATTTGTTGGAGATCAGGCTGTAAATTTTTATTTAAAGACCGGTAATTTTACTCCACGTTGCTTCTGATACCTACCAGAATATGGCTTCTCCACTGGAGACGTAAGCTTGGCAAACACGACATGGATGAATCGTTCACCCGAGTATAGCCTAACAGGAAATTCGCCCCCTATCATCTCTATCGTTAGTTGGCCTTCAAAATTTGCGTCTATAATTGTCGGCGGCACTGTTAATCCTATTCTGGCATAACTGCTTCTAAGGTTTACAAAGGCCATAATATCTCTAGGAAGGGCGACGTACTCGATTGTATGTAGTAAAACGTGCTCGTGTGGATAGACAACGAAGCTATCACCAGTCTCCAACGTGAAAAATTCTTCAATATCTCCATTCTTAGGGTCGAATATTTTCTCGGTCTTCTTTAGCCTACCAATGGTTGATCCGATCCTAAGATCCAGTCCATTCTCCCGGACGATGTCAGGTTCAAGCGGCTCAATTTTTAATCTTCCACTCTTTATATAATTCCAGAGATCAAAATCTGACAGTATCACTAGCCACACACCTTAATCTGGAGAAGCAAAATTATGATTAATTAACTTATCTAAATGCGTTGGGAAATAAATGATTTGTTTAATTAAGGTGAACTTAGTGCGGACCTATCGGCGTAGTGCTTTATTACCTTGGACGGTGCTAATGCACTACGTATATGCTCAAACGCCTCGTCTGGATTACTCCTTTCACCACAAGTAAAGACGTCGATTGCAGCGTATCTATAGTTAGGCCAAGTATGAATAGCGATGTGGCTCTCTACTACTAATGCTATAACCGAGACTCCCCCTTTCTCACCGCCAAATTTCCAGGACCTCACCTCGATCAACGTCATTTTAGCGAGCTCAGCCGCCTCGCTGACCAGTCTTCTTAACAAGTTAACGTCGGACAATACTTTTTTATCACATCCATAAAGGTTCCCATAGACATGTTTACCAATAATTCCTTTTGCACTAGTGACCTCTATTCTTTCTTGATTTAGCTGTCCACTCACTCCTAAACTCTTCAGCCCGTCAATCCTAAAATTCATTTATAAGCATATCGCAAATGAAAAATTTATGCCAAAAAACGTCCTCATTTTTTTGATCATATCAGTACCTCAGCTCCTTTTTTTGTCAAAAATAACCACAATTCTATCTGCCGGAAAGGACTCCCCAGCTGACCTAAGGTACTTGGCCATCTGTTAATCTTAAAATAGGTAAATCGTAGAATGTTTACCTTTTAATTTTTACCAAAAATTATGTAAAGCACCATAATATTTGAGAACATTTTTCAATTAAAAGTGAAATGCCTAAGATCATTAGGTAGTTTAAATACCACTCACAG
>CAYTRT010000001.1:57713-81253 GCA_964440295.1 uncultured Nitrososphaeria archaeon
TTCAATTAAAAGTGAAATGCCTAAGATCATTAGGTAGTTTAAATACCACTCACAGCTACTTACTCGGTTAAAATTGAAATAATTTTACTTTAGCCGCCCTTACAAAGCTCAAAACGGGTAAATAACCCGAAAATTAGCCTTCGGCAATACGAATCGTTGGGAAGATTAGGTCTGGATAAGTTTTCCAATTGCTTTTGAGTTGTGTTTTGTTTTGGTTAACCTTTTAAGATAAACCTTTTAAGAAGTTGTTGCATTGATGGATGGTATGGGTGTGGAACGTAAAGAGAAAAAAGAGAAGGTTAAGAAACCGAAAGTTAGAGAGAAAGAAAAGATGAGTGATAAGGCCGCCTCAGTGATTGATAAAAAAGCCATTGCCTTATCCCTTGAGCAGGGCAAGAAGCAGCCAAGAGTTGCTTTTTACTCACCTTTCAGCTCCATCCTTCTGAATTATCTTAAGAATACGAGGCCGAGGTTTAGTATTAGTGAGGAGGTGGCATCGATAATAGAGGCTGAACTAAATAGAAGGTATCCGTTACTATCTTCATACATAAAAAGAGCCCTTTCAAGAAGAAAGTCTTAGGTGTGCGTGTTTATGTTCGATTTCAAGAAAATCATAGCGAGTGCGCTCAGTAGTGCCAGAAAGACCTATCTAACACTTGCTAAGAAGGGAGAGGTAAGCATTGAGAGAGGTGTAGGAGCTTTCGGAGACGTGTCAACGATAGGCGATGTTGCATGCGAGGAAAAAATAGTAGAAATTATTACTACACAGATGGACGATGTGTCGATTGTAACGGAGGAGAGAGGTATAATTGGTGATATTCAAAACAGCAAGTACATAGTTTTGATTGACCCGATCGACGGAAGCACAAACATGAAGAGAGGATTGAGATTCTTCTCCTCAGGTATAGCCATATTTGAGGGGCCAAGATACGAGGACTTAGTAGCGGCAGGAGTGATAGATATTCCGGGTGGGCAGCTCTTTCTCGCTGACAGAAAAGGAGTTTACATAGAAGATGGTTCCGCATCACATAGTATACCCAAGAAGCTGGATAGTGCTGTGATTTCTTTGGATTTTAGGCCTCTAAAAAGAGGAGGAGAGGCCGCTACAAGGTTTTTAAAACTATGCCAGAAGACCAGGTATGTAAGGAATCTCGGTTCATCACTTCTCGAGATCTGTCAGATCGTGGCCGGTAAAATCGATGCATTTGTATGCTTATCCCCCGAGCTCAGACTATTTGATTTGATCCCTGCGTTGTTTATTCTTGAAAAAGCAGGAGGTTGCTGGCTAATGGATAAGCATAGACTCGAGTTGACAGAAACAATGATCAAAGACAGATATGCTGTAATTGCAGCTTCAAATAACTCCTTACTCGAAGAAATAGTGAATGTGACATCCTTAAACTGGTCTCTCAAATATGAATGATGATTATGATGAGCAAGATGACAATAAGCAATGTACTGCTATCCGGATGATTTGGAAATTTATATCAAATTATTCAACTTTAGATTGTTGTTTTCTATGACTCAGAAATGCCTCAATTCTTTCCTTTGAATCTTTAGTCGCAATCAGCAAGTCAAAGAGAAAAGACTCTAACAAACTACTAGAGCTGAATGATGATTCACTTTCTGCACGTATCGCTAACTTGACTGCTTTTAGGGCATGCTGAGGCATTTCTGCTACCCTCAGTGCGAACTCCTTAACTTCCTCATCAAATCTTTCTGATGGAAATACTTTTGTAAGCAGCCCAATTCTCATTGCCTCGTTGCTGTCTATTTGTTCTCCGAGCATTGCTAATTCTTTGGTGCGAGCTACACCGACTGTTTTTAGTAATCTTTGCATCCCTCCACCTGCTGGCAATAGTCCTAAATTAATCTCTGGCAGACCTATCTTTGCGTTTTCTGTTGCGAGTCTAAAGTCGCATGCAAGTGCTAATTCGAATCCCCCTCCTAATGCGTATCCCTTTATTGCCGCTATTGTTGGTTTAGGATATTCCTCAATCATTGCGGCTAGTCTCGAAAGTCCAATGGTTAATGCGTAACCAGAATAAGTAGTGTCCGATTCTTTTAATAAATTAACGTCTGCGCCTGCTGAGAATGCTTTATCTCCGCTCCCAGTAAATATCATGACCTTCACGTCCTCTCTTACTTGCAATTCTTTTAACGCATCTTCAATCTCGGAAATCATTTTCGGAGTGATAGCGTTGAGTCTATGAGGTCTGTTCAGAATGATCCAAGCAATAGGCGATTCAATCTTAATTTTAATCTCTGCATAATCCTTTACACTATTAGGTGCACATTCTTTACCCATACGTCTCGCCTCCAGTTAGATATACAGTGGCATTTATGATTTGTCTAGGTAGTCACGTGAGAATTAATTCCTTCATCCCGGCTAATCGACTCTCTTCTATAGACTCGAAAATTCCTTTACTAAAGTTCAGCCCCAGTTTTACAGCCATATCTATCGAATCTTTATCCGCCACGCCAATGTTTACTAATTCCTGAGCCTCGCTTATTCCAGCGAGCATTATCTTCATTATAAGATTTTCTTTTTCACCATTAACGTGAAGATAAACTTCTCTTTTGCCATCCTCAGAATATTCATAAAATCCACGGCGAGCCTTCATTCCTACTCTTCCATCATTTACCATCTTTTCTATCGTTTCTGAGAAGCTAAAAGTCTTATCAAATCTGCACAGAATTTTCAATGAGTTAAGTACTACGTCTAGACCAACGAAGTCTGCCAGCTCGAAGAGACCCATAGGAAGCCCATGCCTATACTTAAGTATCGAGTCAATCTCTATTGGAGTTGCTTCACCCAATTCTACGATGTCTAAAGCGGTGAGAAACATGCTCAGCAATATCCTGTTCACGACGTAGCCTGGAATTTCCCTTCTCAAGATGAGGGGTACTTTGCCTAGAGTTTTTACGAAATCAACGCAGAAGGTTAAGGTTTCATGCGAAGTGTATTTACCGCCCATTATCTCGACTAATTTCATGATTTGGGGAGGATTGAAAAAATGCGTGCCTATTACTCTTGATGGATTATTCAGTCCTTCTTGGAGTTCTGAAATAGGTATCGTGCTAGTAGTCGTTGAAATTATTGTGTCATCTGAAATTTTTTTCTCAACTAAAGTGTAGAGATCTTTCTTGATTACCACATCTTCAGTTACAGCCTCTATGACGATTGATGCCGCTGACATTTCCTCGTTCAAGGATGTAGTGGTTGTGATTCTATCGAGCGTCTTTTCCACTTGCTCATACCTAATGATTCCTTTTCTCATGAATTTTTGTAGGCTCAGTCTAATTTTGTCCATTGCATTTTCAATTGATGCTTGTCTCCTGCCGTAAAGAATTACTTTGTATCCTGACATAGCTACAGTTTGAGCGATTCCATGCCCCATCGTGCCTGTCCCAATAACGCCGACGCACTTCATCACATACTTAAAATGAACTCTGTCTATTTATTATTGCTACATACAAGTCCTCCGTATAGGTTGCGTTTAACCTAGGCTTTATAAATAATTGTTATTTATTGAAATGCAGGGAATGTCGTTAATAATTAGTGATAAACTGGTAAGGGCTTTTCGCAGGCTCGGTCTCACGGATTATGAGATGAGGGCTTACTTGACACTGTTAGACAGGGGAGAATCGATAGCGAGTGAAATCAGTGAAAAAAGCGACATACCGGTTTCAAAGATATACGATACCCTCAATTCACTGGCCGATAAGGGATGGGTACTAATTGAAAGAGGCAGGCCTACCAGATATAAGCCACAATCACCTAAAATAGCCGCCGAGAACACCAAAAATAAGATAGAGCAGGAACTCACAGAGTACGTAAACATAATCGTACAGGAATTAAACTCGATATACGAGCGTAGAAATGAAAAAGAAAAACCAGAGTTATGGATCATCAGGGGAGAGGAAAATTTATGGAAACACATAAGAGACGTCATTGGAAGGGCTACTCATCACTTGTCAATAGCTTTGCCATACATACCTAAAGACATGCAGCTAATCCTCCTCCCCATTGCTTCCCTGATTAAGGAGAGAGGAGGAACAATTCAAGTCCTAGTAGGCGAGGATCTCGACCACCAATCCATAAAGAAACTATGCGAAGAGATAGAGGTTAGAACCAGAGATATCAGCTTTGGAGGAGGAGTAATCAGTGATTCCTCAGAGGTCGTCTTAATATTAATGGGTGCTCGTGAAAAAAGACCTACGCTGGGGATTTATTCAGCCCATCTTGGACTTACAAGCCTGGCGAAGGCATATTTTGACATGCTTTGGGCCACATCTAATCCGGTCAAGTCAGCTAAATAGTCTGACAAACCTTTTAGAATCTTCGTACATGTATATGTTATTGAATAAGACATAAACTTCTTCTGCTTTTATTTCGTTTATCATCTCTTTTAGTTTCTGCAAGTCGTTGTCGGTGTACTTGTATGAATACATGCGTTTTCCAGGCGGACTGCCATGAAGCCTAAGATATGAAATCCTACCATTAAGTGTATAATAGGGGAGACTGTGAAAGGGATCCGTGACATGTATTAGATCAAACTTCTTACAAATTTTAATTATGCTTTCTTTTTGCCATCCCCTAGGCTCCAGCCCAATCAGTAATTTTCCTCTGTCTATAGTATCGAAAAATGCCTCTACATTCTTGAGGTTTTCCTCAGTATCCTTGAAGGTCGGCGGTGTCTGTAGAATAGCTATAGGGGCGGATAATATTTCGCAGATCTGCTTAGTGATTTTCCAGCTTTCATGGACTTCCTCTGTTGGCTTAAACTCGCCGTGACCCTTTGTGGGCTTGATGTTTGATTTCTTCCACGTAGGGCTATTCATAGAGTGTGTTATTCCTTGAAATGCCTTCACCGTGAATATAAAATCTATAGGAGCAGATTCTCTCCACTTCTTTGCCGTTGATATTCGTGGGACTCTGTAAAATGTAGACTGCAATTCAACAACATTAAATTCTGCTACGTATTTTTTCTGAGGAATTGGGAACCCGCAACATCCTACATATAACCTCAATGCTACTCGCCTGCCTTTTTTAGGTTGCTTACTATTTTTTCTACTTCAGGACACTTAGTAAGTATTAATGGTACCCCGATCGACTCTGCCAGCTCGACTGCGAGTCGATCAACTTCTTTTTCGCTCCGCGGGCCGTGTAAGGCTATGGCTGCAGGCTTTAAAGGAAAGACCTTAGCAGCAACCATTGGTGACCTGCCAGTAGTTACTCCTGTAAAAACTAGAAGTCTCATTGAATTTGCACCGAAGATATAGGTGAACTCGTGTGAATCCATGTATCGAATAGCTGTCAGACTGTCAATAACTGTATACCCATAAATGACGCAGTCCGATTTCATGCTACCCCATAAAAATACACCGTCTATCGCTGAGAGTAGATCTATCAATTTACGAGGCACTCTGTACTCTCCAATATCAATTATTGCTTTATGAATAGTTGTTGCGTATCCTGAATATTTATGAATATTGAGTCCCCCACGCTCCTCTTCTAGTTCGATTAGGCTTTTGATAAATCGCCTAACGAAGCCAATTCCGGGAGATCTGCGTTTTCCCTTCTCATAATCGCTCAAAACAGAGGGAGATATTGACATTTTTTTAGCTACCTCGCTCTGCTTCAAGCCGAATAAAACACGCCATTTCTTCATGGTTATTCCGCTGTTGCTTGATAACGTGATCTCGGCGGCCATCCTATTCATCAAAGACTCTTTCATCGCGTCGTATATTGACTTCTCCTGCTTTTCATCTTTGGAAGCCTGAGCCAACTTTATCGATTTTAATAAAGCTATATGTAATAAAAAGACTTTGTTTTGCTAATCCTCTATTGCTTTTATAAGCTTATCAACTCCCTCAATTATTTGGCTGATTTCAGTGCCTGTTGATATTCTTATGAATTGAGGATAGTCCCCGAAAGCTGAGCCTGGAGCTACTGCGACGCCGTATTTCTCGAGTAGTCTTAACGCAAACTCTGAAGAATCATCTTTCATTATTTTAAATCTGGGGAAAACATACATTCCACCACTTGGCTTAACATATTCCGCTCCAACCTTATCTAGTCTTTGACACACCATCTCGATTCTTTTTTTCATTTCTTCACAATACTTTTTCGGTGTTTCCGAATCTTTCAGTGCCTCAATTGCGGCCATCTGTATGAATTCGGGTACACAAGTCATGAGTAGCGACTGGATTTTGGCAGCTCTCTCAATTATTTCTCTTCTCGCGACCAAATAGCCAATTCTATACCCAGTCATTCCATAACTCTTGGAAAAAGACATGAGCATAATTGTATTTTCGTATCCCAGCTCTATTGCCGACGTAAAGTCAGTGAATGAATAGTCCATATAGACCTCATCACTAACAAGGTAGAGCTTTTTACTCTTAGCAAATTCTACTATTTCTTCAAGCCTTCTTCTATCGATTGTTACTCCCGTTGGATTATTCGGATAATTAATGAATAATAGCTTGGTCGCACGGCTCGTTGTCTTTTCAAGTTCTTCAACACTCGGAATCCATCCAGCATCGATGGATGTCTTTACAACTATAGGTCTGCATTGTAAAAACTCTGTTACTTGTTTGTACATCGGCCAGGATGGATCAATGACGAGAACCTCATCTCCAGGGGATAGAGTAGCGGCAGCCGCGAGATAGACGGCAAAACGACCACCTGGAGTCACTAAAACTTCATTATCCTTCAAAGGGACTCCGAACCTTCTTTCGAGATGCTCGGCTATTGCTTTCCTTAGCTCGGCTCGCCCTCTTGCCTCTCCATAAAATGCATATCCAGCCCTCGCTGCTTCGCTTAGTCTTTCAGCAACTGAGAGAGGGGCTCCAAAATCTGGCTCACCTACCTCGAGATGAATTATTTTTTTACCCTTAGCTTCCATTTCCTTGGCTCTCCTGAAAATGTCCATGTGAGTTATCTGCGACTCTTTGATTGTCATTGTTCTTTTTTCTTGAAGCTTTACTGACTCTTTGAATATTAGCGTCATTAATCGTTGCGTAAACGCATCATCGAGTCCGAACTGTGATGATTTTTCTCTTACATATTCTCTTAGCTCTCTTTCAGCATCGTGGTCGATTGTGGGTAGTCCCTCTCTTATCTTTATTTTTCCAATCTCCTCCGACTTCTTTAATCTATAAGATATGAGTTCGAGAATTTTCCCCGTGATGTCCCTGATCTCTTCTCGTATGTTTTTGATGTCTTCTGAATACATGTTTATTCGCCTTTTTTAATGACTGGGCCTATCAGTCCTGCTCTTATCGCGTGGTCGGCCAATACTATTCCAGTCATTGCCTCAACGACAGGTACTGCTCTTGGAACCACTGAGGTGTCGTGTCTGCCACTAACCACGAGCTCATCTTCCATTAGTGTTTCGATATTCAAAGTTTTCTGGGGCTTCACGATCGATGCTGGGGGCTTAAACGCCACGCGAAAAACAATCTCTCTTCCAGTCGACAAGCCTCCAACAATTCCCCCCGCGTTATTGGTTCTCGGAAGTATCTTTCCATTGATCAACGTGAATGGATCGTTGTGCTGCGATCCAGTCATTCTACTCGCTGCGAAGCCTTTGCCGAATTCTATCCCTTTTACAGCTGGAATGGAGAAGATCGCCTTAGCAATATCTGAGTCAAGTGAGTCAAACACGGGTTCTCCGAGACCGATCGGGACGTTTAGGGCGATACACTCTATTATTCCGCCAACACTGTCTCCCTCTCTCCTCATTCTAGTTATTAATTCCTTCATTTTTTCAGCCGCCTCAGGATCGGGGCATCTTACCTCGTTTGAATATCTATTTTGCTTTATCTCTTCGATAGATAGCTCGCGAGTATTTACGTCTCCTATGCTCTTCGTGTAGGCTACTACTTCTATTCCCAAGACATGCCTAATCAACTTTAAAGCTATAGCTCCGGCCATGACGTATCCTGCCGTTATTCTTCCCGAGAATCTTCCCCCACCTCTCCAGTCATTGAACCCGCCGTATTTTATGAATGAGAAATAATCGGCATGGCTCGGCCTGGGGATTTTTCTAAAAATTCTGTAGGCGTCTGAATCTACGTCCTTATTCCAGATTACCATAGCTATCGGCGCTCCAGTAGTATAGCCGTCAAGTATGCCGCTAAGCACCTCAATTTTGTCTTCCTCTCTTCTCTGAGTAGTGACTACCGATTGTCCGGGCCGTCTTAAGTTGACGAATGACTGGATTTCTTCCTCAGAGATTGGGAGTCCAGCGGGACACCCATCAACCACCACGCCAACACATTTGCCGTGGCTCTCGCCAAAGCTGACGACGACGAACCGCTCTCCTAATACATTACTCGTCATTAACAACTTCCACCTCGCAGCCGGTAGAAGCTAAGTCCTTTAAGAATTGGGGATAAGAGATGGCAACGCATTCTGGATCCTTAACTAAGATTCTTCCACCCGAATATATCGATAGTAGTGAAAACGCCATGAAGAGTCTATGATCGGCATGTGGGTCCAGTACAGCGGGTTTTATCTCTCCGGGCCTTATTTTCACCCCGTCTGGCATCTCTTCCACATGTATGCCAGCCTTCTTCAACTCAGAAGCTATGACAGATATTCTGTCGCTTTCCTTAAACCTAGCGTGTTTCACATCAGTTATGACGGTTTCTCCATTAGCCACAGCAGCTAGCACAGATATTACTGGCAATAGGTCTGGAGAATCCCTAAGCGAGACAGCTAATCCATCCAGAGTAGAGTGCCTTGCAGTAACTTCGTCACCATGCTGCTCGATGTCTCCTCCCATTTCTTTTATTATGTTAACTATAGAAATATCAGATTGGGGGAGATCGGGGCTCAGTCCCTTCACAGTAACTTCTCCTCCGGCTATGAAAGGTATTGCGAGTATGAATGCGGCGAGTCCATAATCTCCAGGCACTTTAAACTCAGCCGATTTATATCCACATCCATCGGTGATTATTTGATTATTTGAGATGATGGATTTCGCCCCAAACACTTCCTGTGTCTTCATCGTAGCATATATGTAGGGCAAAGAAACAATCCTGCCCGTTATATTTATCAGGACTCCTTCACTCGTTTTTGCCCCCGCGATCATTAGGCCGGAAATGTATTGGCTGCTTATCTCGCCACTGATGGTGCATTCCCTAAATTTGTATCCGCCCCCCTTCACTATCACTGGTGCGCATCCATTGAGCCTCGTCGACCACGCCTCTACTCCGAGTTGTTGGAGAGCATCCAACAATGGCTGCATAGGTCTCCTCCTGAGGCTTTCATCACCCGTCAGTACTGTATACCCACTTTTAACTAGTCCAGCGACTGCAGTCAAGATTCTTAAGGTCGTTCCGGAATTCTTAGCGTCTATGACGTCTGTCGGAGTCTCCGGCTGCTCAACCCCATAAATTATTAGTTTTCTGTCTTCCAGCATTACTTTTGCGCCCATAAGTTTTACACCGTCAATCGAGGTAGCAGTATCCATGGACAGGAGGGGATTATGGATTGTAGACGTACCCTCTGCTAGGGACGCGATGATTATGCCTCTGTGCGTATAGCTTTTACTTGGAGGCGCCTGAATTTTTCCCTCTGCCTGTCTACATGTTATCCTGACCAGCGCCACTCTTTTTCCACCTTTTCCACAACTCGTTCCTAACTACTATTTCCATAAAGGAAGCGTCGGGACTCACTCCGGTCCATATCTTGAATGATGCAGCTCCCTGTTCAACGAGGTGTACAACCCCATCAATGGTCCTGCAGCCCTTACTTCTTGCTGCACGTATTAGTGACGTGGGCTTGTGCGAATATACAAGATCATAAATGATTTGACTACTATCCAAAGCTTCTGGGTCTATTAATAATTTGTCTTCAACTAGTCCCACAGGAGTGGCATTTACCAAAAGTTCAGACTTCGATGCATAGTTATTAGCCTCATTCAGATTTACTATCTCTAACTTGCAGCTAATCTTAGGCATCATAAATTCAGCAAGCCTTACAGCTCTCTCCCGCGTCCTATTGGCTATTATTATTTTCCTAGTACCGACCTTGTCTAGAGCATATATCACAGCCCTGGCAGAGCCGCCTGCCCCTAATAACAGGCAGGAGTCTATTGTTTTTACTCCTAATCTTGAAAGACTCGATATAAATCCTTGAACATCAGTGTTAAAGCCTTTCCAGCCGTCGCTTCTTCTTAGTGTAGTGTTCACTGCGCCAGTTATTGCTGCTTCTTCTGAAAGCTCCACCGACATCTTTGCCACTCTTTCTTTGTGTGGTATAGTTATGTTAAAGCCCATGAATTCTAAATTCCATAAAATGTTCACGGCCTTTTCAAGACTCGTTGGTGGTATATCGATTGCTAAATACTTGTAAGGTAACTTGTACAACCACAAAGCTGAATTATGCATCAGTGGAGATAGTGAATGAGCGACTGGATGACCGATTACTGCTAAGAAAGCCATTTCTCAATCATCCAAGAAAGTTTCTCCAGTTCGTTCTTCATTTCTATGAATGAGAGTTGGCCTGATGCAACGGCCGAGTTCCCGGCATGAGCATACGTGAAGGGAGCACCCATTAAAACACTTAGAATTCGAGTGAGGGTCCATTCTTCTCCCATACAAAACGCTATAAGTCTCCCCTCAGCCCAGCTATGTCTATAAAGTGATAATAAATTAGTCGCCTCGAACAAGTTTTGGGGAATAGTAACTATCTTGAACAAGTCTCCCACGAGTTTCATTTCCTCTAAAACTTTCTCTAATACATCTATTCTTGGAGATCCTTGTAGGAAGTGTTTTGAGATTAGTATTTTTGCGCCGGAGCTCCTCAACTCATCAGTAATCATTTTTTCCGAAACATACGTATCATACTCAATATCAACATACGTCGCAGTAGAGGCACTTTCCAAAAGAATTTTTCGTCGCTCATTTTCGCTGCCCGAGAATACGCCCCCATCGGTCCTGTTCCTGACTGTTGATATTATTATAAAATCATGTTTGGACGCAGCGTTTAGCACTGCTGAATAATTCTTATCCCTGAGAAAATCCAGTCTTAGCTCTATTAACTTGGCTCCCGCATCCCTCAAGACCGGTAAGTAGTTAATGATCTCCTCGCTCGTCTCACCTGCAAGGGATACGCAAATTTTTTCTTCCGGCCTAAATTTCATTTATGCTTTCCTCTACGTTCATCCCCATATGTCTGCCAGACCTTCCAGATAAGTGGACCAAAACCTCTTCGCCTGGGCTTATCCTCGTAACCTCTATTGGCTCTCCATTCCGGCTAACTAGTCGTATTGTCTCGGCATTTTGAAGTATTACAGAGCCGTCAGTAGTATCAAACTCTGCGGAGATCATTATCAATGGTCTTCTCTCAATCTTTACTCTGCCGATCGTTGCGATTCTAGATGAGCCGTCCTTCGCGACTATTAGTACTCTCTTCCCGGCCTTTAGCTCAGATAGATAGTAAGTATTTCCCAGCGGCCCCAACGTGTAGAGATGTACTGCTCCTGCGTTTATTCTGAATGGGCGGGGCTCAGTAAAACTTGAGCCA
The DNA here is from genome assembly GCA_964440295.1 of uncultured Nitrososphaeria archaeon. Lineage (GTDB taxonomy): Archaea > Thermoproteota > Nitrososphaeria_A > Caldarchaeales > Calditenuaceae > CALIKS01. The sequence goes on from CAYTRT010000001.1 coordinate 69,256, forward strand.
ATGACTTCGCTATGCACCAAAAATAGCATCCTAGACATGCTGCCCGCAAGTAGTCCCTCACCGACTCTCAGCATTGACGTCGTATCTATGCAGGCCCTTTCTCCAATACCTACATTTACGACGTCTTTAACTCTCGCTGCAACTAAGTCCACGTGCCTGACATAGTTTAGATAGTCCCTGAGGAGCGAGACTTCTTCCATGTTAGACGCCCTATAAACAACGCCGTCAACTCCCTTCTCTAGTACTCCGAAAAATGTCTCAACGTCTTCGATCCTGTCCACTCTGACAAAAATTTTAGTATCCAGTCCTTGTAGCTTCGCCAAGATATTCTCTAGGGGAATGATTCTTAGGTCGGATGTCTCAATTAGAATTGCTGGCGCTCCTGTCTTAGCAGTCCTGTAAATCAACTCTATATCAGAAGGCGACTTAAGTGAAATCACTGTTATGCCTGACTCTTCGCTGTATATTTTGATCTTGCCTTCAAGTTCTGGCGGAATAACGTTGCTTGGGCCAAAGAGAGCGGTTGCCCCTCTTGAGGCGGCTTCTACTGCCTCTTTCGGCGTCTTTACCTCTATTATAATCTCCTTTGCCTCACTTCGGTCTTGTTTCAACTATGCTTAGCGCCTCCTCGACACTCATATCTTCTATGACTATGGCTCTTAGAGCTCTTACCATTATGTCTGGATGTTCATGCATGAAGACGTTTCTCCCGATGGTTACTCCCATAGCTCCTGCATTCATCGCGGCCCTCGCCATTGTTAGTACAGCCTCATCGTTGTCCATCTTTGGGCCCCCAGCCATGACTACTGGAGCTGGACAAGCATCAACCACTTTTCTGAAAGTGTTCTCATCCCCGGTGAATGGCACCTTGACGATGTCCGCACCCAGCTCAGCGCCTACTCTAGCTACGTGAGCCAGTATGTTCGGGTCATTAGGATCCTTTATTCCCTCGCCCCTAGGATACATCATTGCTATCATAGGTAGACCGAGGGCGTCGCACTCGTCTGCGAGGAGTCCTAGCTTCCTCAGCATGTAAGGCTCCATTTTACTTCCGATGTTTATGTGGACTGATAATCCATCTGCTCCCAGCCTAATTGCTGACAATGCCGACCCAACCCTAACTTTCCAGTTCGGGTCTGGACCTACCGTCGTACTTGCGGAATAATGCACGATAAAGCCAATCTTTGGCACTCTCTTCATATGTTTGATTATTCCCTTCTGCACGAGGAAAGCTGTCGCTCCTCCTCTTTCTATTTTTTCGATAGTGTCGTAAATCTTGTCTAAGCCCTTCATTGGACCTGCGGTTATGCCGTGATCCATCGGTATGCATAGCATCTTTCCCTTCTCCGTTATTCTGCCTAGCCGAACTTGCTTACCCGCCACCATCAAGAACTCAGCCTCCTAGTAGCAATTAAGAGTTCTGCTGTTAGTATCGCGGTTCCAGCCGCACCCCTGATCAAATTATGGCTTAGTGAGACGAAGGAGTAGTGCCGCGGCCTGTTTGCCCTTCTAAGCCTACCGACTGTTACGATCATTCCCTTAACGTCTCCGAAGTCAGCGTCAAGCCTCGGCTGAGGCCTATCTGGCTCTTCAAAGACGTGAATGGGTCTTTTAGGAGCTGAGGGAAGCTTGAGCATCTGAGGTAGCCCCGTAAACGTGTTTAGTGTTTCTTTCACATCATCTATATCGGCGTCTTCTGATAGCTCGACTTGAATGACCTCGAGGTGACCATATATCGTAGGCGTGCGTGTGCATGTTGCGTCGATAATAATTTCGGCAGGCTCGATTGATCCGTCCTTAAGTCTTCCCAAAATTTTTCTAGGCTCTTCAACTACTTTGCTCTCTTCGCCGTCTATGTATGGAATGATGTTTCCAAGGATTGCCATCGAGGGCACGCCGCTGTATCCGGCCCCGGAGACGGCCTGCATTGAGACCAAGTTTGCGTATCTTAGGCCGTATTTGTCCATTAAAGCTTTTAGAGGCATCACGAAGCCTACCGTCGTGCAGTTAGGGGTCGTGACGATGAAGCCGTCCCAGTTCCTGTTCTTCTTCTGTAGATCGATGAGTTCTAGGTGTTCTGGATTGATCTCCGGCACTATGAGAGGGACGTCTGGCCACGTTCTATGTGCAGATGCGTCGCTGATTACTGGAAATCCAGCCTTTGCGAATCTTGGCTCAACTTCTCTTGCGGCGCTCGAGGGTAGACAACTAAAAACAATGTCTGCATCTATCTTCGACGGATCTGAGGGCAGGACCTCTAGGTCTTTACACTCTTCAGGTATATTTCCTCTTCCCATGTATGCCTCTGCGAGTGTCTTACCAACGTTGGATCTGCCGGTGACGGCAGCAACTTTAAACCATGGATTCTTCGCAAGCAAATCGACGTAGAGCTGTCCGACCATTCCTGTACCGCCTAGAACTGCTGCTTTCATCCTACGCATAGCATACACCTCACTCCAAAATTCAAAATATTTCTAGACATCACAAAACACCTCAAGAGCAGGGGGAAGGGAGGGGGAAATCTAATTAGTCCAGGCATAGAAATAGGCGTAGGTCGCGAAACCAATCAAGGTTAGGTTTACGCTCCCCACGCCTATCCCCCTGCTCTTGCGTTTAGCGTAGAGAAGGTCTAATTTAAAGGTTACTCTCGATCAATTAGTCGTGGGAATGATGGAGGAGAGAGGCTGGGCTAGGGCATACGGCGCCGTCACGATAATTAACGCTATCTCGATATGGAGGGGCGCAGCGATCGGTGTGGACTTCGAGACCGAGGCTGAGGTCGAACTGACCGATGACGGTGAGACACGCTTAGTCAACAAGGAGGAGGTAGGTGACGACTCCTTAGCCAAAGCAATAGTGGAAGTGGTATCAGAGAGGTTTAATTTGGGGCCGCTTGGTTGTAGGATAAGGACGAGGTCTAATATCCCCATAGCAGTCGGGCTGAAGAGCTCAAGCTCGGCCGCAGTCGCAATTACACTGGCAGTTTTAGACGCACTCAACATGAGCGTCGAGACTGACGAGTTTCTAAAAATGGTTGCCGAGGCTTCACGTAGATCGGGGACTTCGATCACGGGTGCAATTGATGATGCTTCAAGCTGTGCGTTGGGTGGGATAGTAGTCACTGATAATCGGAGAGACATTGTTATAAGACATGTGAGGGCGCCGTCTGACCTAAGGGCCGTGATATTGGTGCCGGCTAAGAGACAATTCACTAAAGAGTTTAGAAGCGAATCCTTAGGCCCAGTCAGGGATCTTGTCGAAGAAGCGTATAGATTAGCAATTGAGGGAAATTATTTTAAGGCCATGACGCTCAATGGGCTGCTACACGCATCTGCCCTCTCATTACCAACAGCAATAATCATAGATGCATTAAGGGCGGGGGCACTGTCATGCGGTGTGTCTGGTACTGGTCCGGCGTTTGCCGCAATAACGACCGATGATAGGCTTGGAGAGGTGAGGGCAGCGATGAGCCAATACGAGGGAAAAGTAATCGTCAGATCGATAAACAATAAGCCCGCAGAGGGAACTAAAGTTAAATTACGTAGCATAACCAACACATCATAAATAAACGGTGAATATTTGAGTGATGTCCTTCAGATATAAGCAGGTGATCGTCGTTAGGTCCGACCTAAAGATGAGTAGGGGCAAGTTAGCAGTACAGGTCGCTCATGCATCTATATCATCATTTCTTGATGCTTACAATAAGAGAAGGGATTGGGCCGAAAACTGGCTAGCTGAAAGTCAGAAAAAAGTTGTGGTCAAAGTAGAAAATGTGGATGAACTTCTGTCTCTAAGAGAACGTGCTGAAAAACTTGGACTGCCCTGCGCATTGATATCAGACGCTGGATTGACTGAGCTTGAGCCTGGAACGATAACTACGCTCGGCATAGGGCCTGCGCCAAGCGAGATGGTTGACTTGGTAACGGGCTCCCTAAAGTTATTGTAACCAACTATGCCATAGATAGATGGCTATCCAAATAAAGCCTTTTTGGACTACGTGATGACCTCGTTTAGTCTGCTAGTCTCTTCTGCGATTTTTATTTCCCTAGCTATGCGTCTGCCAACACTCATTTCTTTTCCCCAATAAAGCTTGAGGTAGGGACTACCTAGAAGGTAGATATTAGTGCCTGCCACGATTCTACCAGAGAATTCGAAGACTATAGGTTCTAAATCCTCGTTCACGACGCATTCTAGGCAGAACGGACCGATTATTCCAGGAGGAATAAGTCGCTTGGTCGCTTCAACGAATCTTTCTCCATACTCAATGAATATCTCTAACAGCTTTTCACGCGGATAAACAGGTATATTGCCACACACTGTAAAAGATGGTGATATTTCCTCAGCAAACGATGGGGGCAGTCTTTTCAAACCATCTACATTTGTCTCGTAGCGAATATCGAATCCAGTTATTTCAAGTCTATTAAAGATTGGGCTCTGGAAGTAGTGGGCATACATCGTCGCGCCCACAATATATTCTTGGATACAGACGTCCTCGAGTGACTTGATTTTCCCATCAGCTGTTAGCCTTGACAATCTACTCTCTATTTCTTCTGGGCTCTTGGAGATGAAGAATCCCTTACCACCCTTGGCTCCCGGAAGCTTTACAATAACTGTCGAGTCTACGCCTTGTGGTTCTTTAAAGATTTTTGGGATAGGTATGTCTGCCTCTTTGAGAAGCCTTAACTTTAAACTCCAGTCTGACTCCCACTTTATCAGTTCTTTTAGTCCGAAGTACGGGATTCCCGATCTCTTAATTGCCTCATATCCGACGTATTCGACGATGCTTCCACTAGGGACTAATATGTTTCCCTCCTCTTTGAGCAGGTTGAGGCAGTCTTCGCCCCTGTACTCGACCGCATTACTTATCAGGCCTGGAAATCTCTTATACAGTTTTAATGCTTCAGGTGGTCCAAAAAGAGTGATTGGTAGTCCCTCTTCCCGAGCACCGATTAAGATCTGGATAGCTGAGTGACTCGCATAGACGGCTAGGCCGACCCTGTTCAATGTTTCATCTTACAAAAATCAATCAGAGCGACTATTAAAACAATGTCCCGACCCGTTAGTAAAGATATAAAACATGGAGAAAATTCTAATCTATAAAGGGAATGGAGTGGCTAGATTTCTAGAAAGCTTAGGTATAACCTTTGACGACGTTCTCCTGATTCCAAGATACTCCGAGATAGTGTCTAGAAGAGAAACAAGCGTAGAGACCATGCTTACTAGGAAGATCAAGTTAAATATACCCTTGGTATCCGCGGCTATGGACACCGTTACTGAGAGCAACATGGCAATAGCCATGGCTAGAGAGGGTGGAATAGGAGTAATCCACAGATTCATGTCAATCGAACAACAAGTAGCAGAGGTCCAAAGGGTTAAGAGGGCCGAAAGCATCATGATAGAAGATCCATACACAATTTTGCAGGGCACGAAGGTGGGCCTCGCTAGGATAGAGATGAAGAGGCTGGGCGTTTCAGGACTCCTCGTAGTCGACAAGGATCGACGCCTAAAGGGAATCGTTACTAGTAGGGACATTGCCTTCGAGCCCGATGACGTCTTGGTCGATGAAGTGATGACGCCTAGGACGCGATTAGTTACCGCTAGGCCAGGAGTCACAATAGATGAAGCGGTAAGTCTCATCAGGAGCTACAAGGTCGAAAAGATTCCTGTAGTTGACAAGGACGACAAGGTTGTTGGGTTAATAACTGCAAAAGACATAAAGTCACGCGGTCTGTATCCATACTCCTCAAGAGACTCGAAGGGCCGAATGATGGTCGCTGCAGCAATAGGTGTCAGAGGAGACTACATCGAGAGAGCCAAAGCCCTTCAAGAAGCAGAGACTGACGTAATCGTTGTTGACGTCGCCCATGGACATACAAGAAGCATGATAAAGTGTTTAAAAGAGCTTAGAAGAGAGCTGGGAGATGGGATCCAAATAATTGCGGGTAACGTGGCTACTCCTGAGGGGTTCCAAGACCTTGCCTCTGAGGCTGATTGTGTCAAGGTGGGGATAGGCCCGGGAGCAGTCTGCACAACTAGAATAGTCGCAGGAGTAGGCGTGCCTCAGCTATCGGCAATAATGTCTTGCAGCGAAGTGTCTGAAACGTTGGGTGTGCCATTGATGGCTGACGGCGGCATAAGGAGCTCGGCTGACCTAGTAAAGGCACTAGCGGCGGGAGCCTCCACCACAATGATAGGCATGCTCTTCGCTGGGACAGACGAAAGCCCAGGAGCAATAGTAACTCGTAACGGGAGAAAATACAAAATCTACAGGGGGATGGCTTCATTCTACGCTATGCTTAGCAGAGAATTAAAGGAAAAAGGAGAGGTACAGTTCGATGATGCTTCTGAGTTCTCATACATCGCTGAGGGTATCGAGGCCTACGTGGACTATAAGGGTTCAGTATACGACGTCATTAAGCAACTTATAAGCGGGCTAAGATCAGGCATGAGCTACCTCGGAGCCAGAAATCTAGAAGAGCTTAGAAAGAACGCGATATTCATAAGAATAACAGAAGCTGGAGTAAGAGAAGGTTATCCACACGATGTTGATAGAGTCGCTTAAGAAATGGGAGGAACAGTACTTGTAGGTCTTCAGTGGGGGGACGAGGGTAAAGGAAAGATATCAGCATACCTATGTCGCAAGGCTGGTCTCGCTGTAAGGTTTAACGGTGGCGCAAACGCGGGACATACAGTCACTATAGGCGACACTGAGCTGAGATTACACTTGCTGCCAGCAGGCGTAGTCTCCTGCAGAAGAGCAGCCATAGGTCCTGGAGTATACGTGGACCTCGCTACTCTCATCGAGGAGATAAATAGTGTTCAGGAAGTAGTCGGCGAGTTTGAGTTAATAGTAAGTCCAAGAGCCCACGTAGTTCTAAGTCTGCATAAGGAGCTTGACGGCTACTTGGAGGAGATCAGGGGAGGAGGCAGAATAGGCACTACTCGAAGAGGAATAGGTCCAGCCGCCATGTACAGATACGCGCGAATGGGTCTGAGAATAGCTGATATAATGGAGGACGATAATGTCGCAGAGATTCTAAAAACGCTCCCAAAATTATTTGAGTTAAAATGTAAAGAAATGAATCTACATGAAGAGGAAGCACAGCTGAGGTTAGCAGTGGATAAGATTAGAAGATATCTTGGCAGCGTTTCTCGAGCGATTAAGAATGAATTATCGAGGGGAGGAACAGTAATCTTCGAGGGAGCCCAAGGTACGATGCTAGACCTTGACCACGGGACCTACCCATACGTAACCTCTAGCACGACTTTGGCGTCAGCAGCAGCGCATGGCGCCGGAATAAGTCTAAAAGAAATAACCAGTGTAGTCGGCGTTGCTAAGGCCTATACTACGCGTGTAGGTGAGGGGCCGTTGCCCACAGAGATTTCAGGCGCATTGGCAGAAGAAATAAGGACTAGGGGAAAGGAGTACGGCGCCACTACTGGTCGTCCTAGAAGAATAGGCTGGCTAGACATATTCCAACTAAAGTATGCCGCAGATCTTAACGGAGTTGACGGACTAATCATCACGCGCCTCGACACAATATCTGGGCTCAACACTCTAAAGGTATGCATCGGATATGAAATTAACGGAGTAAAGATCGATGAGTTTCCCGAGACAGTCGCCAAGCTAGGTAGAGTAAAACCAATTTACAAAGAGCTCGCAGGATGGAAGACTCTCACCCGTGAAGAAATCGATAGAATAGTAAGCGAGGGATACGAAGCGTTACCAAGAGAGGCCAAGAGTTACGTGGAGCTCATCGAGGAAGCGTTAGACACGCCTGTAAAGTTGATAAGTATTGGGCCACGAATAGAAGACGTGATCGAGAATGATTGATGAGCTGCTGGCCATCTCGCCTATTGATGGCAGATACAGCGAGAATTTGAACGAGCTTAGAAAGTATTTCTCAGAATTCGGGCTAATTAGGTACAGGCTAAGAGTAGAGCTTGAATACTTCAAATTCGTCGCATCATTCTTGAAATACCAGATTGACGCCCAACTTTTAGAAACGATAAATGATCTGATTTTAAAATTCTCGATCGACGAGGCAAGACAAGTAAAACAGATTGAGAAAGAAACTAGGCACGATGTCGAGGCCCTTATTAGATACATCAAAGAAAAGTTAAACGAGCGTGGCCTAGGCAATTTATCACATCTAGTTCATATTGGCCTCACTTCTGAAGATGTGTCAAACATTGCTTATTCCCTAATGCTTAATGACTTCAATCGAGAAATTCTACTACCACTTCTCAGGGAATTCTTGTTTGAGTTGGCTAAGATTGCTAAGACTGAGAAATCTACAATAATGCTTGGGAGAACTCACGGACTACCAGCCTTGCCGACGACGCTTGGGAAGGAGTTAATTGTGTATGTCTATAGGATTTTGAAGATTTACGAGTTTTTGAGTAGTTATAGCTTTCCCGGAAAGATATCAGGCGCCGTGGGCACTTATGCCGCCTTGATGGAGATATTTGGAAAAGACGCTATAGGGTTGCTTGAGGAGTTTATCAAACGGCTTGGATTGGAGCCATGGATAGCGACTAAGCAGATACTACCTCACGACGACGTTTCGAGATACCTCCAGGCATTGTCGGTACTAGCAGGATGCCTCGTTGATTTTTGCAGAGATCTATGGTTACTAACAATGATGGGATACGTGTTGGTCAGAAGAGTGGGCGTAGGGTCATCGACGATGCCTCAGAAGATGAACCCGATAGAGATCGAAAACGCTGAAGGGAACTTAGAACTATCCTCCAACTTACTAAACTTTTTATCTACTCGTCTGCTAGTCTCTAGGCTTCAAAGAGACCTCTCAGACTCCACCCTCAAGAGGAACTATGGAGCATCGATATCATACCTAGTCTTGGGAATAAAGAACTTACGGAGTTTTCTTAAAAGAATTTATTTTAATAGAGAACTGATGAGAAGGGATGTTGAGAAGCATCCGGAGATACTGAGCGAGGCTGTCCAAATAAGGGTGCGTCTATCCGGTAAGGACATAATCGATGAATTAAGAAGAATAGACGCAGGGAGTCCAGACGAATATTTAGGCGAGCTTAGAAAAATAGTTGAGAAGGCTGGCATAAGTCCCGAAAAGGCCATTCCAAGGACTTATGAAGAATACTTAGGCGCAGCGTCGATGATAGTCGAGTCAATATACAAGCTATGTATCGATAGATTAGGTAAAAATGGGAAAGCTGAGTCTTGAAGCGCTGAGAAGCCTAGGATGCAGAGACATAGAGAGCTTTATAGGAATAAACGGATATGTTTCAAGGACGCCAGGAATCAGGGGCGTCATTAAAAAATTCCCAGAAGATTTTCAGGTATGGGAAATAATCGAGGGTGGCTTGGACGCTCAGAAACTCTGGCTCGACGAAAAATCCATGCCTATAATCGGCATGAAAAACCTACTCTTGGTCATGAAGAAGCAGGATAGAGAGACGATAAAAGCAATATCCCAGTTGTCATCAATGTTTGGAATTCTTCCTTCACAGATTTCTGCGTGCGGGATAAAGGATAGAAGAGCTTTAACTTGGCAGTTCATATCTATGCCCTACACCCCAAAGATAAGCGGAGAAATTGTATTGTACAACACTTGGGTAAAACCAGTCGGAAGCATTGACGCTCTGTCCTCAAAATCATTAATCAGAAATAATTTCTGGGTAAAGATCAGGGAGGTAGAAGATGGGTCTGAAGAGGTTATCAAAGAATGTTTAGAAGAGCTGAGAGTGAGGGGTGTACCAAATTTTTTCGGATATCAGAGATTTGGAATTGCGCGTCCGATAACTCATCTCGTCGGCTCTTTAATCGTTAAGAATGATACTGAGTCAGCGCTGAAGTTATTCATAGGTGCCACGACTAAGCTAGAGAAGCCGAGCATAAGAGAGCTGAGAGAGTATTTTATGGAGACCAGCGACTATAAGTATGTTGTAAATAAGTTTCCCCGTCAATTGAGATATGAAAGAGCATTGGCTAGGCACATGTTGGAAAGTCCAGACGACTTTGTAGGTGCCTTCAGACGAATACCCCTTAGACTTAGGAGACTCATAGTTGAGGCATACTCCTCCTACATCTTCAATAGAGCCCTATCAATCTCGCTTAAGGAAAATCCTAACCTCTATGAGCCTTATATCGGAGACTTAGCTGTCAGGCTCGATATGTATGGATATCCTACTGACAAGATCTACGAGGTGAATAATTGGAATATTGAAGAGGTTGAGAAGCGAATTAAGAGTGGTGAGGTCGCAATTGCCATCCCTCAACTGGGATACTCGTCAAAACTGCCTCGGGGTCCTAGGGGAGATGCAATCAAATCGGTCTTAGATGAGGAGTCAGTTGAGTTATGGGATTTCCGTGTCAAAAAAATTCCTGAGGCCGGAACCGCTGGAAGTATTAGGTGCATAGCAATACAGCAGTATCAGGTAAAATTAGAGCAGATACATTCTGACTTCGTTGACGTTACATTGTCGCTCCCGAGAGGTTCTTACGCTACAGCATTGCTGAGAGAGTTGATGAAAAATGAGTGTTCACTTGCCTACATCGGGATCAGCCATAATCATGAGGGAGATTAGACCGAAATCATGCCAGTACTCTTCAGAAGTGTTACTGCCTCCTCTTTGGGAACAGGTCTTTTATGAAGTATTGTGTATCTCTCAGGTCTTATCTTATATCCCTCATTTAAAGCATTAATCACAACATCTACCTCTACTCCGAGTTCTTCTAGAGTTACTGGTGCACTCATCTGTTTTAGCATTTGTCTGATGGTGTACCACTGGTATTTTTCTTCTGTCCACCAGTCTGGGTTGTGTTTTGAGTGGTATAGGCTCATTAGTATTGTCGCTATGCCCACCTGCTCGCCATGCATGGCCGGCCTCTCACTATGCATATCAATGTAATGCGATATTATGTGCTCGGAGCCAGAATTAGGTCTAGATGATCCAGCCATAGCCATCGCGATTCCTGATTCAAAAATGGCCCATGAAAAACTAGCTATGTCTTTTCCTCCGTCCTGAATGAACTTAACCGCATCGTCGAATGACTGTAGAACAAGTTTTGCAATGGCTGGGCAATAGTGTTCTCCCTTTTCCTTGGACGCGAGTTCCCAATCTTTTAGTGACGTTGCCCTGGCAAGCATATCGCCACATCCAGCAGCTAGCATTCTTCTCGGCTGACTGTTCAAGATCTTCAGGTCAAAAATTACTGCAATCGGTGGATGGGCCGTAATCGTCATCTTGATGCCGTCTTCCGAGATTATTGAGGCGGTAGCCGAAACCACTCCGTCGTGTGATAGGGCAGTAGGTACTGAGATAAATGGGATGCTCGTTTTGTAGGTGGCTAATTTACACGTGTCGATCACGCTGCCTCCTCCTACAGCAATAGCATATCCAAAATTTCTTAAGACTCTATGAACACTATTTACTTCCTCAATTGTAGGTTTGAGCATTACGTATTCTTCTACAGTATATCCATTTTGTCTAAGTAGCTGTATCAACTCATTGCCTGCTATCTCCTTTGTTATCTTATCGTGAACTACCAGAGCGTTTCCAGAAATATTAAGCTCATCAATGATTGTTAATATCCTGCTAATTCCATCATATTCTATTAAAACTTTTTTAGTATAAATCTCATGAACCTTGCCGCAAGTACATTCTATCTTACCTCCTAGACGGATGCCAAGAGATCCTAAGTCCAATCTAGTTACACACCATTAACTGACTATTTAAAAGTTATAAGTAAACATTTACGTCGACTAGAGGATAGTTTTCGTCTCATCAGTGAATATCTACTGCTTAGAGTCTCGGATGGATCTATTGGTGAATGCTAAAAGAGATTTGGGATCGATGTTGAGAGTATGCTTAGCAAGAGTGTGACAAGTATAATATCTTTGATTTCTCTCCCATTAACTATTTTATCGAGCAATGGGGAAAAACTAATATACCCAGTCTTTTCTTTGTAACTCCATGTCGGAGCTGTCTCAGGCTAAGATATTAGGTGGAGTAG
>CAYTRT010000002.1:0-52480 GCA_964440295.1 uncultured Nitrososphaeria archaeon
TAAGCATTAATAGCAAGTTATGCGAACCATATATGTGAGTCAATTTTGACGCGCGGATACCTCATGCTTGAACATACTAGTGACGCGTACATCGAGGCATATGGTAAAGACTTAAGGGAAGCTTTTGAAGAGGCGGGAAAAGCACTCTTCGCCGTTATGATAAGAAATATAGGAGACGTAAAAAAGGAGATCAAAAAAATTGTCGAGGCCGATGGTATTGATAATTTCTCGCTTTTATACAACTGGCTTGAAAAACTAGTTATTCTATTCGATGTAGAGAAGATTGTTGTTTCTGATATTGATATCAAAGAGATATCTGCAGTTTCTGAGCCATATTATGTAAAAGCCGAGGTGTTCGGCGAAAAATACGACCCTGATAGGCATAAGGCAGGAGTAGACGTTAAGTCGCCTACATATTGGCTAATGGAGTTTGGAGAGAAAAATGGCATTACATTCGTCAGGTTTGTCCTCGACATATAGAATTGTCTGGGCCCCGAAAAGACAATCGCCGCCTATACATGTATTGCTGCCGAGCAATTTTGCGTCAGATGCGGCCCATCTCAGAGAGAAGACTCTAAGAATAGGCCAGCTCTGCAGAGCATTAGCAATATTTCGAGTCGAAAAGGCAATAATTTATCATGAAGATCCAAAAAATCCTGATCCTTCGGCTAAACTGATTAAAACCATATTTGACTATATGAACACGGCGCCCTACCTCAGAAAGAGGCTTTATCCAGTCACGCCTGAGCTTAGATTTGCTGGACTCCTGCCTCCACTAAACATCCCTAGCCATCCATCTTCAGACGGCCCACCCATTGAAAATTTTGAATTAAGGCAAGGGTTAGTTGTTAAAAAGGGATCGGCCTACTTTGTTGATGCGGGGATTCAAAAACCAATTAAACTGAAAAACCCAAGACGTCCAGGCAGTAAGGTATTACTGCTAAGCGGGAAGATCAAGGGTAGACTCAAATTCAAGCTGTTATCAAAATCAAAGCTTGAATTTTTTACAGGTATAACTACGCAGATACATCAGGGAGATTTAAAAGAAGTGCTGAAATCGTATAGTTATAAAATTGCTACTAGTAGAAAAGGAATTTCCATAGTAGATGTTGTGGAAAGATTAAAAACAGGCATCGCTGCGGTTAAGTCACCGATCTGTATTGCTTTTGGCTCATACAAAAAAGGCTTATACGAGATAGCCGAGGGTCAAGGATACAATCTTGATGATCTTTTCAGCGTCGTCGTAAACTTTATACCAGATCAGGGCGTCAGGACTGTGAGGACGGAAGAGGCGGTTTATGCATCACTCTCCATTATAAATTATCTATTATCATCGCTCAGAAACTAAATGCCGTATCGTCGAACTAAAGCCAATTACTCGTGCGAGGTAGGAAAACATCTATATCGACGATTGTACTAATTATTCTTAGACGTGGAGGCTCCTACAGTTAGTCCCATCGGTGGAATTACACTCATAACTATATTCATCAGTTCTTTTTTGATTTTCCTCACGATGACTAGGAGATTAAAAATAAAAACTGCAAAAGCACTTACTTCTCCTAGGTATTATCTTTCCGATATTGCCTCCTATATTACGGGGGATGAGAAAAACTTCCCTATTAGGGCTTTATTCTTCATGATAGACAGTCTAGCAGAATTAGGAATAATTAAGAGGGAGGCCGTAATTAGGGCTAAACTATACGCATATTTAATTTCGATGCTTCCAATTCCAAAAAATTACAAGCGCGCGGCTCTCAGCAGAATTGTTATGCTGCCTAGCGGTGAGCTCACCAATGGGTAAACTAGAATGGGTAAAAGAACTTGCGAGAGACGTAGCCACCGAGCTGAGAAAGGCTATCATAGGTCTTGAGGAAGCGATAAATGCATTAATGATAGCGACGCTCGCTGAGGGGCATGTTCTTATCGAGGGAGTACCGGGACTAGCAAAGACTTACTTAGCTAAATACTTCGCCAAAACTCTAAACATGGAATTTAAGAGAATACAATTCACAAGCGATCTCCTACCTTCCGATATTCTAGGTACTATGGTGTATGATAGAAAGACAGGCGAGTTTATCTTTAGAAAAGGCCCGATATTCTCGAATGTTGTTCTAGCTGATGAGATAAACAGAGGTGCACCTAGGACGCAGTCAGCACTACTAGAAGCTATGCAGGAGCGACAAGTAACAATTGAAGGAGTCACCTACAATCTGCCGAGACCATTTGTTGTGATTGCGACCCAAAATCCAATCGAGCTAGAGGGTACTTACCCACTACCGGAGGCAGAACTTGACAGATTCCTCCTGAGAGTCTTAGTAAGTCATCCTTCAAGAATTGAGGAAGTAGAAATACTAAAATTAAAAAATGTCTCCGGCGAGGACGTAGACATAAACCCAGTAACTACCCGGGACAAAATTGCAGAAGCAATTAAAGAGGTGCGAGGTGTACATGTTGATGAGGATGTTATGCAGTACATTGTTGACATAGTAAGAAGGACTAGAGAAGATCCCCGTGTATTTTTTGGCGCCAGCACTAGGGGAGAAGTAGCATTGCTATATGCGTCTAAGGCCACTGCCGCGATATTTGGATACGACTTCGTCACACCAGATCATGTTAAATATGTAGCGCCATTAGTCCTTAATCATAGAATTATCGCTAAAACAACATCAAATACCAATTTTAGGGCAAACCCACAAATCGACATAGTTAAAGAAATAATAAAAACGGTGACTCCGCCACGTTAATACTTACTTCTAGAGGATTCCTGATAATAATTGAAAGTTCAATCGCAATTCTATTAACATCTACATTTCTATACACTCCACAGATATTTTTATTAACAGTGTTTATTCATTTCTTCATAGTATCATATATATTCATCAATTTTTACGAGCTAAAATCATATTCACCACAAGCATTCACGGCTAAAAGAGTCATCTCATTCAATGTTGTTCCTCCTGAGTCTTTATTCGAGATCTCAGTAATTACTTCTTCGAAGATTAAAAATAGCGTGGTGGCAGAGCTGAGGGAAGACATCCCTGAAGGAGTTGTTTTTGTCGAGGGAACAGTGATTAAACAAGGCTTATTAGATTCTAACTACGAGATTAAAATTGATTATAGGGCAAAATTATTAAGTAATTCTAGGATCAGCATCTTCAAAAACGTAGATCTAATTCTTTATGACGCATTGATGCTTGTTGGTCGAAAGATAAAGCTTGAGGCGCCCGGAGAGGTATATTCTTCGGAGATACTTTTAGAGTCATCAAGAACGCAGACGATTATGAGGGATCGCATAGCTAATCCGCCCATAGGAATAGGCACCAACCCATTCATTGGACACGACGAGGAATTCATTAATATTAAGACATATGAAGAGGGAGACAGTATTCGCTATATACATTGGAAAAAGACTGCTACGCTGCAAACAGACGACTTACTAGTAAAAAAGTTTGAAAAACTTGGGGAGAAAAAGATATCAATAGTCGTGGACTGTTCGCCCTCACTTAATGCGGGAATGATTAATTCATATTTTGACGAGGTTGTTTCAGCGGTACAGACGATTACTAGGGCTGCGCTAGATTCAGGCAATGTTGTAAAGATTTATTTGCTTAACCCAGACATCCCCATTCAACATCTTAGAAGGACGACAATACGTAATTTGCAAGACGCTAGGCTCAAAACAGCGATGATATTTCCGGTAAGTCAGGGAGCACCATCATTTATTAACGAATTATTCTCTGAAGAGCTCCAAAAAGGTTCACATGTCGTGATATTTACAAATCCTCCTACTATAAATGACAAAAACTTGAAATATATGATTAGTAAAGCGATTGCTAAGAATTGTAAAGTCATGACATTCATGCCACTGATACAAGAATATTATCAAGTGAAGTCAAATAATTTTGATTTGACTCAGCTTTTAAAAATCGATAATTTATTAAAACAGAGGTGGGCATCTTCGTTTGGAGAAAAAATACACGTGTTTTACATCTCACCCACTTCCTACATGCTTGATATTAAGAGGATATTTATGAGGAGGTATGTATGAGATTGCTTAACAAGGCTAGATATGCCATAAGCTTTCTGTCGTCAATATTGATAATAATTTATTTGTTGTCTGTAGTATTTAGAAATATTCAGTTAACGCCTTTTATTGTCCTTGGTCTTATCTCAATTCTCGCGATAATGCTACCTGATAAGTATCAACACATAACCCTTTTTTTAATTTATGCACCCGCAACGTACTCTCTATATGAGTTGGTAGTCAATGACGAGTTCTATATCTTGATTGAGCTAACTACAGGATACTTGCTTAGCCTTCCGATATTATTCGTTTATGGATATTACAAATCAAATACTCCAACCTCTGTCTATTCAAACTACATTGGTTCCTGCTTTGCAAGCTTGTTAACATTGAATGCGGTGCTTAACTCGGATGGAACAGCCATCACGATATTTTATAATTACTTGTTCGGAGTCATTAAAAGAGCAGCGTTAAGCTCAGAAGTAATAAATCAATTATCTCTTCCATTTCTTGCACCACTGTCAGCAATATCTGGCATGGCATTTTGTTATTATTTATTTTTTAGAGGTATGACATATCCTATTAAATTCAACGAAAAGGTATTAGTGACTTCATTAGTGATAAGTATTTCTTTGGTAGGAATCATTGTTTTTTACTCCATGTTTTTTGTAGACTCGATTGCCTTAGGATTGATTTTGTCTTCTATTAGCCTTGTAGCCATTTCGGCATATACACGTGCAACGAAATGAGCGGAAAAATCCTTGGTTCAGCCCTGCTAATTCTAGTTTTTTTGACCAACATCATTCATCCAGCAATTTCTCTGGAAGTGGAGGCGCTTCTTGTTGGATATGGCGGGGAAAGGATGCTTCCATTTGTAGATGGAGCCACTTTAACCTACTTCGTTGGCGAAGATTTAGAGCTAAAGTCAATTGGCTCATCTACAGATATAAAACTCATAGACCCGACAAATGCTGAGCATAATTATTTCTTAGATGAGGGGAAAAAATTGAAGATATTAACGTTTAAAAGAGAGGATGTTGGAATTTGGCTGCTAAAGCACCACAGTCTAGGGACAATGATCGTGAGGGTAGTTGATAATTATTCCTACAAAGAAGGATATATAATAGTTCAGAAACTCAGTGATGAGAATTTTAGGCTGTCGATTAAAGGACCAATATTTATGGGATTCATAACCAGCAGTGCGACAAATGCCAAAATAATAAATGCTGCGAGCATTCTGTCTGTTACTATTCCGCAGGGGACAACTTATGCAAGAATAACGTTAGAATATAATGAGACCGTTGAACTGGATGGATGGATAGGCAGCGTCCAGTACCGTTATAGGACCGACTCTATAGTGACGGAACACGTTTACAGGTTTAATAGACCTACAGCAAGCTCACTAATTGTTGATATAGAAATCCCGGATATAGGAAAAGTAGGAAAAGGCGGAATAATCCCGCTTAGAGTAGGATCAATCCGGCTAAAGGTTGTATGCAGTGGACCAGGAACTACATCGTACAACAATATCGAGGAATTACTAATCGTGCCCAAGATGGTTAATCTACCCTCGATGACCAGAACAATCGAGGTAACTTTAGATGATTTGCTGAGCCAAAGCGTGAAAATCGCCTATTTTAACTCCTCGTCCAACAAGGTCGATATTAAGGAAGTCAAAATTCCCATTTATGAGTTTGTAGTTTTCGATAAGGCGTTATCTAAATTTATTGATGATTACGTCGTGAGTGTAGATGGCATGGTTTCAAGCAGAGTCGGATATAAAACCTACCTTATCCCATCAGTGCTGCCAGTATTTGATAACGCAGATAAAGAACATGTGACAATAAATCCTAGGCTGTTGGTCTATTCTATTGATTTTTCACCCGTCGTAAAAAATACATTCCTAAGAAGTCATGATGTCAGCATTATAACCATTGAAAGTAAGGAGGTTCTCATAACCGTGAAACATGCGAGTGGAACATTAATAAGCAATGCCGTACTCTTGATAAACTCCTCAATGTACTCAGTTATTAATGGCAGTAAGACGATTAGAATGCCAGTCTCAACTTATAATTTTAGTGCAATAACCGAGGTCGGCCAGTCATCGTTAATTGTAGATATATCAAAAACGTCCAATGTTCAATTAATAATTAGGAGCCTGCTGCCAATTACTTTAGCAATGATTATTATATCGAGCTTCCAGGGAGCATTGCTCATACATCTAGTTCTTAGGCTCGTAAAGCTGAAAAGAAGGTTAAAAATAAATTAATCCATCACCTATTAAATAATTGGAGTGAATTCTATGCCGGGGTCCCATAACCAGGTAGTGGGGCGGCCTCGAGATCAAAACTAGTCCTGGCCAGACGCGTAAGCCGCTGCCCCAAAAGGGGCGTGTGGGTTCAAATCCCACCCCCGGCGCTCACGACAATGCGTTAGGGAAATAACGACTCATCAAGGCTTCCTTTATTCATGTCAGATGACTATCGTCAAGCCGATTCAACGTATTTGCTTAGCCTGGCAATTGCTAAGAGTTTTTGCTTATCGCCTATTTTTGAGCTTTCGATCGCGTCTCTTAACAGCTCTGCCTCGCGCCTCATCCTCTTCCGGTCAACCATATATGGCCAGCCTGACTTTGTCCCGTGCGCGTATGTATATTTAACCGGATCCCGCCAGGAAGCATGTGCACCGTATATGAGGCACGAAATATATGCAAGTCCCCTAATAGTTGCTGGGCCGACGCGATCAGCTAGCAAGAGTTCTTCAAAATTATTAACCTCATTTTTCAGCCTCATTAAAACATTTTGATCGAACTTTCTAGGAGGCATTAAGTATCGGGGAACGCTCCGGCAAAGATCGATTCTCTCGACCTCTAGTTTTTCTAGACATGTTTGTCCCTTGATTTCTCTCCAAATTCTATCCAAATCGCTCTGTAATTGAGACGGCGACTGGTCGCGAATGATGTCTAGAGATGTTTTTCTACACTCCTCTGAAGCCCGATTTACCAAGTCTAATACCATCTCAGCCGTGTTATCAGACTTTATACTTGTATGTGGCTCCTCCACTGATAAGTTGTCTGAGATCCAGTGATATCTTCGAGCAGTCTTGTCCGTTAGATTCATACCTTGATTAATTATGACATACCTATTGCTATCTGAGATTACTATTGAGTGAAAGTAAATGTCGTAGGAGTCTTGTAAGGCGTTGTTATCTACTCTACAAGTTAGTTTTGAAGATCTCATGAGGGCATATTTTTGATCGGTCCCTATGCGGACCTTCCTTTCAAGTTGATTAACTTCTTCACTTACTTTCCTCATATCGTTTCCTTTTCCCCCAAGAATCATTATTCCGAGGCTGCTGTCGTTCAGGGCCCTCTTAAGTGCGAGCAGTGTTATTGTCGTTTGTCCGCTAGTGTTCCATTCAAATCCTAAGACGCATGCAAGACAGCTAAACCAGTGCGTATCTGCCAACCTGTTTATGAGCGCGTCAGCACCATATTCATGAACTATGCATCTAGCGATTTCTCTACCAAGCATCACCATCTCCTCAAAATGGGGCACGTGGCCATCCACTAGTCTCAGCCTAGCCTCGCCTACTCTCCTCACAGTCCCAATAATATATGGCGGAGCCTACTTTAATTCATTACACTACATAAATGAGCACCTCTAAAACGAAGAGATATTTACCGCAATCCATAAATAAGAAATAAAGTTATAGTTCTGCGAAATGAAGATAAACTTTAGCGTTAGGTGCGTATCTTGCGGCTTAGAGATAGATCAACGAGACCCGAGCCTGAAGTGCCCAAGATGCAAATCACAGCTTGTGGTTAATTACGATTACGAGGCCATCAAGGAGAAAGCAAAAGAGATATTTAACGGACATGTATCAACGATATGGAAATACAGACCACTACTACCACTCATAGACGATAGAAACATCGTTAGTATAGGTGAGGGAGGAACCAAGATATTAAGAGCGAGCAAGCTGGAGTCTCATTTCGGCGTCAAAAAACTTTTACTAAAAGTAGAAGCATGGAATCCGACAGGTTCCCAGAAAGACAGACAGCTGTCGCTGTCGATATCTAGAGGACTTGAACTGGGTTATAAAGTCTCAATTACGTCTTCTTCAGGAAACGTCGGAGCATCTGTCGCGGCATATTCTTCAAAAGCATCAATTATACCTCTCATCATGGTGCCGAACATAGCTCCTGAAGAGAAGCTGGTACAGATAAGAATGTATGGCGGAATAATAATCATGATAGATACTCCGAGCAATATTGAGGTAGCAGCTTTGGTCGACAAAGTCGTCGAGAAGTTAAAGATATATGACGTGGTGACGGCCGGTACCCATAATCCCTACACTGTAGAGGGGGGCAGAACTATTTCTTATGAGATCTTTGAACAATTAGGACAGTTACCAGACGTGGTCATAGCGCCTGTGGGTGGCGGAGGACTCATAGGATCGATGTGGAAAGGATTCAGAGAATTAGAGACGCTAGGACTCGTAAGTCGTGATCAATTACCAAGAATGATAGGCGTGCAGGCTTCTGGCTGCTCACCCTTCGTCAGGGCAATAAAAGAGAACTGGAGCCTTGAGGCCGTATTCTCGAATCCGTGGGGCGAGATCAAGACTATTTGTAACGCAATTGCCGATACAATTCCTCTAGACGCGCTTTTTGCATTGCCGGCAGTTAGGGAAAGCGGAGGAACTGCAATAGCAGTAAGCGACGATGAAACATTGATGGCGGGGTACCAGTTATCATCAATGGAGGGAGTATTCGCTGAGCCCTCAAGCTCAACCACGATAGCAGCACTAAAAAAGCTGAAAGATGAAAAAATCATTGATAGAGATGAAACAGTTTTGTGCATGATAACGGGTACTGGCTTTAAGGATCTACGCAGCATATCGGGAATTAAAGGTAGGTTCGTTAAGCTTTCTCCAGACCTCGACATTGTGTTGAGTTATATTAGTCGTGAAATACTGCATGTGCAGTAGTACTTATTTTTGCTAAACTTTCCTGGAAGAATTGCTTGCTATTATAAACTTTATATCTTTGCACTTATTTAATTTCATGGTATGGAGCTACTAGTTCTGTCCAAGAAGGATCTTGAAAAAGTATTGACGATGCGAGACACCATTGACGCTGTTCAAGAGGCATTTAAGGGCCTTGCATTAGGCGAAGTCGAGATGCCAATGCCATACATCATAGATGTACGTAAGCACAATGGCGTGTGGGGGGTAAAGTCAGCACTCATAAATAATTTGGACGTCGTGGGAGTAAAGCTTAGCAGTGGCTATTTCGAGAACCCAATGAAGTATAACCTACCAAGCATTACAGGCGTAGTGGTTTTAGCCGACGCTAAGTTAGGTATTCCATTAGCAGTCATGGATGCTTTAACAATCACTGCATACAGAACTGGAGCTATAGCAGGAGTGGCCGCTAGATTCTTGGCAAGGAAAGATTCAGAAGTTGCTGCAATATTCGGTGCAGGTGTCCAAGGCAGAACACAACTACTCGCACTATCCGAGGTATTAAAATTAAATGAAGTACGTGTATATGATGTTATTCCTGAAGCAAGTACTAGATACGCGGAAGAGATGAGTAAGAAGCTAGGAATCGAGGTGAGGGCTGTCAAATCAGTTGAGGAGGCATTGAAAAAGGTCGATGTCGTGTCAACTGCAACTCCGTCAAAGACTCCCTACATTAAGGCAGAGTGGATACCTGCTGGGACTCACATAACGACAGTAGGATCTGACCATAAGGGCAAACAAGAATTGGACTCGCAGATATACTACAAAGCCAAAGTAGTAGTCGACAAGAAGGAAGTCGCCCTAGAGAAGGATTATCTCAAGCCTGAGCTAATCTATGCCGAGCTCGGCGAAATTATTGCAGGCATGAAGGCTGGCAGAGTATCGACAGACGAAATAACAATTATGGATTCATCAGGACTAGGCATTCAAGACGTTGCAGCAGCTCTAGTTGCTTACAGACTCGCAAAGGAAAAGAACTTAGGCACTTGGATAGAATTCGCATAACAAAGAGACATAGAAATTAATTTAATTTAAATTAGTCAAGTATTTTTGCTTTCCTTAACGCTTTTTTCAAGGCTTCTGCAAATTCTGTCTTGACCAATTCTGTCGGGTCTATTTTTTCAGATATATATGCGACTCGATTATCGTATGGTATGTATCCTAGGAACGGAACTCCCAGTTCTTCAGCTAATCTGCAAGTCTCTCCGAGCCTTTCATTAACTACCATATTCTCGATTAGACCGATTATTTTTACTTTCATGTCCTTGAAGAATATAGATGCTCGTCTAACGACTTGGAGCGACAGTAGTGATGGAGTAGAAACTAAAATCACTCCTCTATTATTTGTGATGAGGTTTATTGCGGCTAAAGACTCATCACCAGTCCCCGGAGGAAGATCTACTATTAGATAGTCGAGGCATCCAAAGTCTGTTATTGCCAATAGTTCTTTGAGAGCCTCCCGTTTTGCATCGCCACTTAAAGGCAGCGGGCCCTCCTTTACGAATAAGCCGATAGATATTACTTTCAAATTGTTAACTTCTGGAGGTGATAGTCCCTCCTTTTCTTCAAGCGGCAATTCGTTAATATTCAAAATCATCGATGAGGATGGGCCGTGCATGTCTAGGTCTAAAAGCGCGGCTTTGAATCCAAAAGTGCTTAGTAGTAGTCCTGTCGTAGCCGCTATTAGGCTTTTACCGACGCCTCCCTTTCCGCTCCCGATGAATACTGTGAAGGAGATCTTGCTTAGCCTCTTTCTAATGAGGTAGTCTCTGTAATCGGCTATTTCTTCCTCATTCTCTCTGAACTGCAATGTCAGTCACCATTACTCCCCGGCCAGTAAGTATTTTTAGGTCTCTACTTCTACATGAGGGGCATCTTGCATAAGATGAAATTAATTCAGGAATGAAGTGAATCATTTCCTTTTCTTCATTGCTTAACGATTTTGTCAATTCTTTAAACGTATGTATCTGATTGCATGTCCCGCACTTGATAGCAGCTTCCTCAATTGAAACCGTGAATTTAGCATCTTCCAGTTCCGTACCCTTAATTAACTCTCTTACTAGATCAATTATGATGTTCCTGTCGAACATTGACAATTCACCGATAGCTATTTTGAAACTGGTTATTCTGTACCCTTTGGTTGAATAAGTTTCTCTCAAAAAATCCACGATTCCTTGAGCTATGGTGAATTCATGCATCTCAAGCAGATGATGTGATGGTCATTTAAAAATATATGCGCTAATTACAGTTGCGTTCAATTTCATACAATTTCAGTTGATTTAATGCGCCGAGATATACCTAAATTAACTATATATTATAATTTTTCTCATGATGTTTATTAGGACAGCAACTTGATGACGGATCAAATTGCAACAACAATGCTATTATCGAAAGAAAAAGAAACAGACGCCATAGATTTAATTTTGAAGTTGGGAGGCGAGGGAATCAGAAAATGTTATCAGTGTGGCTCGTGTACTGCCATATGTCCAATATCGGAAGATTACATGACTAGTTTTAGAAGATCTATAAAGTATGCCCAACTCGGATTGGAGAAAAAATTGTCAAGCGACTTAACTCCATGGTTGTGTTATGCATGTGGTGAGTGCAGTAATTCTTGTCCAAGAGATGCAAACCCAAGCGAAATCATGATGAGTATTAGAAGGTATCTAACTATAAAGTATGATTGGACAGGAATATCTCGAGCACTTTATCTCAACTCTAAGATATTGCTGTCTGCTATTTTATCACTATCGATACTGACAGGGATTATAATTTACTTCCTTCATGGGCCAGTAATGACGGATAAAGTAGCTCTAGCACTCTTCGCTCCCATTGAAATTGTAGAGACTGGCGGACGATTAATTTTTGCGAGTTTGGCTGCTATACTCTTAGTAAATATATATAGGATGTATCGCATGACCACCAGTCTCAAGATAAAGCTTCCATTAAAGACGTACCTCAAAGAATTTCTAAAGACATTGACACCTAACTTTTTGACACAAAAACTGTTCGGTTACTGCAATGACAGAAAATACTGGCTAATTCACTTATTGATATTCTATGGATACTTAGCTTCACTAATATTGTTCGAAGTATTGCTAATTTTCACGCATACAAATGATCCCTTCTTATTCGTGTCGCCACTTAGTCTTCTCGGATTATTTTCTGTCTTCGCTATCACTTATGGCGGATTAGAGGCTATCCGTGGACGTGTTAAGAAAAGTAAACCGATTTGGAAGTACTCACATCCAACAGACTGGATGTTTATAGTATTACTGGTACTAATATGCATTACAGGAATATTTACAGGCATTTTTAGAAGTATTGGATGGGCCTTGCCAACATATGTTATTTTTTCTATTCATTTATCAATCGTTGTACCGTTTCTCGTCTTGGGAGTGCCATTCACAAAATGGTCACATATAGCATACCGGCCTCTTGCCTTATACTTTGCTAAGCTTAACGAGATTCGTCGATCCAAAATTGAGGAGGTGCTAAGAACATGAAAGCGACTCCGTACATTTCATTTAAGGACATTTCTCGCGAAATAATAGAGCTGGGCGGAAAGGGCATCTATAAGTGCTATCAGTGTGGATCATGTACGGCTACCTGCGCGATAGCTGAGGGGATGTTCATTAGTTTTAGGAGAGTCATCAAGTATGCCCAATTAGGGCTTTTGGATAAGCTCCAAAAAGATTTGGTTCCATGGCTGTGTAATGTTCATGGAGACTGCATCGAGGCATGCCCGAGAGATGCAAACCCATGCGAGATTTTGGCCGCTTTGAGGAGATATCAAAGCACACTTTACGACTGGACCGGCTTATCTAGGTGGTGGTATTACTCATCGCTAAAGAAAAAACTTTTAACAATAATTATTCTATCAGCCATTTCTATAGTTGGTCTACTGTCATTATTCTACTCAACCATTATGAATTATCTATCAATGAACATCTTTGTAAACATTCCCGGATTATTACCGATAGGAATTCCGGTAGTGGTCTTTTCAATAGGGTTGTTAATAAGCAATGGTTACAGAATGTACAAGTTTATAGGAGGTGGCAAGGATTACGTTGTGGGCTTCTTTGATGCCTTCAAAAGAGTCTTAACCTTCTGGATTAAGAGCGAGAATGAAGCACTGAGGATTCCTGACAAAAGAATTAGAATTCTGGAACACATGTTTATTCTTGCCGGAATCATTCTATACATATTTTTAGCATTGCTGTATCTTGTCTATCCACCAGCCTACTCGTTATATCCATTCAATTATATCTTAATGATAGGCAGATACGTAGCTGCACTATTCCTAGTAGTTGGTGCAGGACTACCATTCGTAAAGCGTCTCAGCAAATCACCTAAGATTCATTGGTATTATAAACTATTCAGACATTCTACTGACTGGGTTGGTTTAGGATTCGTCTTTGCGATCGGATTGACCGGCCTCTTGATGAATATCTTTAATGACCTACACATCTATCCTATTTCTTACGTCTTCTATATCATACACATTGGCATCGTCTTTCCCTTCCTAATTCTTGAGGTACCATTTGGCAAGCATAATCACTGGCTGTATAAGTCGATTGCAAACTATGTGAGCGCGAGAAGAGGACTTATTCGGGGTGAAGTCCTTGAGTAAGCCGGTACTAGTGGTGGGCGGCGGGATAGCCGGAATTCAAGCCACTATAGACCTCGCAGAGCAGGGAATAGAAGTATACCTGGTTGAGAAAAATCCTAGCATTGGTGGAAAGATGGCCCAGCTCGACAAGACATTCCCAACGCTTGACTGCGCATCATGCATACTTACGCCGAAGATGGCGGCTCTATTAAGATACAGTAATGTAAAACTTTTGACATACTCAGAGGTTCAAGAAGTTAAAGGCAGGGCTGGAGATTTTACCGTTAAAGTCTTGAAAAAGCCAAGATATGTTGATTGGAATAAATGCACTGGCTGCGGCACTTGTGTTGAAAGATGCCCGGTTAAGGTTCCTGACACGTACAATGTTAATCTTAGCCAAAGAAAGGCGATATACATTGAGTATCCACAGGCAGTTCCTCGGAAGGCAGTTATAGATTATGCCAATTGTTTACGGCTGAATCCTCCTCCTGATCTTAGAGAAAAAGCGAAGGGACGACCCCTATGCGGCGCGTGTGAAAAGGTATGTCCAGCCAAGGCAATAGACTATGGTCAGCAACCAGAGATTATTGAATTAAATGTTGCCGCGATAATACTGGCTACAGGAGTAGACCTTTACGACGCTCGCAACATTCCTGAGTACGGATACGGCAAGTTCCAAAACGTTTATACACACCTTGAGTTTGAGAGGCTAATATCGTCAACAGGACCCACAAATGGACACTTAGTTAGGAGATCGGACGGAAAAACACCTAGAAAAATAGCTTGGATACAGTGTGTGGGATCAAGAGATATTAGGTTTAACCATTACTGCTCCGCGTTCTGCTGTATGGCGGCTACGAAGCAGGCCATTATTGCTAAGGAACACGTGCCAGAAGTGGAAACCGTTATTTACTACATGGACATGAGGGCCTTTGGAAAAGGATTTTTCGAATTTTATAGAAGAGCAGTAACTGAGTATGGGGTCAAGTATATTAGGGGGAAGGTCGTCAAGATAACCGAGAGACCTGATAGCAAGAATTTAGTACTGTTTTATGAAGATACGCTCCATAGTTATATGATGAAAGATGAGTTTGATATGGTTGTCCTATCAGTAGCGATTAGGCCAAATAAAGTTGCTTCATTCCCCGTTAAGACTGATAAAGGAGGCTTCGTCCAGCTTATGGATCCCTATTTAGATACTGTTTCAACGACTATGGAAGGTATATTTGTAATTGGAGGAGCAGCAGAGGCTAGGGACATTCCTGACTCAGTTGTAATGGCCAGCGCAGCCGCAATAAAAGCCGCAACAATTGCGAGGAAAGCTGTGATGAGTCAACCAATCACTATCAGGGGTGAAGCGATATGAGTGAGGAGCCTAGGGTTGGAGTCTTCATATGCCATTGCGGACTGAACATTGCCGCAAGAGTAGACGTTAAAGCAGTCAGCGAATACGCGAAAACCCTTCCAAACGTGATAGTAAGTCATGACTATGTTTTTATGTGTTCAACTGTTGGGCAAGAATTGATAAAGGAGGAGATAAAGAAACATAATCTAAATAGGGTAGTGGTGGCGGCATGTTCACCGTCAATGCACGAACCAACATTCAGGGCAGCAATTGAAAGCGCAGGACTAAACAAGTACTTATTAGAGATGGCTAACATTAGGGAGCATTGCTCTTGGGCTCATTCCGACAAGGAGGCAGCGACAGAGAAGGCCAAAGACCTAGTTAGGATGGCGGTTGCTAAGGCTCGTCTCCTAGAACCTTTAGAAGAAATAGAATTTCAGGCCAGCCCAACGGCATTAGTTTTGGGAGGAGGGGTTGCAGGGATGAGAGCTGCAATCGACCTAGCAGAGTATGGGTTCGATGTGTACTTGGTTGATAAGAGCCCGACCCTCGGAGGCAGGGCTGCATTAACTGGATGGCTTGAAAGTGATAAGAGGGGAGCTGATGTCGTAAATAATTTGATCAATAAAATCGCCGAAAATGAAAATATTCATGTATTCACAAACGCTGAGCTGGTTGAGTTTAGTGGTTTTCCTGGCAACTTTACTGCAAAGATTAGAGTAAATCCGCGGTACGTAAATGAAAGATGTGTTCTATGTGGAGAGTGTGAAGCTGAGTGTCCGATTGAAGTTGCAAACGAGTATCAATATGGATTATCTAGGAGAAAAGCTATCTTTTTCCCATTCAAAGCTGCGTATCCGCCAATGTATGTTATAGATCAGAGAGTGTGTATTAGGTGTGGTGAGTGTGTTAAGGCCTGTAGATATGACGCCATCAATCTGAATGAACAGCCAGCTATATTGGAGCTTAAGGTTGGAGCATTGATAATTGCGACGGGCTACGATCCCTATCAACCTCCCAAAGGAGAATACGCGTACGGCCTGCACAGCAATATAATTACTCTGTTTCAGTTGGAAAGATTGTTAGATAAGGATGGCCCGACGCAGGGAAAGCTAATAATTGGGGGATCCATACCGAGGAGGATAGCATTTATCCTCTGCGTTGGATCCCGCAACACAACCCCAAACTCTAGGGACTATTGTTCGAGGATGTGCTGCACATCCACGCTGATAAATGCAATTAAGATAAAGGAGAGATACCCGTCTACGGATGTTTATGTATTATACCAAGATATCAATACTTACGGAAACGACGAAAGCCTTTATGAGCAGGCTGGAGAGAAACTTGTCAAGTTCGTCAAGTTCGAAGACCCACCGGTAGTTGATATAGGTCCTGAGGGATTAGTCGTAGAGGTTAGGGAAGTCACCATTCAGGAGGATATAAGCATTCCAGTAGACGCGATTGTTTTGTCCGTGGGAATGGTTCCTAGACGAGACGTAACGGACCTAATCTCAATCACTAGAGTAAGTTGTGGTACAGATGGATTCCTCAGAGAGGCGCATCTTAAGCTTAACCCAGTCGAGGCACCTACCTCCGGCATATTTCTAGCAGGCGCCGTAACCGGCCCCAAAAACATAATCGAAAGCATTAGAGCAGGCAGTGCTAGTGCTTCTAAAGTCGCCGCACTATTATCGAAAGGAAAAGTAAGGACTGAGCCATATACTGCTAGTGTCAACGAAGAAAGATGCAGTGGCTGCAGAATTTGCATTGGTGTATGCCCCTACAAAGCAATCACTCTCAGAGAGATTGATGGAAGAAAAGTTGCATATGTTGAGAAGGCCTTATGTATGGGTTGTGGAACTTGCTCAGCTGCCTGCCCATCAGGCGCGATGCAGCAATACAGTTTCAAGGACAGACAGATTATAGAACAGACAATAGCCGCGATAAGGAGGTAGTAGAAAATGGGCGTCAACAATTATGAGCCTAGAATTGTCGTGTTTGCATGTAACTGGTGTACCTATGCTGCCGTAGATTTGGCAGGGACGAGCAGGATGCAATATCCACCCAACGTCAGAGTGATTAGAGTCATGTGTTCTGGGAGAATTGATCCCCAGTTCGTCCTCACGGCGTTTAAGCAGGGCGCCGATGGAGTAATCGTCGCAGGATGCCACCCGCCCTCAGATTGCCACTACATCAGTGGAAACATAAAGGCCCTGAGAAGATACACCTTATTCAGAAGACTACTAGACGAGCTAGGAATAGAGAAGGAGAGATTTAGGCTTGAGTGGATATCAGCATCAGAAGCAAATAAATGGGTTAAGGTAGTCAATGAAATGGTTGAAGATCTGAAAAGATTAGGACCCATTAAAATGGAGGTGGGAGCAGTATGAGCTCACGTCCAAAAGTTGCATTTTACTGGTGTGCAAGCTGCGGCGGATGCGAAGAAGCGGTAGTAGACCTTGCAGAGAAAATACTAGATGTGGTCAATCTGGTAGACATTGTTTTTTGGCCCGTGGCGATGGACTTTAAAGTATCGGACGTCGAAGCATTGCCCGACGGGGCAATAATTGCAAGCTTCATTAACGGCGGGGTTAGGTTAGCCGAGCACGAGAAAGTAGTAAAGCTGCTGAGGCAAAAGTCTAAGCTCGTAGTGGCGTATGGCGCGTGTGCTTGCTGGGGCGGAATTCCAGGACTCGCCAACATTTATAGACTAGAGGAGGTGCTTGAGAGAGCTTACGTCACCACGCCCACTACAATTAACCCTGAAAGGGTAATGCCTTCTCAGTCAGGTTGGGTTGAAGTAAACGGTGCGAGAATAGAGGTGCCGAAGCTCTTACCCAGCTTAAGACCACTCGACGAAGTCATAGATGTTGATTACTATGTGCCGGGATGCCCACCAACACCAGAGGTGACGTGGAACGCAATTGAAGCATTACTGTCAGGAAAACTACCAGCCAAGGGATCCGTGATAGGCGCTGGTAGTAGGTCACTTTGTGATGAGTGTCCACTCAACAAGACAAAGCCGGAAAATGTGCTCATCAAGGAGTTTAAGAGGGTTATAGATTTCGTTCCGAAGCCTGACGAGTGTCTCTTGGTTCAGGGCATGCCCTGCCTGGGACCAGTAACGAGAGGGGGATGTGGCGCCCTATGCGTCAAGGCAAACATGCCATGCACAGGATGCTTCGGCCCACTAGACGACATTCATGACTATGGAGGAAAGGCAATATCGTTTCTAGGAAGCATACTAGACCTAGAAGACGAAGAGCAGATTCGGAGAGAGATTTCTAAGCTACCAGATGTGGTTGGATTAGTTTACAAATACTCGCTTGCTAAATCATCATTAAAGAATCTTCTTAGGAGTGAGAGAAAATGAAGGAAGTGGTAATAGACCCAATTACTAGGCTTGAAGGACACGGAAAGATAGTCATAATAATGAATGAAGAGGGCAATGTTGATCATGCATACATTCAGATACCGGAGCTTAGAGGATTTGAAAAGTTCGCGGAAGGAAGGGCAGCAGAAGACATGCCACAGATTACAGAAAGGATTTGCGGTGTGTGCCCAATGGCGCATCACATGGCCTCGACAAAGACTCTTGATGACCTGTACAAATGTACACCCACGCCGACTGCAAGGAAGATCAGAGAATTGATGTATAACATCTTCATGCTTGAGGACCATGCCCTCCATGTGTACATACTCGGCGGCCCCGACTTCATAGTCGGCCCAACTTCGCCAAAAGAAGAAAGAAACATATTAGGAGTAATTAACAAGGTCGGTAAGGAAAATGTATTAAAAGTAATATCGATGCGTAAAAAACTACGAGAAGTCAACCTTATGCTTGGGGGTAAGACTATACACCCGGTTGCAGGAGTGCCGGGAGGAGTTTCTAGACCGATCAAAGATGGTGAGATTGAAAAGATTAAGCAGGTAGCAAGTGAGTCCGTCGAGTTTGCAAGATTCACTCTAAAGTTGTTTAAGGACTTGGTGCTGAAGAATGATCAGTATTTCAAGCTGATTACGAGTGATGCTTATACGCATCGAACCTACTATATGGGCCTGGTTGACGAGAAGAACCGCCTCAATTTCTACGATGGAAAAATAAGAGTAGTAGACCCCAAGGGTAGTGAATACGCAAAATTTGACGTACATCAATATTACGATTACATTGCTGAACATGTAGAGCCTTGGACATACATCAAGTTTACATATCTTAAGAATATAGGATGGAGGGGATTCATTGATGGAGAGAACAGCGGTATATACAGTGTAGCACCACTCGCCAGGCTAAACGTCTCTGACTCGCTGGCTACGCCTGAGGCGCAGGCTGCATTTGAAGAAATGGTGTCAATGCTAGGTAAGCCCATTCACCACACCTTGGCTAACCACTGGGCCAGAGTCATCGAGATGATCTATGCCGCGGAAAGGATTCAGGAACTAGCAAACGATCCAGAAATAACTGATACAAATATCCGTAACATTCCTAAACATACTCCGAGCGAGGGAATGGGGGTCACAGAAGCGCCAAGAGGCACACTCATACATCACTATAAGACAGATGAAAAAGGAGTAGTGAAGCAAGCAAACCTCATAGTTGCCACGCAGAATAATGCCGCAAGGATTGCCTTGTCTATTGATAAGGCAGCTAAACACCTGATCCGTCAGGGCCAGATAAATGATGGATTACTGAACATGGTAGAGATGGCCTTCAGGGCCTATGATCCATGCCACGCATGCGGGACGCACACGCTGCCAGGCAACATGCCAATTATCGTATACATATATGATACGAGTGGCAAACTACTTAACGTGGTTAGACATAATTTATAATCAGTCGTGAAGATGGCAGTTCTTTTCCTCGGTAACCCGATTTTTAAGGACGATGCGATCGGTATAGAGGTTGGGAAAAGATTATTGGATAAACTTGAAAATTTGGGTATAGAGGTTTTCATCTTAGAGAGGACTGGGCTCTCGCTCCTAGACTATATTTTAGGATATGATAGCGTCGTAATTGTTGATAGCTTTAAAAGTAATCAACACCCTATAGGAGATGTTTATGAGCTGCCCCAAGATTCACTAATGCCGCAGAAAATATTCTCACTACATTATGCTGGACTGCCAGAGGCACTGATGGCTATTCACGCGTTAAAACCCGCTCAACCTACTACAATTCACATAGTCGCCATAGAAACAAATGATCCCTATACGATTTCTGAAGAAATGTCCGTAGAAATTTCTAATAAGCTGGAAACCATAACAAATAACGTCTTTAACATGATCATTAAAATAATGAATCGAGGTGTTTTTAATAATTGCAGTCAAGTATAAGAGTGATTGAGGATGCATTCCGAAATAATCGGGAACTTGCATCATCATTGGTTAAGATAATTGAGAAATATGCTGAGAAAATTGATAAAGAACAGCTGAGTGGCAGCGCGCCCATCAAGATTATGCATTTCTGCGGTACGCATGAATGGACAATAACGCACTACGGCCTGAGAAGCTTACTGCCGCAAAACGTTGAACTCGTAGCCGGCCCGGGATGTCCCGTGTGTGTTGTACCGTCAAATTACATAGACTTGTCTATTAAACTCTCGCTTGAAGGATGCGTAGTTTACACTTATGGTGATGCCTTACGGCTTCCTTCCAACAAGCCTAAATCACAGGCTAGGTCGTTGCTCGAGGCGAAGGCAGTTGGAGGAGAAGTCAAAGTAGTGTATTCCTTCTTGGATGCAGTTAGAGATGCAAAGACTCATAGTAGGGACAGTGTGTTTCTAGGGATAGGCTTTGAGACAGTGCTACCCATGTATGGATTTTTATTCCACAAAAAAGAAGTACCAACAAATCTTAAGTTTTTAAGTCTTGTCCGCCTCACACCGCCGGCAATGAAGTATACTATCAAGCTGTATAAAGAGAGGGGACTGCTTCCAATAATGGGAATCATAGCGCCCGGACACGTTTCAACCGTCATCGGTGGCGAGGAATGGCGCTTCTTACCTAGGAACTTTAATCTTCCAACCGTAGTTGCAGGCTTCGAGCCGATAGACGTCTTGATGTCTATTGCCTCAATCCTCAAGATGATTAATGATAAGAAACCAGACCTAGAAATCGAGTATAAAAGACTAGTTAAGACAGACGGAAACCCGCAAATGAGAAGAGTGATAGAAGAGGTCTTTGAGCCGGTATATGCTGCATGGAGAGGGATAGGCATGATAGCGAGGAGTGGATTAAAACTTCGCCCGGAGTTTGGACAAGTCTATGACGCCTTCGAGTACTTCGGCATCAAGGATGTATCGCCATCTGAGTACGTGATGACGCATGCACATTTCGGCGATGCGGGAAGCTATGACGTCCCGCCAAACTGTAGATGCGGCGAGGTCGTGCTTGGGATATCTAAACCGACAGACTGCCCGTTATTCATGAAGTCATGCACCCCTGAGTCGCCTTGGGGGCCCTGTATGGTTTCTTCAGAGGGGACCTGTAACGTCTGGGCAAAATACGGTCAGATGGAGAAGATCAAGATGAAGATAAGGTGAGAAGTATGTGTTGGGGAACGCCGGGCAAGGTTTTGGAGATAGACAATGAAAATAAAATAGCCAAGATAGACTTTGGTGGAGTAGTCAGAGAGGCATTAATAGCTATTGATGACCTAAAAGTGGGAGAATTTGTAATGGTTCATGCAGGAGTCATAATTGGGAAAATGGATTCAAGAGACGTGGCGGTAAATTTGGCTCTATATTCTGAGCTAGCGGAGATGGCATATAGAGACATGGGACTCGATGAGGATGAGGCAAGAACCAAGGCAAGGACAGAACTCAATAAATTATTCTCAAATTTAGGAATTGATCCCAAAGGCATCGATGAAGTAAAAAGTCAGATAGACGAAAAAGAGGATGATGACGAAAAGTATAGTAAAGTAGAAATTCCAAAAAATGCGTTTAGAAAAGTCTACAGGGTATCCCTCTCCGACACAGATTACTTACAAGTCATGCACTACACTAATTACTTCAGATTCTGTGAGAGGTGTCAACAGGAATTATTAGCAAGCGTGGGATTTAGCTATTCAGTCTTGATTCATAAATTTGGCCGCTTCATACCTACTGTTGAGACGGGTGGAAAAATTCTTTCACCAGTCAGAATAGACAATGAGATTGAAGTGATTGTCTGGGTCGAGGAGATTGGTAGAAAGCACGTGAAGTTCCATAACTTAATATGGAATAGAACTTCTGACAGGCTTGCCGCAGATATTTACACGGTTGGTGTGTGTACGGACACTTCCATAACAGAGTCGATGGAGCTTCCAGAAGGGTTTGCCAAGGCTCTTGAGCCGTTCATCTATAAGCCCAAAACCGGTGAGGGTTGGTGAATAACGTCACGATGCTCCATGGCGCTGGTGGAAAATACATGCTGCAGTTCATTCATAAGTACATTCTGAAATATTTCGGCGACCTAGGAAGGGATATTGATGTTCCCCTACTTCTATTGGAGGACTCAGCGATCGTTAATGGCATCGCGTTTACGACAGACTCCTACACAGTTCATCCATTGTTCTTCCCTGGCGGAGACATAGGAAGAATGGCCGTATGTGGAACGGTAAACGACCTAGCAGTTAAGGGGGCTACGAAAATTCTCGGTATATCGTGCGGACTGATAATAGAGGAGGGCCTCGAACTGTCTGATGTGGAGCGAGTGTTAAGCAGCATGAGGGCAGCTGCAATCGAGGCAGAGACATCCATAGTTACTGGAGATACAAAAGTAGTTGAGAAGGGACGAGCTGACAAACTCTTAATCAACTGTTCCGGGATAGGAGTTCCGGAGGAGGAATTAACGAGCAATTACGAGACAATCAAGAGAAGCAGGAGCGAAGACACTTCGATGTGGCTGATAACTAAGAATATTAGGCCTGGAGACAGATTGATAATAAATGGCCCAATCGGCGATCACGCAGTAGCCATATTAACAGCGCGCGGCGAACTAGGCTTTGAGTCCGATGTAAAGTCAGACAACGCGCCCCTAAACAAACTCATGAGAAAGGCCTTAGAGGTGGGAGGAGTTACTTGCGCAAAAGATCCTACTCGTGGAGGATTGGCGGGGCTATTGAACGAGTGGGCAGAAAATACGGGACTTGGATTCGTAATTCGTGAAGACTCGATACCGATGAGCCCCGCTGCCAGGGCTGCCTCCGAACTGCTGGGGATCGACATGCTAGAAGTGGGGAATGAGGGGAAAGTCGTGATGTGTGTCTTGAACGACAAGGCAGAAGAAGTTTTAGAATCCATTAAGAGATCGGGCTGGGAGCAGGCAAGCATTATTGGATACGTGACGGACTCGTTCAAAGGTGTGATTCTAGAGACAACTATCGGAGGCAAGAGAATAATTCCTCCGCCCATAGGGGACCCGGTACCTAGAATATGCTAAGTGCCGCCAAGCTAACGATAACTGGAGTAGTCCAAGGCGTGGGCTTCAGGCCCGCAATTACTCGCCTCGCTTTAAGCCTCGGAGTTAAAGGCTATGTCAAGAATCTTGGTGGCGGAGAGGTAGAGATCTGGGTTGAGGGAGAGAGTGAAAAGGTTGATTCATTCATTAAGTCAGTCGAGGGAGGCGTAACCCCGACTGCGAGAATAGAGAGAGTAGTAGTCAGCGATGTAGAACCACAGGGCATGAGGAGTTTTACAATACTCAAAAGCACTCCAGAATCAATTCTCATTTCACAGATTCCGCCCGACATTGGAATATGTAAATGGTGTTTAGACGAAATTATTGATAAAGAGTCTCGGAGATACTACTATGCCTTTAACTCTTGTGCATGGTGTGGTCCGAGATACTCAATCATTGAAAGTCTGCCATATGATCGAGAGAACACTAGCTGGCGAGATTTCCCGCTCTGTAATAACTGCGCTGAAGAATATAACGATCCCCAAAACGTTAGGCGGTTCCATGCCGAAGGAAATAGCTGTCCAGTATGTGGACCCAAAATAGATTTACTTGATAATGAGCTAAAATCAATGAATGTCGAGGATCCTATTCTCGAGGCAGCTAAGCTTATCGATGAGGGATACATAGTTGCTGTCAAAGGAATAGGTGGATACCACCTAGCATCTCTAGCTTCAGATGACGACGTAGTCTTAAAGCTACGTCTCAGGAAAAAGCGTCCGAGACAACCCTTCGCCGTGATGGTGCTAGATATTGAGACTGCGAAAAGGCTCGTGATAATCAACGATAAAGCTGAGAGATTGCTGAATAGCTACGAGAGGCCAATAGTGATTTTACGCAGGGCCTCAAACTCTAATGTTTCTCCATTAATAGCGCCCGGATTAAATAGTTTGGGAATTTTCCTACCATATACGGGCCTCCACTACTTTATTTTAAAAAATTTAAGAGACAAGTTTGTGGTGATGACCAGCGGAAACCCGACAGGCCAACCAATGATTACTAGTGAAGATCAGCTGTGGAAATTAGGCAAAGTCGCTGATTTCTTTCTCGTCCACAACAGACGCATTATTAATAGGGTGGACGATTCCGTTGTCAGATTCACTAATGGCGAAGTACAATTCTTAAGGAGGGCAAGGGGCTTTGCACCCACATGGATCGAGAGCGATCACAGGTTTAATAGGCCCGTCATTGCTTTTGGGTCTGATCTTCACAACGTAGGTGCTGTTGCTTTAGAGAATAAAATAATTCCCACACAATACATAGGCGACGTAGATGAGTACGAATGCTTCAAAGACCTTGAAGAGTACTTGACCCGACTATGCAAATACTATAGGATTAACCCAAAAGACGCAGTCCTAGTCTCTGACATGCATCCTCTGTATAGATCATCGCTATTGGCGGAGAGATGGAGCGAAACATATGGATCAGAGCTAATCAAGGTACAACATCATAAGGCGCATATGGCATCTGTCATGCTAGATAATTTTCACCCGGTTGATGAGCCTGCAGTTGTAATAGCGATTGATGGCGCTGGTTACGGCGATGACGGCGCCATATGGGGAGGAGAAATACTTGCTTGGGATGGAGAAAAAGCAGATAGAAAGTCTCATCTTGAGTATCAAGTCATGCCTGGAGGCGATCTAGCGACTAGATTTCCAGCGAGAATGCTCACGTCCATCCTCAGCAAAGTTATGAGTGAAGAAGAGATAATTAATCTCTACGAGAGAAAAGGATTGATAGATTATTTTCCGAGGGGCATTGAAGAGCTTCACCAGTGCGTCATCTACGCGAAGTCAGGTAAGGGTCCACGAACTTCTAGTACTGGCCGACTCCTTGACAGCGTATCGGCTCTCTTGAAGCTATGCAAGGAGCGTACGTATGAGGGGGAGCCTGCAATTTTGCTAGAAGACCATGCATGGATGGGCAGCAAGATAGAACTAGCAATTCCAGATCCAAAGAATGAGGAAGAAATCATACCTACCACTGATTTGGTCTATCAGCTGGCATGCCTAGCAGACAGCTTGAAGAGCTGGGACATAGCCTATACTGCACAGTTAACTATTGGCAAATTGTTGGGTATGGCCGCAGTAAACGTGGCAATCGACCTCGAAGTGGGTGTAGTCTATGTTAGCGGAGGCGCAGCAGTAAACGACTACATTATTCAAGGAATCCAATCATCGATAAAGGATGCAGGGTTAACGCTCCGAATGCATAAAAGATTACCTCCCAACGATGGCTGCATATCGGCTGGACAGGCATTCATGGCAAAAATGTTAGAATTTGTTTAAGGATAATTCGTCAACATGCTCAGCCGCGCCTTTAGGCATTATGGAGTAGTTTTAGGCCGCCTCTAGTGAAAATTTACACATACTTGAAAATACAAATTTTATAGCCGCGTCATTCAATCCCTAACATGGTAACCAGCAATCCTAGTAGGAGAAGGTTTCTGGCATCTGTCAAAAACGCCGCTGTAGGAGGCGTCCTTGCAGGTGCATTAGCCGGTGCGGCGGGTACATATCTTGCGACGGGAGGAGCAAAGACGACAACCGTAGAGAAAACCGTCACTGTCGAGACCAAGAAATTCATTAAGGCAGGATATATCTACATTGGCCCAGCTAAGGATTATGGATGGTCCTACTCTCACGACCAAGGTAGACAGTGGGCTGATAGGAGAATGCCATCTGCAAAGAGCACCTACATTGAGGGCGTCAGTGATGCGGACGTTAAGAGTGCCATGAGGGGGTTAATTGAGGGAGAAAATGTAGACCTAGTAGTCGGAACGAGCTTCGGCTACATGGACTCTATGGCTGAGCTGGCTGCGCAGTATCCTGAGAAGTATTTCCTCCACATAAATGGCTTTAGGGCAGGAGTTCTTGGGAACGCGCCCATGAATATGTCGGTTGCCGACATCAATACATATCAAATATACTATCTCGAGGGACTTGCGGCGGGTAGTGTGACTAAGACTGGAGCAGTAGGAATAGTCGCTACATTTCCCGTCCCAGTTGTGGTTAGACTCGTGAATGCATTTGCCATCGGAGCACATTATGCCTACAAGAAGAGAACGGGAAAAGACATTAAGATGCAGCTTGTTTGGCTAATGACGTGGTTCGACCCTACAAAGGCTAGGGATGCCGCAATTTCTCTAATAGAAACAATCGATGCAGACGTGCTCAGCTCCTCTGAGGACTCGCCGACGGTATTGCAAGTAGCAGAGGAGTACACCACCAAGAAGGGAAGAAAGACGTGGGGCTTCAGTCACTATACCAATATGTACGAGTACGGCCCTAACTCGCATCTGACAGGACACATAGTAAACTGGGGAGTAATATATTTGGAGTTTTACAAAGCCATAGCGACTGGTACGTGGGAGTCAGTCGATATATGGGCGAGACTTGGAGATTATCTGCCCTCAAGATGGGCGAAACCTCCTGAACAAAGCACAGTGGGCAAACCTGAAGGGCCTGTCTATATGGCCCAGCTTAACCCAGCCATACCCGAAGAGTGGCAACTCGAGATTAAGAGGAGATATGAACAGATGAAGGAAGGACTATTCGAGCCCTTCAGCAGCGAGGCGAACCTAGACGAGCCCATCAGAGACCAGAACGGCGAGATAAGAATCCCAGCAGGGGGAAGAGCCGATAGAAACATGCTGATGAACATGGACTGGATAGTAGAGTACATTGGACAAACATGACAGACGAGGTTGATATATTAATTAAAAACATTACCGCACTGACACCAGACGAAGAACCCGGAATTCTTAGAGACATCGATATTGCAATCGTTGGTGGCACGATAGCTAAAATTGGAAAAGACCTACGTTTGGATTCTAAAGAAGAGCTTGATGGCAGAGGAAAAATTGCATTACCAGGACTCGTAGATGCTCACACTCATGTCTTCCAAATTTTCTTGAGGGGCGCACTAACGATGAGTGAGCTTCAGCGACACCCAATCTGGCTGAAGGTCCTGATACCCTTCGAGGCAGATATGGATAGGGAGGAGGCAGAGATCAGCGCGAGGCTAGCATGTCTCAACATGATTAAAAAGGGAATCACGGCATTTTCAGACGCTGGGGGGCCCTACCCAGAAATTCTTGCAGAAGCAGCCAAGGATTCAGGGCTCAGAGCCACTGTTACTTACTCAACTATGGACGCTGGTGTGCCGACCTACACTAGGACTCCGGAGCACAATAGAGACCTAGTATCTAAGTATAGAAACGGAAGGATAAGAGGTTGGTACTCCATTAGGCAACTAATGACCTCGACAGACGACCTGATCGAGAAAACATTCAAATACGCAGAGGAAGACTCAGTCGGAGTACATATGCATCTTTGTGAAGAAGCAATAGAGATTCAACACTCATTAACTAGGTGGGGCAGGAGACCCATAGAATTTTTGTATGAAATGGGCTATCTGAGCAGCCGAGTCCTTGCAGCTCATTGCGCATTCCTGAGTAGAGGTGATTTAGACATCATTTCTAGAACTGACCTAAAAGTAGTGCACTGTCCAACAATTAACTTAATGTATATGAATTTTCCAAGAGTGCCTGAACTACTTGCTAAGGGAGTAAAGGTTGCATTAGGAAGCGATGGAGGAAGCTACAGGGGTCTAGACTTATTCACGGAGATGAACGTTATGATGGCCGGAATGTCTGGATATTATGGATCGCCCTTCATGGATCATAACGTAATATCTCCTAGAGACGCGTTAATCATGGCGACGCGGAACGGCGCATTA
The DNA here is from genome assembly GCA_964440295.1 of uncultured Nitrososphaeria archaeon. Taxonomy (GTDB): domain Archaea; phylum Thermoproteota; class Nitrososphaeria_A; order Caldarchaeales; family Calditenuaceae; genus CALIKS01. The sequence goes on from CAYTRT010000002.1 coordinate 28,183, forward strand.
GCACTCATGCTTGAAAAGGGAGGCTCCATAAGGGAGGGGTTCTTGGCCGACTTAACAATAATCGACACACGAAAGCCACATCTGACACCTCTCCATGACCCATTTACTCTGCCATTTTTTGCTTCGGGCGAAGATGTTTCTGAATTAATTGTTGACGGAAAGGTAGTGATGAAGGATAGACAGGTGACAACTCTTGATGAAAATGCAATCATTAGTGAGGCAACGGAATTAGTCCCAATTGTTAGAGAAAGAATACAAAAAATATTGAAAAGAAGTTAACATAAGCCGCCGATGAATCTAGATGTAGTTATCTTTTCTTCCTTCTAGTTATTGTGAAGCTGCTGGGAGTTTTCTTCTGTAGAAATCGTCTGAGAGCTTTCTACCAGTCCTTTTCTCCCACTCGTCTATTGGTATTCCATACTGGGCCTGGATTCGGTCTCTATACCACTCCGGAAGGACGTTGAAGGCACAGAACGGTATAATCCTCATATCAGGGGTTAGATAATGTATTTCGCACCTCCAGACTCTTTCAACATCGTAGTTATATTTGTCTTGGAAGTGCATCATACCGAGAAACAAGCTGCGTCTATGCCAGTCTCCCACGCTTTTATAGTCATGCTTCACTATTATGTCAAATATCATCCGTTTCAAGTTAAGTCCCTGAGGCTCCTTCTTACTGTTAATGAACTTACCGATATTTGCTAGCACCTTCATCGCTACCCAGTATTTGTTTCTACCCATCTCTATCTCTTCTGCCTTGTCTTGAAGATACTTTAATAATCCCTCTACGTCAACAAACTCAGTTATTGGTTTGAGCTTGTCTCCGTCCTTGAAGACATAGGTCCCGGCGCCGCACGCGAAATGAGTACTCAGCATATAGGTTGGCTTGCCCGTAAGTACTTCAATAAAGTCTGTTAGTGGGATGCAGGAAGGAACAGGGAACCAAGCATCTCTAGGTATCATGCCGTCGGTCTGTTCCTCGATTTTTATGATGCAGTCAGGAATCGTGATTCTATACTTCTCTCGTTCTTTCTTGGGCATCCTTCCAGTGAGTGAGACAGGCTGGAAGTTTACCGCACGAATTATATCAATATTTGAGAATCCGAACCTGATGATGTCGCCTAGCTCGTGGTCGTTGATGCCTTTAATTATGGTCGGGACGAGAACAACGCCTACACCTAGCTTACGGGCATTTTCGAGAACTGCGGGTACCTCCCAGTGATTCTTAGGATTGGTCCTAGGCGTGACTCCGTCAAAACTCAGGTATAGATTGCTAACGCCAGCCTCTTTTAATTTCTTGAAGTACTCGAAGTCTCTAGCTAGCCTAATCCCGTTGGTGTTTAGCTGTATGTGGTCAATCCCCACACTCTTAATTATCTTAATTATTTCGGGTAGATCATCCCTAAGCGTGGGCTCGCCTCCCGTTATCTGCACTGAGTTGCCTGGAACTGGACGCTCATCCCTCAGGTTTAAAACCATCTCTTTGATCTGCTCAAGTGTAGGCTCGTAAATGTATCCTGACTTTTCCGCATAGAAGAAACAATACCAGCAGTGAAGATCGCATCGATTAGTCACTACGATGTTGGCTAGAGCAGTATGGCTGAGATGCTCGTTACATAGGCCACAATTCGCAGGACATGCCACTCTGGTAACTACTACATCTGGATTACCAGTGCCCTTGCCGTCTCGGAGCCACTTCGCAAACTTGTAATACATAGAGGCGTCCCCAAAATAAAGCTCCTCAAACTCGCCATGCCGTGGACAATTCTTCTTTATGTAAATCTTATTGTCCTCCTCAAAGATCTCGGCCGGGAGTATAGCGTTACACTCTGGGCAGATACTCCTAGTTTTACCAATTAATTTCTTCTTCGCCCTTTTTTCAAGCAACTCTGCCGTAGTTGTCATTCTTACCGGCAGACTCAATAAAATGCTCACTATATATTGTTTTTCACCCTCATTATAAGGTAATAAAATGGTGAGTGAATGCTAAGAATGAAGATCCGGGCGTATAGGCTTGGCTGTTAACGAATTGAGATCGGTCATACTTTTCTCAAAGCCGGACAGCGCATCAATGCTGATTAGACAGGTACTCATTGAGAATTTCAATTGGCGAGAATTATACAGCGAAGGAGAGAATAGATCTATGATAAGCAACGGCGCTATCGTTGGAATTACTACAGATTCTCACCACGTCTTCATGACTGAAGAAGAAATAAAAAAATTAGGAGCGGACTTAATAGTTGTAGCGTCTAGTCATCGCTCCGAGAAAGGGGTTAAGAGCCTTCATGTCCACTCAACGGGCAACTGGGGAAAGGAAGCTAAGCTGGGCGGAGAACCAAACAAACTATCATACACTATGGCTGGTGCTGTGGGCGCTGGCTTTAGGAAACTATTCGAAGTTGCTAGCGCGGAGCTCAAACTAAAGGACTGGCTGGTAAGCCTAGAAGTCACACACCACGGCCCGCTTTCGCCCACTCCTCTGATATTTATCGAGTATGGTGGGCCAGAGGACGCATTATTCAGCCACGAAGCTGCAATAGCAGTTGCTCAGGCATGCATATCTGCAGCCGAGTCAGGACCCTCAAATAAATCATCAATTGGCATAGGTGGAAACCATTATGCGCCACTCTTCACCAAGCTAACACTGAGTGATCAATTCGATTTCGGCCACATAATGCCAAAATACGCTCTGCCCACATCTAGGAAAATGCTTTTGGAGGCAGTCGAAAAAGTAGTAGAGAGGCCTAAGATTGCCGTAGTTGACTGGAAGGGAATCCCCGGCAATTATCGATCAGAGATAATCAATGAATTAAAAAACCTCGAAATTGAAGTCGTCATAGAGAAGTAGAGTATGAGTGTATAGCTTAAATATATCTTTAGCTATGGTAGGGACAGAAACATGCTGCTTCCCCCAGAGGTCGAGACTAAGCTAGTACTGCCGATACTAAGGTCGATGATTGTTAGGAAACTTGTGAAAGAGCATGGCTATACTCAGGAAGAGACAGCCAAGGCGCTAGGCATAACTCAAGCAGCAGTAAGCAACTATCTACGTAAAGCTAGGGCAAAGACGAAGATCTGGGAAGATAATGAATTTCTAGACTGCGCGACAGACGAAATCGTGGAGCTTATAATCAAAAATGAAAACCCGAGGGTGATCAGAAAGAAAATGTATGAAACACTATTAAAAATAAGGAAGGCAGGACTGCTATGCAATGCTCATAGATGTTTAGAGCCAAACATGGATGAAGAATGCGACATTTGTAAGGAGTAAATAGCTTTATATCAAAGCGAATATCGTAAAAATGTGATTAAGGCATACATCTTGGGCATTGTCGGCAGTAGGAGCGAATTAGTCAGCTGCCTTGAAGCAAGCAGGAGGACACAATTCGTTAAAGAGGCATATCTCATATACGGTGCATACGATTTAATATGTAAAGTGGAAGTTGAAAAAATCGAGCAGATCAACGTAGTTCTTGACAACCTCTTCCAAAATGGAATAGTAGACTCAAACACACTAATAGTTAACAATTCAGGACTAAACCTCGAGAAGCCCGAGACGCATAGTAAGAGGAAATCTGCGTATACATTCATCAAGATTAGAAGACCAGCTGCGCCTAAGCTCTGGGACAAATTCCTTAATAGCATTGACGCTGTACTAGAGGCGCATGAGGTCTATGGATTCTATGACGTGGTGGTAGCTGTTAGTGAAGATGCGAGGAGCGACTTCTTCAACAGCTATTTTAAGAAGCTCTGGCTATTGACAGATATAAATCTCAACTCTACCACAACTACGTTTACAGTAGATCTCTAAATCCTCAGGCCAGCTCTTCCAAGAGTCATAAAAATTGAGAATACGACTATTAATATAATAACGGTCAATCCTCCCGGAGCTACTCCTGCATAATATGACCCAAATATTCCAGCTAATACGGAGAACTCTGCCAACATCACAGATACTATGAGAGTCTTTCTGAAGCTTCTGGATACCTGCATTGATGATAATACTGGGATTGAAATCATCGCGGCCACCAGCAATACGCCCATTAAGCTTAGAGATGCAACGATCACTAAAGAAGCCGAGACGCTCAAAATAAGCTCATAAATCTCATTTTTCTGGCCCGTAAGGTGCGCCGCGTCCTCATCAAAGACAAAAAGGAGAAAACTCCTAAGCCTAGAGAGCAATATTAAAGAAACTACTACGGTTACAATTAATAATAAGTAGACGTCGTCCCAGCTGAGAAAGAGAATGCTTCCAAACAATACGGCCTCAAAGTTCAGTCTCCCTCCAAGCGATATTATGATTGAAGTTAATGCCGCGAAAAAGGATAGTACGACTACTAATGCCTGTTCACCACTTAGCTTAATCCTCCTACTTAGCGTGAAGATAATAATTGTTGCTGGCAGTGTTATTAGGTATGCTATGTAGATGCTTTTAACAATGCCTAACAATGAGGCTAATGCCAACCCTGTTAAAGCAATATGTGCCACGGTGTCTCCGATCATCGTCAAGCGTTTGATGACGATAAATGTACCGATGAGGGGACAAATTAGGGCAATTAGTATCCCCGCAATTATTGCACGCTGCATGAATGGCTGAAGCAACGGTTCAATCATGGCTGTAAGTGGATGTGTCTAAGCCCGTGAACATGTCGTCCGTATAGTTCGCACAGTCCTCCGCCTTCCATCAATTCTTCGATACTATCGAAGTGAAAGATTCTTTTATTCACGCAGATAATCTTCTTGACATAAGTGCTTACGACTGCTATATCGTGTGTACTCATTATTATTGTTGTTCCGTATCTTTCATTAATTTCTCTCAAGATATCGTATAAATCTGTCTTAAAGGTAGGATCAATAAAGCTTGTAGGCTCGTCCAAAATAAGCAATTTCGGCGAGCCCAGAAGTTCACGGGCTATGTACAGCCGCTGAAGCTGGCCTCCTGAGAGCTCAGAAATTCTTTTATCTTTCACCTCTTTAAGCCCAACAAATTCCAACATTTTCTCCATATCCTCACGGAGTATTTTCCGGTTGGGGAATTTCAAATGTATAAACTCCTCAACGCTTAGTGGAAACCATGCATATCTCTGCTCTACATATTGTGGTACATAGCCAACCCATTTCCATTCCTTGAATGTCTCAACATCTTTGCTAAACAACTTGATAATTCCTCTCTCAGGCTTGACGAGTCCAATCATTGCTTTTAATATGGTAGTCTTTCCTCCACCGTTGGGGCCTATTAGAGTTACAAATTCGCCCTCCTGTACAGTAAAGGAAGCATCCTCTACTACATACACTCCGGGCTCGTAGCTAATCCATACGCCGTCAAACACTACTACCTCGCTACTCAATGCTCAACCCCTCCACTAAAGCCTCAAGGTTCTTACTCATCCTGTAGATATAGCCCTCACCTCTCATCACGTCCTCCAAACTCAAGGTCCCTAATGTATACAGCTTCAATACCTTTAAACCATGCTCAGCAGCAAATTTATCCACAATGTCGTCAATGCTTTCATATTCACCAAAAACTACCTTGACGTTTTCCTTTTTTATCAACTCTATCAGATATTGCATCTTTGAAGAAGATATTTCTTCCTCCTCGATACCTAGGATTGAGGCCGTGATTAGTCCGTAAGCATTCCCTAAGTATCTGTAAGCATCGTGCCTAGTAATTATTACTCTACCTCTAAATTTGCTAAGAGTATCTAGATAATCCTTATGAAGGTTGCCTAGTTTTTCCTTGTATATCTCCGCATTCTTATTGTAGTAGTCTGAGCCTTCTGGATCAATTTTTACTAACGCATCAACAATCTTGTCAGTTACTTTTATCATATTACTAATGTCAAACCAGAAGTGAGGGTCAACATAGCTATCAACGGTTAAGAACTCAACATTCTCAGCCGCCTCTACAAACTCAACTCCTTCAGGAACTGCTGCTCTAAATTTGTCAATCCAAGTCTCGACATGTCTTGATGAATAGATAATCAGAGCCGCCTTGGACGCTTCCAAAACATCCCTAGTGCTGGGCTCCCAATGATGGATGTCTTGCCCACTAAGTAATTGCTTTATGATTACGCGATCTCCCGCTACGTTATAAACCACATCAGCCACTATTCCAGTAGTGACCACTATCAACTTCTTTTCTCCAATATTCTGCTGATTTGGAGCCTTGTTTAAGATCAGTGAGGAAAAAATGATTAAAATTGATGCAAACAAAACCAGAGCCAATACAACTGCAAGCAGAGATTTTCTTATACGCAACTTTCATGATACACCTCTTTTCCATGAGGACACTTGCACGGATGGTTAAGAGCCCTACACATAGAGTTTATTATCTCTTGACCCACGTAGAGATCTATCTTTGATGCTTCTCTACACGCTAAGTCTTTATCAATATTTAAAAATGTTACAAAGTAAATTTCCAAGATCCTATGATTATGGAGAAGACGCTTAGCGATCTTCGTACCCTTGCTTGTTAATTTTGTCTCCCTCCACTTGATCCTCCTTACCAATCCATGAGCTTCAAGCCTATCCATCATCTCCGCAACCGACGGAGGCTTCACGCCTATTTTCCGCGATATAAGTGAAGTCTTTATTGGTACACCGTCTTCGAGATTTCTCATTAACATCATTAAGTATTTTGATTCGGTGAAATTAGGCACATCCTAAATTAGGAATTACCTAAATTTAAACCTTTATCTTATTCGGCTTTAAAGACCCTTAACGCGTCTTTAAGACCAGTAATAAAGACGTCAACTTCGTCCAGCGTGTTATATACGTAGAAGCTGCACCGGGCGGTGGCTGTAAGTCCTAACTTTGTATGAATTGGCATTGCGCAGTGATGACCAGCACGAATAGCTATTCCATATTTCTTGTCTAGGAAATCGGCCAAATCGTGTGGATGAATGTCTGCAAGCGTAAATGAAATTAATCCGGTCCTTGCCTCAGAGTCCTCAGGCCCAAGAAGCCTAATCTTAGGCACCTCCATCAATGACTGATATGCATACGAGGTGATTTTTAATTCATGACCCCTGACGTCCATCATCCCTAGTTTATTCAGATATTTTACGGCCTCAGCGAGCCCTACAGCGTCTGCAACAGATGGGGTGCCCGCCTCGAACTTCCACGGAACCTCATTCCAACTCGATTTCTCGAATGATACCTCTCTAATCATTTCGCCTCCTCCTAAAAATGGATTCATTTCCTCTAACAACCTGCGGTTTGCATAAAGCACTCCGATTCCCAATGGTCCTAGCATCTTATGTCCTGAGAAGGCATAGAAGTTTGCGCCGATACCGCTAACGTTTACCGGCATGTGTGGGACGCTCTGCGCACCGTCAACCACGGTTATGGCTCCATATTCCTTGGCTGTCTTCACCAGCTCATTTACTGGATTAATTGTCCCTAAAACATTTGATGCATGAGTGAAGGAGAAGATGCTAGCGTCTTTAAGATATTTGTCCATGAGGTCGACCCTCAAATAGCCATCATTCGTTGTCGGTAAATATTGGATTTTTGCCTTCTTGATTCTTGCGATGTTCTGCCAAGGCACGATGTTGCTGTGATGCTCCATCTCGGTGAGCACTATACTTTCACCCTTCCTCAAGTTATGCAGGGCATATGCATAAGCCACTAGGTTTATTCCTTCAGTCGTGTTTCTAGTGAAAATTATCTCTCTCCAGCTTCTGGCTCCTATAAAGTCAGCTATAAGTCTCCTAGCATTTTCGTAAAGCTCCGTCGACTCTACAGATAACTTGTAGACACCACGATGAACATTTGCGTTAAAATTTTCATAGTAATTTTTTATTGCGTCGATCACTTGTCTTGGTTTTTGCGTTGTAGCGGCATTGTCGAGATAGATTAATCGCCGCCCATTTACCTCTCTTCGCAAGATGGGAAAATCATCCCTGATTATTAATGGATCGAACATGGTTAAGGATTCCAACAATGGCTAATCGCCAAGCTAGATAATAAGGCTGTACGAGCTACTAATTCCTGATGATCTTCTCCTCCCAGGGCTCATATAAGAATGCAAGACTAATCCAGATATGCTTCCTAAACCATTAGCTAAAATGTCGGTTAGCGAAAATACCCTAGTATTAGTGAAGCTTTGAAGAACTTCAATTAACATTCCTATCAAAAAACATAACAAGAAACTTCTAACAGAGCTTAGCCCTGAGTATTTCCAAAGATAGCCCATCAAGCAATATGCCATCAAGTGAACAATGAATCCCTCTCCTATCATGTGGATCTCTATAAAAATTTCGCCCACGGGATTCGCACCTATTGGTTTGAGGTCTATCAATGAGAAGTGAATAACGACTGAGGTATACCCAATCGCTGCCAGCACTCTCCAGCCATATCTATTCTTCATGGTTGAAAGTTAAACTCTATAACGGAGCTGATAAATTTTATTTATGGAGCGTATGGAGCTAGTAAAATTTTCTAAAGCTGAGAGTGAGTTTATTCTTAAAAACGAGGTCTGTAGACTCGCATCAATCACGCCTGACGGAAAGCCACACGTAGTACCGATCTGCTACATCTATCATGACGGTTTTTTCTACATGGTTACAGACCTCGGAACAGCAAAGCTGAGAAACATCAAGAATAACCCAGAAGTATCGGTATTGATCGACACCTATAAGCCAAACAAGGCAGTACTGATGTGGGGGAGAGCTGACGTGTTAACCGAGGGGGAAGAATTTAAAGAAATTTCGAATTTATTCTTTAAAAGGTTTTACTGGGCTAGGATGGACCGCTGGGATGAGGGGGAGGCAGCTCTAATTAAGTTTAAACCGGTGAAAAAAGTTTCTTGGGGTTTAAAATGAGTTAATCTATAAGTGACTTATTAAACCATTTATTAACGACCCAGACCCTAAAAGCGTGAAAAATGAATACAAGGATGCTAAGCATGATTATTGCGCTCTCAATACTGGGAATAGTCTTAGCACCATTTATATGGTTTAGCTTCCTCGGGACGAGGGCATTTCCCGGACAGCACTTCGTCAACACTTTAACAGGAGTATTAATCGGCCCTCTCTACGGCGTCTTGGTTCCAATTATCGTGGGAACGCTGAGAATAATGCTAGGCATCGGTACGGTATTTGCATACCCAGGAGGGATACCCGGAGTGATAACTGTGGGACTAGCATATAAAATCACTAAGAGAAGTAAAAATCCCTTAATAAGATATGCATGTGCATTTGCAGAGCCTATTGGCACGGTATTCATAGGCGGTACTTTATCCTTGCTAGTCGTAGCTCCATTAATGGGTGTAGAGTCACAACTAATACTCGTAAAACAGCATGGATTACTTGCTGGCTTACTTATATTTTGGGGAGGATGGGCCGCGAGCTCTGTGCCTGGAAGCATAATAGGATATTTCACCCTGATTATGCTGAGCAAAGCAATTCCACAATACTTTGACAAGTGATAAAAATGAGTGATGAGATAAACATATCTAGATTTTTAGGAAAAAAGACGTTGATAATAGGCGAGGTCGGCTCAGGTAAGACGAGACTTCTGATAAGTATTTTGAGAAATTTTATTTCAGAGGGATTATCGAGCAAGATAACGGTCATCGACATGGCTCCGCCCAGAATGCTAGATATTGGTGGAAGAATAATAGACCATGACTCACAACTATGCTCGATGGTTCGCTACCTTTACTCAGATGAGATAAGACCTGCTAGGTTGTTGGGAAAGTCAGCCGAAGAGGTGATGAAGATCGCGACCAATAATGCTAAAATCATTGATAAATTAATTGAAGAATACCTCTCAAACTCGACAGAAATTCTTATGATAAATGACTTAACCATATTCATCCACGCTGGAGATGGAAAGAAATTAAGCAGGGCCATAAAAGCTGCGACTACATTTGTTGGAACCGCATATGAGGGAATTAGGCTATCAGAAGATAAGGGCACAGGAATAACGATGAGGGAAAAGCAATACGTCTCAGAGCTCTTAAATACCGTTGACAACATTATCAAGCTTGATTTGACGAGGTGATGTGATATCAAACTTCCAAGAGCCCTGACAATCGCTGGGTCCGATTCAGGAGGAGGAGCGGGGATTCAGGCCGATCTCAAGACATTCGCAGCGCTGGGTGTGCATGGAATGTCAGCCATCACCTCTATAACAGCACAAAACACCTACCAAGTGACTAAAATAATCGATTTGGACCCAGAAATGGTGGTAGAGCAGATTAGAGTATGCGTGGAGGATATTGGAGTAGATGCCATAAAAACAGGAATGCTTCACAAGAAAGAAACAATTATTGCAGTGAGCCAAGAGCTCTCTAGCCTGAAGGTACCCATAGTCGTTGACCCCGTGATGGTAGCTAAGAGCGGAGCTAAGCTTTTAGAAGACGAAGCAATAGAGGCGCTTAAGAAATACCTTATACCGATATCAACTGTCTTAACGCCTAACGCCAAGGAGGCAGAGGCGCTTACAGGAATACCAGTCACTGATCTCAAATCTCAGAGAAAAGCGGCGAAGATGCTTGCAGATCTGGGCGCGAGGGCAATTGTCGTGAAGGGTGGACATATATCCGGTTCAGAAGTAGTTGACCTACTTTACGTTGATGACGAATATTATGAGTACAAGTCAAATAGGCTATCCGATAATACGACGCATGGGACAGGATGCGTCTTCGCTTCAGCGATTGCTGCAGAATTAGCTAAAGGAAGCAACATTAAAGACGCTGTATTGACCGCTAAAAACTTTGTAGCTGATGCAATAAGGTTTGGATTAGAGCTGGGAAAAGGGGTGGGACCAGTAAATCCAGTCTGGACTGTTTATCGTCAATCATCTCTCTATAAAGCGATCGAGAGTGTGAGGAGAGCTGTCGAATTACTCGAACAACTTGACAATGCAGGAAGACTGTCGCCCGAGTCCATGATTAATATCGCCGAAGCGATTCCTAATGCCCAAGACATTATGGACGTTGTAGGCATACCGGGTAGAATAGCCAAGGTTGGTAATAGGCTTAAGGCGAACTCCTGCCCATCTCCAGGCGGATCAAGACACGTAGCGAACGCAGTCTTAACATTATCATCCATAAACCCTTCAATAAGAGCTGCTATGAACATTGCATACTCCGAGACGTTGATTGAGTTAGCTAAAAAAATCGGCCTATCTGTAAGTAGCTATGATAGGAGAGAAGAGCCCGAGGATGTTAAGAAAAAGGAGGGGATGACCATTATATGGGGAGTAAGAAGAGCCTACGAGTCAGCTGGAAGAATAACCGACCTAATTTACCACAAAGGTGATTGGGGAAAGGAGCCAATGATCTTGATAATAGGCAGAAATGCCGAAGAAGTAGTTGAAAAATTCAGTAAGCTATTAAAGGAATATATGCGTATTACTCAAAGCCAAGAATAATATTAAGCTTGCTTGAGTAAATTTTATATTCAAACGAAAATATATTAATCACATTTTATAAAAAATGCCTGAACATTAACAAGCAGATATATGACTAATCTTTAGATATAAATGAAGCATTATTGACCACTACTATAATATTTTTCCAATGTTTATGTAGACTGTTTACAACTATAACATAATTTTGAAAATCTACTTAATATATAAGCAGAGGTTTAAAGCTCAGATTGTTGTAAATCTACTTCCAGCCCATGACCAATTACGACGTAGTGATTATTGGTGGTGGCATAAGCGGTATCTGGACCGCTTATGTAGCAGCCAGCCGAGGGAAGAAAGTGGCGCTCATTGATCCATCACTCGGCTCCGGCGGCACCGGCAGATGCGCAGGAATACATACTACTCAGTTAGCATTAGAGATAGACGTGAAGCTTTCAAAAAGAAGCTTAGAGATGCTGGACGAGTTTACTGAAAAATATGAGTGCAGTGAAATTCGTGAGAAATGCGGTTTCTTGTCTGTGGAAGAGACTTGGATGGCACGAGAGAGCAGCAAAACACTAGCTAGGCTGGGAGTTGCGCATATTTTGCTCAGTAAAGACGAGCTGAACAAACTTGTGCCAAACATAATCGTTAAAGATGAAGAATTGGGTGTCTATACTCCTGGCGATGTATTAATCAATATTTCATACCTGTATAGAGCCATGAGAAAGATACTAAGAGAACTCAATGTAGCAATTTATGAGCAAGTCTTGATTAAAAAAGTCGAAGAAAAAGAAGGGTACGTAGTGGCTGTTAGGAGTAATAATCATGTAGAGTTAAAGGGAGATCATTATGTTTTTGCTGCCGGACCATGGAACAAGGATCTCCTCCGCTGTTCGGGAATATGGAGCCCACCAACGATCATATACATTTGTCAAGCCTTATCATTTTCAAGGCCCGCTGATATGAAGATTATTCCAACCTATTTTCAAGACTCGCATGTCTACCTTAGGCCAGAGGGCATTTCCCAGCTGATCGTGGGGAATGGCTACGCAAAGATAGTAGAAGATCCCGATGATTACCCGGCAAGAGCGGAGCCTGAATACATCGAGGAAATATCAGAGAAGTTGTGCGAAAGATTGGTGGATCCTTCCCAGATAAGGTTTATAGGAGGTTGGTCAGGCCCGTGTAGCACAACACCAGATGGTTATCCGATGTTAGGAAAAATCCCCGGCCTCAAAAATGCATACATAATTGACGGCCTCGACGGCTATGGAATAATGAGAGCGCCCGCGATGGCTGAATTATTAATCCACGCAATATCTAAAGACGTAATGGATGATTTGCCTAGCGAGTTTGACCCGGCGCGGTTTAACGGACTCAAAAACTTTGAACCTAAAGTCATAGAACTCCACTCATGAATCATTTTTTTATCTTTTGCTGTTTTAATTTGATTAATATTTCTCTTGCTTCCTCTGCAGATTTTACATGAGTAATTATATTTTCGTCGCTTATATTATTTAGTGACCCGCATTTATAACATCTAAAGGTTTTAGTCCCGGTTGTGACTCTGAGCTCGCCACATTTTGAGCATTTGACAATCAGGAATCTCTTCATCGCTCCAATATGTTGTCCTCATGGTTTTGATATTTATGAGTATTTTTTAGAAATGTAGAAATATGCCGGTCAGTGTTATGTGTGGTTGAAGCATTGGTGGATCTCCCAACTCCAATTAGGGACAATTATGGATTGATGCCGGCTGGGACCGAGCTAGTGATTTACTTAGTGTTGACACCATTCGTTTCAGTTTTTATCTATGGAGTCTATCTAAGAATAAAGTCATACGGAGGGATAGATGCAATTAAATTTCTTACGAATTTTAGAATGATTGATTATTCATCTTTTTTGAGGAATGTACTGCTCCAGATAAAGATGGTAAAGGAGTTGTATAGTGGCTTCATGCACGTCGCAATAATGTATGGAACAATAGTCTTGTTTATCGGGACGCTATTAATATTCATTGAGCATGACATTCTAAGATTCTTCGGGATTAAGATGCTGATGGGTAATTTTTACCTAATATACGAATTATTACTCGACCTGTTTGGATTACTATTCATCATTGGGCTTGTACTAGCAATTAATAGGAGAATAGGATTCTCGAGGCTGAAAAGGCTAAGAAAAAAGAATGAATATACCGCGATTCTTGCTGGACTATTATTCATCGGCTTGACAGGCTTCATACTCGAGGGACTCAGACTACTCATAAGCGATGTGTATTGGTCAAAATTTTCCTTCGTCGGATGGCTTATCTCAGAATTTTTTAGAGATGTTGGATTTGAAAAGTCGCTCGCCCACTCGACGTATCAAATTATTTGGTGGATCCATGCCTTGACAGTGTTCTCATTAGTAGCGTCCATCCCCTACACTACGTTGATCCATTCTTTCTTGGCCGCAATTAATGCTTCACAGGCACGTGTCAAAGAGCCCGGTACTTACTTACCCACTACTCCGTTTAGGCTTACTGAGCTCTCAGATACAGACCTCGAAGTAAAGATTGGCTATAAACGAATTGCTGAGCTCAGTCCTCTTCAGAAATTAGCCATAGATTCTTGCACAGACTGTGGAAGATGTGAAGAAGCATGTCCAGCCACTGCTTCTGGGACGCCTCTATCTCCGAGAAATCTAATTCAGAAACTGCGTCTTGAGTTGAGACGCTCACCCCTAGAGAACTTATTTGAGGCAGGCATACTCGGCATGAATGAAGTCTACGCATGTACCACTTGTGGAGCGTGTGTTTATTCTTGTCCTGCCTCAATCAATCCACTCGAGTATCTAATAGAGGCGCGCAGATCATTGGTCTCCGAGGGGAAGTTAGAGAGACAAATCATAAGATTGCTTACGAACCTCTCACGTATGAGGAATCCCTTCGGCCTCTCACGCGTCACTAAAGAAAATGTAATCAAAGAATTAAGATCGCTAGGCGCGAAAACACTCGATGAGTATCCAGAGGCCGAGTATCTGTACTGGCTCGGATGCATGGCTCTGTTCGATGAGAGGATACGCAAAGTAGCTAAAAGCCTAATAAAAATAATGATTAAGTGCGGAGTGAGTTTTGCAATACTGGGTACAGATGAAGTATGTACTGGAGATCCAGCCCGTAGAGTTGGTGAAGAGGGAAGATACCAAGAACTCGCGTACCACAACCTCGAGATTCTAAAAAGATTTCCTAATAAGACAATATTAACGCACTGCCCTCACTGTTATAATATATTCAAAAACGAGTATAGAGACCTAGGAGTAGAGTTGAGGGTGATTCACCACACTGAGCTACTAGCCGTGCTTGTCACAAGTGGCAAGTTAAAACCACCAACAAACGGTGCTAAACTGACTCTCCACGATTCTTGCTACCTTGCACGATATAATAAGATAATAAATGAGCCGAGAACCGCGCTTTCTGGCACCAACCTATTAGAGATGAAACATCACGGCATGGATACTTTTTGCTGTGGTGGTGGCGGAGGCAACTATTGGTACAAGGTGAAGAGAATTGAGAGAGAAAGTGTTCTGAGGATTAAAGAAGCGATCCAGGCAGGCGCAGAGGTCCTAGTCGTTGAGTGCCCCTACTGCCTCGCAATGCTTGAAGATGCTGCTAAGTCTACAGAAAATAAAATAAGGGTTTTAGATATTGCTGAAGTGTTCGAGAATGACTAACTCACTGATCGATGAAAAACAAATTATCAGAATGCTTGTTTGGAAAAGATTAGAGGATAGCGGAGTAGCGGAGTTTCCCAAGCCCATCATAGGTAGGATTCCTAACTTTATTGGAGCTGAAGCTGCCGCCGATTTACTTTGCGGTCATAGTATCTATCGAGATGCAAGAGTCATTAAGGTGAGCCCAGATTCTCCTCAAAGACATGTTAGGAAAAGATGTTTAATGGATGGAAAATTGTTAATCGTTCCTACGCCTAGGATCAGGGATGGCTTTCTGATGATTGATCCTCAGAAAGTTCCTAGGAGCCAATTAGATTTTGCCTGCACAATTAAGGGCAGCTATCACTTCGGCCAAAAGATACGGCCAGAGGATATCCCAGAGGTCGATCTAATCGTAATTGGTTCAGTAGCCGTTACGAAGGATGGATGGCGCCTAGGTAAGGGTGAAGGATACTCTGAGATCGAGTACGCAGTCTTAAGGATGCTTAACAAGGTCGACGAAGACACTCCGATAGCAACAACTATTCATCACCTACAATTAGTGGAGAGAGTTCCCCGCGAAGTATTTGACGTCCCAGTTGACTTCATCTTCACTGAGGACAGAGTTTTAGAGGTCTCTCCACGAAACCCACGCCCTCTTGGGATTATTTGGAGCCTGCTTCCTCCCAAGAAACTAAGAGAAATTCCAATACTTGGCGAGCTTAGAGAAAAGATGCGAGATAAAGCCTTATAGTAAAATTACCGATATCTATGAATACCTAGGGACGTGAGTATGCTTAACATACATGTATGCGTAAAGCAGTCAATAGACATTAATACGCTTGAATTTGATCCGGATACGCTTAGGCCATTGGTTGAGAATGCGGAATATAGGGTCGGCGATGCTGACTTGAATGCTGTTGAAGAGGCAGTTCGAATAAAAGAGAAAATGGGTGGAAAGGTTAGCCTTCTATGCGTGGGCTCTGATGTCAGGACAGCAGTCCTGAAGGAGGCAATGGCTATCGGCGCAGACGATGCCTACGTCGTAAGCGACCCATTGCTGAGAAATGCAGATCAGTGGGTTTATGCAAACGTCTTAGCATCCCTCTCTAAGCGATTAGGAATTCCAGACATTATTCTTTGTGGTGAGTCATCCCTCGACGATGGGGCGTACCAAGTCGGTCCTAGACTCGCTGAGGAGCTCGATCTACCCAGCATAACACACGCAGTTAAGATAGAGTTTAGAGATGGAGTAATTATTGTCGAGCGCGCTGTCGAAGACGGCGTCGAAGTTTTAGAGACGGGGCTTCCCGCGGTGATCTCTGTGGGCCTTGAGATTAATACGCCTAGGCTTCCAAGCCTACTGATGATTAGAGCGGCATCAAGAAAACCAATAAATTTTGTCAGCATACAGGAGCTCGGCTTGACTAGCGATAAACTGACAAGCCGGTCTAGAATGGTTGAAGTGAAGGCCGTTAAGACTCAACGTAAAAATATAGTCTTGACGGGCAACTTAGAGGAGATCGCATCTAAAGTTGTATCAATAATTAGATCTGAAGCGATGATGAATAAATGATCACCGCAATAATATTCATGGATGATTGGTCATTCGTCCATGAACTCTTATCCACCTGCAGAGCGCTTGGACTAGATAATCTATTGATATTTAGCCCTGAGGAATTGGTCGACGTTGAAAAGGCAAGCACATATGGAGCGAGCGAGATAATTTCCTATAGGTCGCCGCCGATTCCCACATGTATCTCTCGGTTATTGATTCAGGTGGTCTCTGAGAGACGTCCCAGAATCGTTGTCGGATTGGCGAGAAAGAATGTTAGAGAAATCTTTGGAAGGGCTGCTCAGAGATTAGCCGCGTCTTGCGCGAACAACTGCACCGATATCGAGCTTGTGGGAGACGCCGTTAGGATACGCAGGCCTGTCTTAGGAGGGGGATACGTAGCTGTCCAAGAGTTGGCCGGCTCGCCGGTCTTCGTCACCCTTCGACCAGATGCTTTCAAACTCTTGCCCAATAACTCGGCTAAAAAACCGGTGATAACGTCAATTGACATGACGCTCAAGGGTTGGGAGATCAGGATAATTGATAGGAGATTATCGGAAAAAAGCCGTGTTGACTTATCAGTGGCTGAGAGGGTCGTCGGGGTTGGCAGAGGCTTCAGAAAGAAAGAAGATCTAGAATTGGCCGAGGAACTAGCTGAGCTAATATGCGCGGAGGTTGGATGCAGTAGGCCGATATCCAGCGACCTGAAGTGGCTGCCTGAAGATAGACATATTGGACTCTCTGGAAAATGGATACGACCAAAGCTATACATAGCAATCGGCATATCTGGACAAATACAGCACGTTGTGGGTGTAAAAAACGCAAAAACGATACTGGCCATAAATAATGACCCAAACTCGCCCATTCATAGGGAGGCGGACTACTCCGTAATTGCCGATCTCTACGAGTTCCTGCCAGTACTGATTAGAAGACTAAGAGAAGAAATGGGCAAAGAGCGGAGATAATAGCCAACGTCTTGATCACAACCATAAATTATAGAAGATGCGTAAATTACTGGAGATGAGGGTGGCGTTCCAGGGCGAGAAGGGCTCTTACAGCGAGGAGGCAGTAATCAAGCATTTTGGAGCAGACGTGGAGCCCGTCCCTAAGCGGACAATATCTGCCGTTTTCTCAGCAGTAGAGGTGGGAGAAGTGGATGCAGGAGTAGTCCCGATAGAGAATAGCATTGAGGGAAGCGTAACTGAGACGTATGACTTGCTCTTAACAACCAGTCTAAAAGTCACAGGTGAGATATATCTGAAGATTGTGCATTGCCTCATCGGGCTACCAGGAGCAGATATCAGGTCAATCAAAAGAGTCTACTCTCATCCCCAGGCTATCTCGCAGTGTAGAGGCTACATCGCATCAATGGGCTTGGACTACGTGAGCATCTACGATACTGCCGGAGCGGTTAAACTCATTAAGGAGACAGGAGACAAGACGGCTGCAGCCATTGCTAGTGAGAGAGCGGCCGAGATTTATGGCATGCAGATACTTGCACGCGGCATTGAGGACTATGGAAGGAACTATACCCGTTTCCTTATTATTGGAAAAGACAGTCCTCCCCTCGGGGAGAGAAACAAGACCACCGTTATATTCACTCTTACGCACGTCCCCGGTGCTTTGTATCATGCATTAGGCGCTTTCGCCCTCCGTGGAATAAACCTCACAAAGATAGAGTCGAGACCAACGAGGAGCAGGCCGTGGCAATACAACTTCTACATCGACTTTGAGGGAAGCATCGAGGAACCAAGAGTAAAGGAGGCCCTGACTGAGCTCTCAACAAAAACCCTATTCCTCAAGGTCCTGGGATCGTACCCTATGGCGTTGGTGGAATACGAATAAATAAGAGAGAGTCTCTATTTTTACATCCATGGAAATTCCTAGCGATGGATTATCAGATGAAGAGATACGAAGGATTCTTTCTCTGAAGAACGTAGCAGTCGTTGGCATGTCGCGAGACCCCTCAAAACCGGCACACTTCGTCCCAAAATTTCTTTTGAAGCATGGCTACAATGTTGTTCCAGTAAATCCGTTTACTGGTGAAATATTGGGCTTAAAGGCTTATCCCTCGCTTAGGGACGTCCCAGTAGAGATAGACATCGTCGACATTTTTAGGCCGTCTGACCAAGTCTATCCAGTGGTTAAAGAGGCTTTGGTAAAGAGCCCCAAAGTTATCTGGATGCAGGAAGGGATCTACAATGAAGAGGCAGTGAGACTTGCACGTGAAAACAAGATAGTGGTTGTCTGGAATAGATGTATGATGAGGGAGCATAATAGACTATTCGGATCGAGACCATATATTTCTATGCGCAAACTCTAATACTATAAAATTCCAAGTAATGAAACGTCGAGCTCCAGCGCGGCGACCGGCATCTCTATCTTAAACTTCTCGAGCACTTCCGGATGCAGCTCGCCCATGAATCCTATCTCTACGTTGTCCTTCAACAGCGCCACAGATCTTCCAGGAATCATAAACGGATAATCCTTGGCATTTATTCCAATATCTATCTGTAGAGACCTAGCTATTTCTTCCTCTATTGATTTAATCTCTGAGTACGATGCAGAAGAATGCGATGTGACGAGGCATAGATGTAGTTTACGGACGAATTTCTCCGGCACGCTCTCATCTACTTGAAGCGTGTCGCCCAACTCAAAAAATCTCTGCGGCAAGGGGTTGTGCTTGTTTATTGCTAAGCACTCAAGAAGGCCTGGCAGCAATCTCACTCTCAACGTATTGTACTCAATTGATGCAGGGTTCAGGATGTCTGGAGGATTAGGATCAGTTATTCCTAAAAATTCATATTCTTTCTGCTTGTTTGATAGAGTTGTATTTACGGCCTCGGTGAAGCCCAGTCCAACCATGAGCATTCTCAGGATCCTCAATACTTCTGTCTCTCGAGTCAAGCGGCCAAAATTGGCGGTATATGGAACGATCGGTGTCAGCTGTGAATAGCCTATGCCTATCGCTATTTCTTCCGCGAAGTCTACTGGGTGCATAATGTCTACCCTATATGCAGGCACTTCTATCTCGATATCATTACCATCTGGCCGCGCATCTAGCCTCATCCTTCTTAATGCTCTCAAAGCGTGTACAGGCCGAATGTCCAAACCTATCAGAGATGCCTGCTCCTTCAAGTTGATTTTCCACCTAGTGGGCGTAAGATCTGGAGTAGTTACTCGCCGATTACCATACATGACGTCCACGCTGTATATAGTACCACCCATATCGTGGAGAGAAGTTACAAGTATGTTGAGGGCATCAGAAACTGCCTTGAAATCGGTTCCAGTCACGTCGATGAATATGTCCCTCGTAGCCGGTGTTAACTCAGTTAATCGAGAATTAATGATTGGTGGAAATGAAAGAACCTCATCGTTAGAGGACATTATGAATGGAAAGTATTTCTTCCCTTCGAGTATTGCTCCATACTTAACTCCTGTGCTGGTCTCTTTAAGAATCTCGATTGGAGTCATCTTCCTAGTTTCTCCTAGCGGTACGAAGCTAATGGAGTCTGGAGGAATGGCCCTGTAGTAAACTGGTGGTTTGACCTTAGAATAATCGTGAAGACCAATGGCGACCTTTCTTCTATCCCTCCCAATAATCCAGTGGAGATCCTCCTGCATAGCGATTATCTCCTCTATAACTTCTCCCTTCAGCTCGAGGTTTTTTATTATTGCGGAGACAACAAACGGCCTCACTTCACTCACCTTTGGATCGACTATCAGCTTTACGCCTGAGTCGTAGACTCTATAACGGGGCATGCCGGTCTTTAATCCAAGAATGCCCTGTAGTGCTCTAGCAACGCCCACGACGCTTGAAAAGTCAGGCCTGTTTGGGTTGTATTCTGCCTTTACGTAGTCCTCACCTACTTCTTCAACGGCGAGTCCTAGCTCGCGAATCGCCTCAATAAGCTCGGCTATCTTGATCTCTCTTCCAAGGAGGGCTGATAATCTACTCATCTTAAGAGTAATCGCGGGCATGTCCTACTCACGCTCCCTCATGAGCCTGGAGGAGGTTACTGGCACGGATCTTATCCAAGATAGATCGTTGCGGTAAAGCTCTCTAATATCGCTGAGCTTGAGGACAGCCATTGCTAGTCTTTCAAGTCCCAATCCCCAGGCTAATACTGGATACTTTACCCCGAGAGGCCTCGTCACTTCTGGTCTAAATATTCCCATACCGCCAAGCTCTGTCCACTGCCTAGATTCTCCGAGCAGCACCTCAACCTCGGCTGAGGGCTCCGTGTATGGAAAATAACTAGGCCTGAACCTGACATTTTTTATACCGAGCCTCATATAGAACTCCTTGATAATCCCCATTAGATGCCGCAATGTTACAGACTTATCCATCAAAATGCCCTCGATCTGGTGAAGCTCGGCCAGATGCTTCCAGTCGACCTTCTCGTTCCTGTACACCCTGTCTACGGTAAAGACTCTAACCGGCGGCTCGTTATGCTCGCTTAAGTATCTAATTGTTGTGGCAGTAGTGTGTGTCCTTAATACTAGTTTGGAGGCCTCGTCGAGGCTCCATTTATATCCCCATCCCCTCGAGCCAGTGTCGCCACCATCCTCATGCGTCCTCCTCACAGGATCGACAAACCTTACCGGCGGTTCACCCCTGCTAGGATTTGCTAAGTAAAAAGTGTCATGCATCTCTCTGGCCGGGTGGTCCTGAGGCTGAAACAAGGCATCAAAGTTCCAGAATGCTAGTTCGACCAATGGTCCACGTATCTCCTCAAAGCCCATCTCAATAAAGGCCTCCTTCACCATGTCAATCAGCATCGTCAATGGATGAAGACGCGCAGCAAAAGTCGCCTTAACAGGCGCGTAGAGATTGTATCTTGAAAAAACGACCTCTCTCCACTTTCCCGACGAGAGTAGTTCCGGCGTGAGCTGGCTGACCTCCTCAACTACGGCTAGAAGCTTATCACCTAGTTTTAGCGCCGTCTCGGTTGGCGTTGCTATATGAATTATGTCCTGAGTAATTTTTACGATCCCAGGCCTCCTCGAGAGTCTTTCACAAGCTTCTGCATACGGCCCGAGACTTGAAAGCGATCTAGGGCCGGCCTTAAGTAGCTGTAAGACTATTTCCTCCTCCGTCCGCTCCTTCGGATATTTCTTAAGTTCAAGGACCGCCTCGTTGCCCCTCCGCGTTATCTCGATCCATCCATTTTTCTTTGCCCATATAACTCCTATTCTAAGCTCTTCTTCGGAGAGGACGCTAGATGTCTGAATGTCAGCTAGTTCTGCCTCGCCGCCTATTCTTTCTAGGAAATCTACTAGCCGCCTCTCTGGAAGTCCCTTCTCGGCATATATCCTTCCTTCATTGTCGAGCTCTACTTTTTTATCAATAATGTTCTCCTCGACCTTTACGAGGTTTTTGGAAACTAGCCACTGAGCGGCCTTAGCCACGGCTCCCTCTTCTAGGCCAGCCTTCTCAGCAATTACCGCGAAACTCGCGGGCCCTGTCTTTGTTAGGATTTGTAGTATCCGCTTCTCAATGGGGTGTAGGATTAATTCCTCTCTCAGCGGGCCGTTGCTCATCCTTTTCGCCTTAACGAAGACTAGCCCTCTAACTAATATCTTTCATCTCCCATGTAAAATGATATTTAATTAGATGGATACGCCTGGTTTAATCGGCAGGCATGGAGAAAAAGCAGCAGGAGAGCTCATCTATAATATATGGACTACTCACCGACTCCGAGGTCGTTGTAGATGATAAGTCCGCCATTAGCGATCTTGTAAGCAGAGGGTACGGAGACCTCACCGATAAGGGTGTTATCAAACTCAACTCCTGCGAGGCTCTCTATCTAGTTGAAAACAACAGATTAATCGTCAAAACCAAAGATGGAAACGAGCTGAGTTTTAATGAATTGCTAAGAAAACTGCAATTACGGATTCCCCGGTTGTGGCTCCTATACCTCGTGTACAGAGACCTCAGACGTAGAGGATACGTCGTTAAGGAAGGATTCGGCGGTCCTCTCGCATTTAGAGTCTACGAAAAAGGAAGGCCAGACCAAGCATTATATCTGGTCTATCCATTCTTTGAAGGCACGCCTGAAAGCATAAACAGCCTCCTCGAGGCTGTACAATATTCTGTAAGTAAGGATAAACAGCTCGTAATTGCAGTAGTTGAGAGAAGGGGCGAGGTGATTTATTACTCATGCTCAGAGGCGAATCTCAAAAACCTCTAAACCCATTATCCTTAGCATGGGCATACATATCTATGTCGAGGCCGCCAAACGGGCTGCTGATGTTTTTGGCCGTAGTCGTCGGCTCGTACGTCGCGTCCAAAAGCCTCCCTCAACCACTAGAGCTCTTCCTAGCGTTCCTCACAGCTTACTGTCTAAATGGATCATCGATGGTGATAAACGATATTATTGATAGAGAAGTTGATAAGATTAATGCTCCTTTCAGACCTATACCGTCAGGCAGAGTCAGCGTTGGAGCAGCAGTAATTTATGGAGGAGCATTAGGATTCATAGGACTCTTCTCATCATACATCATAGGAATTAACACGCTGATCGTCGCTATAATATTTTACACGATAGCAACCATATACAATGTCTGGCTTAAACCCTTCGGGCTTATCGGAAACATAGCCGTAAGTTCTGCAGTCGTGGCGCCGTTCCTTTACGGCTCCGTATTGATGCTCAACACGGTATCTCCCGGTGTACTCATTCTTGGGTTCCTTGCCTTCCTAGCCAACATGGGCAGAGAGGTCATTAAGGGGATAGCAGATATTGAGGGAGATGCATTAAGAGAAGTGTTAACCGTCGCTAGAAGAAGAGGTAGTAGGAGGGCCTCGCAGATCGGCGCAGGCTTCATCATAGCGGCCGTCGTGTTGAGTCCGCTGCCCATTGTCCTAGGCATACTCGGCTGGACCTATCTATTTTTAGTAACCATAGCGGATGTTGGATTTATCTACTCAGTCGCTAAGATTCTGCTGGACCCCTCACAACAAACTGCGAGAAAAGTTAAACGCGAGTTACTAATTTGGATGGGTATAGCCTTAGTTGCATTCATAGTTGGTGTTTAGATGCTTACTCCGATATGTCTGCGGCCTCTCCGCTTGAGAGTCTTATCAAGTCAGCCGTCCTCAAGCTGATGAGAACGTTAGGTGACCCGCCCGACGTAATTATCTCTGACCTCTCTAAGACCTTAATGTCTATCAACACCCTAAGCTTGTCGGCATGATTGAATGGGGGGACGCCACCCACTTGGTATCCTGTGGCTTTGAAAACTTCTTCACGAGAAGCAAGCCTCACGTCCCGTCCTAAGAGACTCGATAGCTTCTTCAGGCTTACCTTTCCATCGCCCCTGCATATAACTACGATGTATTCTCCATCAACGCTGAAGACGATGTTCTTAGCTATGTCTGACGGGCTACAGCCCAATTTTTTAGCAGCTTCTTCAACTGTTCTCACGCCTCCCGTGAACTCATAATATTTGTATGTGACGCCATTCTCTTTGAGAAAATTGACTATGTCGGCCGGCCCCATGCCTTCTTCGCATTACTAAACTATCCTTAGCTTATAATTAAGACTTGTCGTATATGCGAGATGTCGATAAATGGATATATTTTCGTTAGATAACAATAATTTTAGACCCGCCGTGCCTTAAGCCTTGTCTGAGTGGGGCGCAACCGTCCCGGCTAGGAGGACAAGCGAGTCAGCGGCGGGTCACACTCAT
>CAYTRT010000002.1:52580-77986 GCA_964440295.1 uncultured Nitrososphaeria archaeon
GGGCGCAACCGTCCCGGCTAGGAGGACAAGCGAGTCAGCGGCGGGTCACACTCATCGAGTAATTTCTTGACTACTAACAAACTCATAGAGCCTAGCTGCATGCGGGTCCTTTTCAAAGTGCCGTCTTATTGGCTCGATTATCTTGTCCAACGCCTTTGCGACAGCTTCTTTAAGATCAAGGGGATGAAGTTTACCAGCGACGTAGTCTCTTTCCAGCTCTGTGTAGGAGCAGTAAGTTACTGGTCCGCCGAACTTTGCCTGACGCTCGACCTCCAGCTTTCCGAGCTGTCTAAAAATTATGTGCTTCGCATAGTCGAGTATGGGGTTGCCCTCAGCAGACCTCGGCGGACAGAAAGCATTCTTAATTTTCTCCCTAATCACCTCGTAGGAATCGTGGACAAAGATGCTTGTCTCCGGTAAGCTTTTACTCATCTTTGAGCTTATTGCGAGATCTATCGACTCATCTTCATCGAATCCCTTGGGTTTCACAGGACCTTGGAGGCCCATCAACATGTGATGATGAACAGCCACTGGCTTCCACAGTCCGAGCTTTGGACCGACCTCCCTAGCAAGCATGTTTGCCCTTCTCTGATCGAGCCCCAGCTGGCATATCTGGCACTCCATGTAGAAGATGTCTGCGACCTGCATCGCGGGATAGAATACCTGCGCAGCTTCTTGAAGCTCGCCTTCAGACCTTCCCATTATCGGCAAGGCCCGGAGAATTCTCTTCAGCGTGGTGTTTCTAGCCACACTTACAACTAGCCTCCAGTAGTCGATGTCTGACGCATTATCGCTAGCCCATACAAACTCTACCTTCGAGAGCTCAACACCCGCCGCTTTCCAAACCTCAATAAAGTACTCTCCCACTTTTCTTATCTTATCAATGTCCCTCCCATCTTGTTCTCCACAGACAAGAAATTCCCTAAAATATACGAAGGTCAGGGATGACGTATTCGAGTTCTGCCGATACTATGCTAAGTGGCTGGGTAATCCATCGACAGATAGATTGAAAGCGGAGATATACGAGCTATTGGAGGAGTCCATAGACTGGTGGGGGCGTCAGCAGATTATGGATGATATCAAGAGGTGATTGGATGAGGGGGTTGAGACGTCATATAGACCTGCCGCCGAGTGACAAGCAGGAACCACAGCTGTTTGCTGATCCTACCGATGAAGATTTGCTGAGAATAGCTAACGTGATAGAAAGGGCTTGTCCTAAATATCGGGGGCGTCGATTACGTAGATCCATCTTCAGACAAACGGTCTTATATCGTAAAGTGTTAAGACTATTCCGCTGAGGGTCTTAATTACAGCGAGATAGCAAGAGAACTAGGGTTACGGAAGTCGACACCATACTTCTGGCTCCGCGGTAAAAGCACACCATTCACGGCCATTAATATCCCAGAGCCCAACTTCGACTTCGGTTATTTACTTGGGTCAGGAATAGGAGATGGATTCACAGACAGCGACGGGCGCCTAGCCCAATACTGTTGGTTGAAAGATGAAGACTTTGCGAGTGCGATAGTGGAGAGCACGAAGAAGTTAAAGATTTATGGACATAAGTGGTTCAGAAGAAATTGGCAAGCCGTAGTCGCTAATGTTATAATCAGCGAACTAGTTAAAGTAGGGAAAGAAGATCCGCTCAGCCTGTTACCTATCCTCCGAATTAACAAGGAAATTGCGCGAGGTGTATTAATGGGCTGGTTTGATGCAGAAGGCTCCGGGAAGCTTTAATGCCAATGCCTACAAATATGATTCGCCACGTGGACATTGTTGTAAAAAAGAGGTTATTGAGCTGATGGCAAGGTTGCTTGAATATCTAGACATCCACCACACTATCGGAGAAGAATTCATGAAAGACGAATTTATAAGTCCCAATACTGGAAAAAAGATATAAGCCTAAGTCCGATAAGATTTACTATCTGAGAATTTCTAGATGCTGTGTAATAAGATTCAGCAAGCTTATCGGGTTCAGAATAAAACGGAAAATGGATGCGCTAATGACATTAATACGAGAGTCAAGATTCAAAGAAGTTTGTTTATAGCCGTCACCTTCCCTCCAATAAAACCCTCCTCCCCTTTTTTCTTTTCTTTTATTGAGTTAATTTTGAGTTAATTTCATTTTAAATTAACTCATTCTTTTAAGAATTCGTATTAAAGCCTCTGTAACAGCCCTCTTCAACGTTTTTGCAGTTATCTTCTTTTCTACCCAGTCGTTTAGAATCTTCGACATATCGCTGTATAACATGCCATTCATTTCAATTGAGCCCTCCCAGGGAAGTATTATGTACTGGAGAACGTCAAAGATCATGTTCCTTTCGGGGCTACCCTCCGGACAATACGCCTCTCTTATTTTATGTTCGATTTGCTCGGGAGAGTCGTTTAGAAAAATCGCGTTATTTAGACTTTTTGACATTTTTTGCTTACCATCAATGCCGAGTAATATTGGTGTATGAATAGCTACCGGCTTAATGTAATTCATCTTGTGTAGGTAATCTCTAGCCATTACATGGATTTTCCTTTGATCAATTCCACCAATAGCGACATTTACTTTTAGGTAGAGGATGTCTATACATTGCATCAAGGCATATATTTCAGAGGAAACTTTGTGAAAAACCTCCTTTTTGCTAATCATGTCCATTGCTTTCCTTGCTTTAGTCGCTGTTATGTGTTGCGAAAATTTGAGTAAGACTTTAACATAATCTTCAGATAACTGGTAATCAGATCCGTAAACAAATTCTATCGATTCAGGATCTACTCCAAAAGCTTTACAAACTTTCCTTAACATCTTTTCGTTTTGCTTTCCTATTTCCCTCAATTCTTCTAACTCGCCTTTACCGTTTAGCCATGCATGTACATCCGCGAGAAGGATCTTACATTTAAAACCATGTTTTGCTAGATGAAGTAGCGGGGAACATGCTACTAACGATCCTATATGAAGAATGTTGCTCGGCTCGTAGCCAATATAAGCCGTAATGTTTCCTTCGTTAATGAGAGAGTAGAGTTCATTCTCCATGAGTATCTCAACTGAAACTTTTTTAATCGACGACAGTAGTCTTTTCGCCTCCATCACGCTTAGGATCTCCACAATACTTCCGACCTCCCCGATAGCGTTCCAATGGGTTAAACTGAGCGCGAGTATTTAAAGGCTAGGAGCCATATTAACGTTGAGTGGAAAAATTTCGGAGGTAGAGTGGAGGAGGTAGTTATCCTACACATCGAGATGAGGGGATCTTCTATATGCCGAACTTCTGGAGTAGACGCTTTATAGCCGCTAGAAGTATCTTAAACCTGCATCCAGCTTCAAGCATGTCTCTTAGTTTTATGGTTCTAAGCACGCCGAATGGTAAGTGTGCTAGGCCGCTTGGCTCAAATCCATCATAAGCTACTGGCGAAGGATGGGTCTCGAGTAGTTCTCTCAGCTCCGAGAGAGTGATAACTTCTTCTGTCGGAGGCCTCGTTATCAGTTCGATCCTCCTTTCTATGTCCATCCTCACAGATTCAATATACATGTTGAATAAATACATTGGACCTGATGGTGCGAATGGCCTAACTCCGATTGTCGTACAGGTAACTCTGCTTGGTAATCATTCTTTTGATAAAAAATCACGATAAAAATCCTCCAGTTTTGCCTTAATTTGGCTACAAACCACATTTTTATAAGGACGTATACTTTTATTAAGTCAGAGCTTAGGATTATGCGGGCGTGACAAAAGGACATGACATATCGAGCAGGTGAATATCCAGTTAAGAAGATAATGAAGCGAGATGGGAGGATAGTTGACTTTGACCCAAGTAGAATCAGAGAGGCAATCAGGAAAGCAATGGTCTCCGTTAACAAGTATGATGAAAAATTATTAGACAGGATAGTCGAGCATGTGTTATCGTTAATTGCAGACAAGTTTGGATCGGAAAAAATTCCGCATGTTGAAGATGTCCAAGACATAGTTGAGCTATCATTAGTTAGGTTCGATCAGTATGAAGTGGCAAAGGCTTACATTCTATACAGAAGGGAGAGGGAGAAGATTAGGAAAGAAAAGATGCGGATATTAGAGAAAGACTATCTAGATGAGGTTGACAAGAAATTTTCTCTTAACGCACTCAGACTGATGAGTAATAGGTATCTACTTCGTGGAGAAAATGGAAAATTCAAGGAGGGGCCGAAGCAGCTCTTCCAGAGAGTGGCAGCCCTAATAGTGATTCCAGACTTGCTCTATGATCCGCGAGTTTTCTCCAAGCAAGGTGGAGACACGAAGCATCCAGTGGAGGAGTTTAATCCAGACTTATGGGCAGATAAGATAGGTCTAGGTAAAAAAGAGAATGGAGATTATGAATTCAAATGGAATAAGTGGCATCTCTTGCACATGAAGAGACTCTATGACAATCTGAACGAGCAGGGAATGATGAAGATTCCATGGAGCAGATTCTTCAACATGCTCCTCGAGGGCGAGTTTGAAAATCATTTCAAAAATTATCTTGAATATTACAATTTGATGGTTGAGAAGAAGTTCATCCCTAACAGCCCGACTCTCTTCAACGCTGGAGCTCGGTTAGGCCAGCTCTCAGCATGTTTCGTCCTACCCATTGATGATAACATCGAGTCAATAATGAAGTCTGCCACTGAGGCAGCGATAATATTCAAAAGCGGCGGCGGCATCGGCATAAATTACTCTAAGCTTAGGCCGGAAGGTGACGTTGTCTTCTCCACGTCAGGAGTAGCCTCAGGGCCGGTAACATTCATGCGCATAATTGACACGGTTACAGAAGTGGTAAAGCAGGGGGGAAAGAGACGCGGAGCCAACATGGGGATACTGGAGATCTGGCATCCGGACATTGAGAAGTTTGTCAGGGCTAAGGAGAAGGAGGGTATGCTTGAGAACTTCAACATCAGTGTGTTGATAGAGCCTAGGTTTTGGAAGCATCTTGAGACTGGCGAGCCCTATCCATTGGTAAATCCACGTAATGGGCAGCCATGGGGCTCGATAAATCCATCATTCATATTTAACTTGATTGCGGAGATGGCTTGGAAGACTGCCGACCCCGGCGTCCTCTTCCTCGACAATATAAACAAAAGAAATGTATTGAGAAAGGCTCTCGGCGATATTAGATGCACAAATCCATGCGGGGAAGAACCACTCTATGAGTATGAGCCATGCAACCTAGGATCGATCAATCTGCATGTGTTTGTTAAGAGGACAGATAAAGGAGCAGAGATCGACTGGGAAGAGCTAGCCAAGACCGTCAAAGTGGCGTACAGATTCTTAGACAACGTGATTGACGTCAACTCGTATCCGCTTAAGGATATTGAACGGATGGCTAAGCTGACGAGGCGCGTCGGTCTAGGAATCATGGGGCTCGCAGACATGTTGATGGCGCTAAGGATTCCTTACAACAGTGAAGAGGGATTCCAGCTCATGAGTAGGGTAACAGAGTTCATCGCGTGGCATGCCTATAAATCGAGCGCTGAGAGAGCTGAGGAGCGCGGGCCATTCCCCCTCTACTGGCAGAGCGCCTATCCAGAGGGTGAACTCCCGATTGAGGGGTATTACAGGAAAGAATTATGGACAATGAACTGGGACGAAGTTGTGGATGAGATAAAGAAAAAAGGCATAAGGAACGCATTCCTCATGTCTATTGCCCCTACCGGAAGCATCTCCATGCTAGTAGATACAAGTTCTGGACTGGAGCCTGTCTTCGCGCTTGTATATGAGAAACACGTAACAGTAGGTGTGTTCCACTACATAGATCCCGAGTTTGAGAGATTTTTACAAGAGTCAGGATTGTATAATGAAGATGTTATAAAGAAAGTGTCCATGAATGGAGGCTCGATTCAAGGCTTGGAAGAGTTTCCTGAAAGTGCAAGGCAAGTCTTCGTCGTTGCCTACGACATTCCCTGGTGGGACCACATAAGGGCTCAGTATCAAGTAGGTCTGTGGGTGGATGCGGCTGTCAGCAAGACCATAAACATGCCGCACTGGGTCAGTGTCGAGGACGTGAAGAATTCCTTCCTATTTGCCTATAGACTAGGACTTAAGGGACTGACGATTTATAGAGATACTTCTAAGAGCACCCAAGTATTAGTTACGCCGACACAGAGACTAAACAGGTACGTATCAGTCACTAAGAACAAAACGCTCGAGTTGATGGAGTCGCTGGGGATAAAGATCAGCCGTCCAACATACACGCCGGCCGAGGAGAAAGAGGCTAAAAAGCCGCTGACCAAGGTCTTGATAACAGAGGATCAATCGTCGAAAAAAACCACGTATGAAACATGCCCAGAATGTAATAGCACGAACCTCCTATGGCAAGAAGGATGCATACGTTGCCTCGATTGTGGATGGACAGGCTGCGTAGTATCCTAAATTTTTTAAGAAGTATAATATATAGTAAAAAGGCGAATTGAAGACTATACTAATTACTGGGTCGGAAGGATTCGTCGGTCGAAGCCTGAAGGAATACTTTAAGTCAAAGGGATACAGAGTCGTTGGACTAGATATTTCTCAAACCCCAGACATAAAAGTTGACATTACTTCAAAGCCTGAAGTATTTTCGAGGCTAAAAAATCTAGAAGTCGACGTGATAATTCATTTAGCAGCAGTCGCCAACATTCCTAAATGCATATCTGATCCATATGGCTGCTTGCTTGTGAACTGTATAGGCACGCTAAACATGCTAGACATAGCGAGTAATCTGAGCGTCGATAGATTCATTTACGCATCCTCAGCAAACGTTTACGGAGCAAGACCCAAGCTACCAGTGACCGAAAACGGAGAGCTTTCACCTAGAACACCATATGACTATTCTAAAGTTGCGGCGGAGCAACTCGTCATGGCTTATCATCGTTCAAAGGCGCTCCCGACCGTCATTTTTAGGTCCTGGAAACTCTTCGGCGAATACGATTCCTCAACGAGCGTTGTCTCAAGGTTCATCGATGCGTGTCTAAAAAATGAGCCTATCACGCTGTACAATGGAGGCAAAGATGTGACTGACCCGTATCATGTAGATAACTATGCAAAAGCAGTTGACCTATCAATCAATTCTGGTAAAGCCGTTGGAGAAATCTTTAATGTCGGCACAGGCTCAGCCGTATCTATACGACAGCTGGCAGAAACAATTAAGCAGCTGACGGGTTCAGGTTCTCAGCTGGTTGACCTGCCCCCGCGAACTCCTGAGGAGGCTGAGCCAATGATTAGTTATCCATCCATCGAGAAGATCAAAAATGTGCTTGGATACGAGCCGACAGTCAGTCTTCACGATGGGCTACGAAGAGTGATAAATCATAGAAGACAATTACTCATTAAGACTTAAGACAGCCTCCGCAGCTTCTCTGACCTTCTCAACCTTATCGACGTGGTCTCTATCTACGTAGACCCGCACTATGCCGAGGGGTTTAGAAGTCATTTCCAATATCCACGACTTAGGTTGTTCGACCGCTTTTTCATCGCTGCAGAGTTTTATCTCAGTGACACCGAACTTTGTCAATGGAGGTATCATTGAGGAGTCTAGAAAGATATTGCTTTCATCAATGCCGGACTCGTGAGCAATCTCCCTTTCAATCCGATCCTTATCCCTATTTGATAGGGCCGCCTTCTCGACGCATTCTGTCTTCTTTTCGTAGGCCATTTTAGGCAACTTTCGCCGCTCTATCTTTTCAATAATTCTCATCGTATTCTTGTTGTTCTTTAGAATGTTCCAAACAGTGTAATCATCATGTCTAAGATACTCCTCTACACTCATTTTGGAGAAGTTGAGTTCATCGTTCGCCAATTCTTCAACACCCCTGTAAAAAAGCAACTGGGCAGCCCTAACCGTGTGGTGAAAATATATGTTGAGAAAAGAGTGATGTCTCGCGATTGCTAGTTCCTCCACTGCTCCGAGCCCTCGCAAATCGACTGACGAGCCTCTCTCGTCTAGTCTCGTCAAATGGA
The DNA here is from genome assembly GCA_964440295.1 of uncultured Nitrososphaeria archaeon. GTDB lineage: Archaea > Thermoproteota > Nitrososphaeria_A > Caldarchaeales > Calditenuaceae > CALIKS01. The sequence goes on from CAYTRT010000002.1 coordinate 60,509, forward strand.
TCAGACGTCGAATATCGATTATTCCATACGTAGCGCCGGTAAAGTACGCGTCTCTGACGAGGAAGTCAAGCCTATCTACATCGAGTGGCCCGGATATTAAGCTGCTCAGCCTACTTCTTCCCCTGATAACGTTTATTATCTCTTCTGTCGGTACGCCTGCACGCTCTAAGGCTCCTGAGACCTCGTCGTCCTGCTCGATAATTTTGACGCCCATATCTTCGTGCGTTAGTCCATTCTCAATCAATATCATTTCTAGTAGATGAGAGTAGGGTGTGTGTCCGATGTCGTGTAGAAGAGCGGAAAATCTCAGCAGCAATGAGCTAAACGGGTCCAGTCCTAGATGTGATGAGAATTCATAGGCTAGTGACAGGCAACCTAGAGAGTGATCAAACCTACTGTGCCTAGCTCCCGGATATACCAGATAAGCCAGAGGTAGCTGACTTATACGCCGTAGCCTCTGAACCGCGTAGGTATCTAGAAGACGCACCTCGTCATCGGTCAGCGTGATGTAGCCATGCACCGGGTCCTTTATGAGCTTCAACTTAAGTAATAATGATGTTCTGCCTATTTATTTTTGGCGTTTTCAAGGGGTTGCTTTAAACCAACGTATATCCTAGCTATCTTGACCACCTTCTTCACGACGTCTATAGCGTTGGCGCCAAATACGTAGGTTGCAGGCTCAAGCCCTATTCCACCATGGTCTATCACAACCTCCACACCGGAATCTTTCATCAACACTTCCTCAACCGCTGATACTACGTCTTTTTCACTCCTCGTCAGGCTCTGAGGTTTAGTCTCCGCATATCTCATATCCAGGATTCTTAGAGATTCCTCGAGGGACTCATCGTGCTTGATGTTCATGACCGACCGGAAGTTCCGGTTGTAGCGCATCACGACGAGTAGTATTGACGCTAAGTGATGAGATCCTCCGAAGGTCGGTTTACTTACAGCCCTCAGCGTAGACTTGATCCTAACGATTCTTCCTGGGAATGCCGCTATGTCTTCTATTGAGTCAGCGTCGGGTAGAGCCTCGGCGATGTTTATCGACACCTCTGGTGACAAATATGCAACGATTGGATAGTCCTCAAGCATATCCAATGCTTCTTCCAGCCTTCGTAGCACGTTTAGCCTCTCTGGCGTGAGTGCCGCCTCCATTAGGAGGCATATCTGACACTCTCCGAGCTCGGGATATAGACGTCTATGGTACTCGCATAAGTATCCCTTTGATAAATAGTTCCTCCAAGCAGTCATTAGGGTATGCGTTGACTTGATCGGGCCAGCGGCAGCGTCAATTACCAATGAGTCTATGAGCGCGGCTAGGTCCGCCCAAGGTATACCCAACGATTCAAGTCTCGTCCGGTATTGCTCTTGATCAGTCGAGAGATAATTACTCACAGCTGCTTGTGTGACGTTAAGAAAGGATGCTATTCTTGGCTGGCTATAATTTCTTGAGCGAAGAACATGTGCAAGAATTCCCCTCAAATTCGGTAGGAATTCCTTCCAAAAAATCTCCTCAGGGGGCCTCATCTAATCATTAATAATTTGGTGGTCTCTAATAATAGTTCATGCCTAACCGCTCTTTTGGATTAACGTTGCCAAAAGCCTAGAGACCTCCTCTTCGGACACTCTCTTAAATGCTTCCACCTGAAGATTGGTCAAGTCCCATTTAATTCTGCCCTCGGAGATATAGTATGCCGCCCTAATCCTCACCACGTCTCCCTTGGATAAGCCGAGACCCTCAACTATCAACCTAAAGAGCAGCGAGTTTAGCTCGCCCGCCGCCCTAGCAACCTCTTCCTGCCTCAGCTGTCCGGTCTTTACGTATTCCCGCACCTGCGCAAAAAGCGTCTTTCTAAGCTTGTCTGCATATGCGCCAGCGATTATAAGCCCAGTTGTGATGCTTGTCTTAACTGGCTCCACGCCTCGATTAGTCCCTAGCTGAGATATAATCGTTTAATTAGCCAATAGTGGAGATATTTTCTCGAGATGCTAAACAAATTGTTTAAATTGTTTTATAGACACTCCATAACCAATGAGCCAGAACGTCCACAAGGTTAAGGACTACATAGAGAAAAATAAGAATCAGTATCTGGATACTTTTGTCAAGCTGCTTAGATGCCCAAGCGTATCTGCGACCGGTGAAGGAATAGAGCAGGCCGCCGGCCTCATCACTGACATGCTGAGAGAACTTGGAGCCAACGTTCTTACTTACAAAGAAGATGGAGGCAACCCGATAATTTTGGGAGAACTGAACGAAAAGAAAGAAGGCACAATAATGATTTATGATCACTATGACGTGCAGCCCGTTGATCCGTTGGGTAAGTGGGCTAGCCCTCCCTTCGAGCCGCGCATCAGTGATGGAAAAATATACGCTAGGGGTGCAAGCGACGATAAGGGAAATCTTGTTTCAAGAATTCTTGCGGTTAAGACACTGCTAGAAGTTTTGGGAGAGCTGCCCGTAAATATCAAGTTTCTATTCGAGGGCGAAGAAGAAGTCGGCAGTCCATCACTTCCTAGCTTCATAAAGAATTACGAGGAACAACTACATGCCGATGCATGTATATGGGAGGGTGGCGGCTTCGATCAGAAGGGGAGACCGATGATCTATCTCGGCGCCAAGGGCGTGGTCTATCTAGAACTTAGAGCGAAGAGAACAGGAAGTGATCTCCACTCTTCTTGGGGCACCATAATTGAGAATCCAGCGTGGAGATTAGTCATGGCGTTGTCGTCAATCAGGGACGAGAAGGGAGGAATACTCATCGAGAATTTCTACGAAGATGTGGCTGACGATCCTGAAGCGGAGCAACTGGTGAGAGAGTTAGATATTGATAGGTCAGAGATATCCTCGATGACCAATAATGGCGAATTAATAGAGGAGTTACCCATACGGGAGTTGCTGAGGCGGTGGCTACTCTCACCGACCGTAAACATATGCGGCATATATTCTGGATACATCGAGAAGGGACAGAAAACAGTGCTGCCTTCATATGCATTCGCAAAGATGGACATCAGACTAGTACCTAAGATGAGTCCAGAACGAGTCTTGTCGAAGCTAAAGCAACACTTAGCAAAGCGAGGATTCAATGACGTGGAGGTCGAGGTCCTAAATCACGGCTATCCTGCTGCCAGGACATCTCCCAGCTCACAACCAGTCCGGCTAGCGATTATGGTTGCAAGGACCGTTGCAGGGAAGGAGCCAGTTGTCTTTCCGAACATTGCAGGCTCTGGACCGATGTATCTAGTCACTGACGTGCTTCACCAGCCGTGCTTCTCACTCGGAATAAATCATCCCGGATCCAACATTCATGCACCGAACGAGAACGTCATCATTGATTACTTCATGAAGGGAATGTGGCAATGCTGTCTCTACATGATGAACTTTGTACCTTGGATCAGGCTAGGCGATGTTCCCTACCTATAAATCTGAGCAGTAATTCTTTTGGCGAGACTCCTCTCTCACCATAGTAGACTGAGAGGCCCATCAATCCAAGAGAAACCGCCCTTATGAGCGCTAGTACCTGGGGAGGGGTCCCAGGCATAATGGGGTCGTAATCTCCGAACCAAGTCATAATTATTCCTACATTCGTTATCTCGACTGCGGGCCAGAAGTATAAGGCCCTCGGCTGTGCTGCTATTAACGGAATTAGCCAGATAACCATCTGGGGAGTAAACACGTAGCTTGAGAATAGCCAAGCAGCTACTGCTAAGAAACACTTAGCCTGCAAAGAGCCTCTCATCACATAGACTCTCAGGAGCAGGTATGCCGCGATGGCTAAGCCGAAGATCTTTGCTGATGGAGAGCTAGGATTGCCGAAGATCCAGATGTACCATGCATTTTCTAAGCCCCAACCAGCGTGATATCTAAAGAACTCCACCATCGAGTGTGGATTGAGAATTATTTGAGCAACGTAAGGCACGGCCGCGCCAATTACGAAATATGCAAAGTAAGTTAAGCGCTGACGTGCATCTTTGAGCTCTATTAAAAATAGTGGTAGAATCAAGCCAGAATAGAGCTTGAAGGCTAAGGCCAATCCACTGGACAAGGCGCTCAACTCTCGCCTACCCAATAAGAACAGAGCTATCGCTGTACCGGCAAAAGCAGCGGCAAAATGATCGTAGTTATAGATTCCATAGACGACCAGGCTAGGCGACGCAATGACTAGTAGGCCCAACTTGCTTACTCCAGACTTCTCAACAATGGTAATAATCGACCATGCTAGAAGTAGGTAAGCAGGAAGACTTAGATAAACAAACGCGGAATAATAACTCTCCAACACTGGGCCGCCGATGATCCTCGATAGATACGTGACGACGCATGAGAGTGGAGGATATTCAAAGAAGAATTCAAAGCACGGAGCAAGACCAAGCCTGAGCTCGTAATTACGATGCCAAAAGTAAACTATGTCGCTGTAAATATTTCCACTCATCCGGGGGTTGTGAAGCGCAGCACTCAACAACCAGGAAATAACCGCCACACCGTAGACGGCGGCGTTTATGTATGCTCTCTTCATAGTACATTAATTAGATTTTATTCAACCATTTATCCTTTATACCCACCAAAAGGTAGTTCTCTAACTTAAAACATCTAAAAATATAAAAACGAGTTAATAATGGTTAGATTCATGACAGAGTTAAGGAGACATTTTTCTCCATCGTTTGGGAGACGCCCATACGTTTCTCATGCTACAATCGTTGGAGACTTAGTCTTTGTATGTGGAATGGGGCCTAATGACCTTGATGCAGATGTAGAAATCCAGACAGAACAGACAATTATGAATATTAAAACAATACTTGAAGAGGTGGGTTCATCACTAAGTAAGGTCGCCAAGGTAGTTGTATATTTAAAAGATGTTAGTGATTACGAGAGAATGAATAATGTGTATTCGAAATATTTTACTGACAATCCACCAGCCAGGACATGTGTACAGTCCACTAGTCCTCTTCACTATCTTGGACAGAGAGTTGAAATGGATGTTATCGCAGTGATAGATAGAGGTAGCCGAGAAAAAGAGGTGAAACATATCTGACTGCTTATGATTTGTTAATTAAGCGTGGGTTGGTTATTGATCCAGCACAAGGATTAGAAGAAGAATATGATGTCGCGGTTTCGGGCGGCGTTGTAGAGGCTGTTGAAAAGAATATTCCAACGTCGTCAGCTAAGAAAGTAGTCGATGCATCTGGAATGATTGTCACGCCTGGAATTGTTGATCTTCATGTCCATGTTTGTTACTCGATTTGCCCGAGGCTGGGAGTAATTCCTGATGAGGCTTGTCTCCCTGCAGGCTCAACAACGGTACTGGACGCTGGCTCGGCAGGCCACATAGTTTTTCCGAGCTTTAGAGAATTCATCATTAAAAACTCGAAGACGAAGATCTATGCACTGTTAAACATTGGTTCGATCGGGCTTGTGACGTTTTTCTTCGATAAAATTAAGAGTATCCTCTATAGTTCGGAGCTGGTAGATCCCTCAGAGACAATTTCATGTATCGAGAAGAACCGAGATGTCATTAAGGGCGTTAAGTGGCATAACACGTATGGTCAGGAGGCGCTGCTTTATGCTAGGCAGGTGGCAGATAAGACTGGGACGTTTCTAATGTGCGAGAACTCCGCACTCTATCACTATCCAGTAGACATCGTTCTGAAGTTTATGAAGAGGGGCGACGTCTTGACCCACTGTTTTCATGGAGGACCCGGGCCTTCAGTCATAGACGAGGATGGAAAAGTCAGGCCTGAGGTAGAAGAAGCGTATAGGAGAGGCGTGTTATTTGATATTGGGCATGGACAGGCAAGTTTTTCATTCCGCGTCGCCGAAAAGGCCATCCAGCAAGGATTAGTCCCGACAACAATCAGCACTGACCTTCACTTAGGCAACATTAATGGTCCGGTTTATGACGTCGGTACTACACTCTCTAAGTTTTTACTGCTTGGGCTAAGTCTGAGCGATGTGGTGAAGAGAGCCACAGATAATCCAGCGAGGGTTCTCGGAATTAATGATAAGATAGGGAACCTCAGGCCGGGAGCGATTGCCGACATTGTTGTCTGGAAGCTATTGGAGGGCAAGTTTGAGTTCGTGGACTGTGTAGGTGAGAAGAGGATCGGCGAGAAGCTGCTAAAGCCCGTACACGTAGTCTCTAGCGGTGAGCTGCTTCCAGGCAGGGGAGCTATTTAGCGTATATCTCCTAGGACAGCGAGTAGGGAATTATATTTAAATTAGGGTAGGATGTTCTAGGTTGGCTGAGAGTCGGCTGAGGTGACGATGAATGCCGGATCAGGCCTACTATGTTAAGTTCAAGACGCCGCCCGAGCTAGTTACCGCTACTCTTGAAGTGGTCAAGCTTGTTAAGACGAGTGGAAAACTGAAGAAGGGTGTCAACGAGGTGATTAAGGCGATTGAGAGGGGGCAGGCAAAGTTCGTTGCGATCGCTGAGGACGTAGACCCGCCTGAGATTGTTGCCTTCCTACCTACTCTGTGCGATGAGAAGAAGATTCCATACGTCTACGTGCCTAGCAAAGAGGAGCTGGGCAGGGCTGCTGGCCTCAATGTTAAGGCCAGTTCAGTCGCTGTCGTGGATCCCGGCGAGGCTAAGGGATATCTCGACGAGATAGTTAAGAAGTTATCAGAGATTAGGGGTAAGTAGTGATGAGTCAGCAGGCATCAAAGCAGGCGGCGAAGGTGGAGGAGCCGGTTCCAGCCGAGGTCGTGCAGATCGTCGGCAGGACTGGCGTTAGGGGAGACGTAACTCAAGTGAGAGTTAGAATACTGGAGGGCAAGGATAAGGGAAGAGTGATTAGCAGAAACGTCAAGGGGCCAGTTAGGGTAGGCGACATTCTATTACTGCTTGATACTGAGAGGGAGGCCGAAAAAATCAAGTGATGAGTGACGGAGGATAGTCCATGCCTACGATGCATAAATGCACATTCTGTGGGAGAGAGTTTGTGCATGGCACTGGAATGCTATTCGTAAAGAAGGATGGGACTCTATACTGGTTCTGCAGCAGGAGGTGTAGGATATTCATGCTCAAGCACAAGAAGGACTCTAGAAAAATAAAGTGGACCGCGTATTATGGACAAGAGAGACGCGCCTAATACATCAGTTCTGACTGGTCGAAAAATATTGACGCTTCTCTCTGATATGACTCCCTACTGTCTGAGGCATGAATTATGTTGTCAGTCAGGTCGAGCCCTAGGTCGCCCCTTATCGTTCCTGGCTCTGCCTTTGCAGGATCTGTAGCGCCTATTAATTTTCTGACGACTGTTATGGCCTCTCTGCCTTCGAGCAATAGGGCTACCACTCTTTTCCCCGTGACTGTGTTTATTAATTTTTCATAGAATTCTTTTCCCTTGTGGACTTCGTAGAGCCGCTCGGCTAATTCTCTTGTCATCACTAGCATTTTTAGCCCCTTTATGACGAGTCCCTTCCTCTCAAACCTCGATATTACTTCGCCTATCAATCCTCTATTGACGCAGCTCGGCTTGAGCATGACAAATGTCTTTTCAGTCTCGCTCATGTCGAATTAAGACTAAAACGCTTACTGATATATCGTTGCTTCTCGACAAGCGAAAGTGATAGTAGTTGTTGGAATATAAATGGCCGACGGAATGGGACTGAGACGGAGACATAGGTCGACATTCAATCTATATAAACAACGCATGTCAGAGATGCCATAGATGAGCAGTAAGCCAATGCCTAGGCAGCCTGAGATGAATATCGGGACTCTTGGACATGTTGATAACGGCAAGTCTACGCTTGTTCAGGCCTTGACGGGTGTTTGGACTGCTAAGCATAGCGAGGAGTTGAAGCGGGGAATTACGATTCGCATCGGCTATGCAGACATGCCTATCTATAAGTGTCCACTCTGCGAGGAGCCCTTTAACTATAAGGTCTCTAAAGTCTGCCCGCGACATGGTGTCGAGACGGAGTTTGTTAGGGCGGTCTCGTTTATCGATTGTCCAGGGCATCACTCGCTGATGATTACGATGCTCAGCGGCGCTGCACTGTTTGATGGCGCTCTCTTCGTTGTGGATGCTAGGCAGAGATTTCCACAGCCGCAGGATAGGGAGCATCTAGAAGCCGCGAAGATTATGGGGGTGAGGAGCTTGATCTTTGTCCAGAATAAGGTCGATCTGATCACCCGTGAGAGGGCCCTACAGAATTACGAGGAGCTGAAGAGCTATGTGGCTGATACTCCTTTTGCAGATTCTCCGATAATTCCCGTGTCGGCCCAGCATGGACTCGGAATGGAGCCCCTGCTCTACGCGATAGAAAAAATCATGCCTACGCCTCCTAGAGACTTGCAGAAGCCATTCCAGATGCCCGTGCTGAGGTCCTTCGACGTGAATTTGCCTGGAACCCTCGCAAGCAAGTTGAGTGGGGGCGTCATAGGTGGCTCGATAATCCAGGGAAAGGTAAGAATTGGTGATGAGGTGGAGATAGCTCCAGGACTCCCTGTGAGAGAGAATGATCCGAAGTCTCCCTACGAGCCGGTTTACACGACTGTAAGGAGCATTAGGGCTGGAGGCAGGGCGGTAGAAGAAGCTATGAGTGGAGGACTAGTAGGCCTAGAGACAGGAATCGACCCCTCCCTGACCAAGGCTGACTCAATGGCTGGAAACCTCGCGGGGAAGCCTGGCACGCTTCCGCCTGTCTGGCGTACGGTCCAGGTAAGCTATACCTTGTTTAAAAGAGTTGTGGGTGTTGAGGGCGAAATTGAAGTAAAGCAGATAACTGAAAAGGAGGCACTCGTAATCAATATTTACTCAGCTGTTACTAGTTGTGTTGTCTTGAAGAGGACCTCAGATATGCTCACGCTTGAGCTTAGTAAGCCCATATGCGCGAACCCAGGCGATAAAGTCACTATAAGCCGGAGAATAGGAGCTGGATGGAGATTAATAGGTTATGGAAATATAGTGCAGTAAGAAGTTGGAGGCCCTGCTAGATACTAGTTTTCTGATGCTAATTGCCGAAGTGGGCAGAGACATAATCTCGATAATAGAAGACAGATTAAATGATCGATTAGAGCCCGTAGTTATAAAAAGCGTGATAGACGAACTCGTTGAGATATCGAGGAGAGGTGGAAAAAGGGCACTCATTGCCAAGACGGCGCTAAAAGTCGCATCAAGTATGAAGAGGATCGATAGCGGGATTGATGTCAGTACCGATGAGCAACTCGTTAGACTCTCGCGAGAGATGGGCGTGATCGTTATTACATCAGACTTTGAAATGTCTAGAAGACTGAGGGAGAGTGGCTGCAGGTATATTTACGTTAACAAGAGAGGAGAAGTTTATCTGAATTTATGATTCTAACATTGATTTTAGCATTCGCGGCGCAATTTCGTTGACTATATCCTTACTTAATACGTCTTCGATTAGTGGTATTTCATTGAATTGTGCAAGCTTTCTTGCGTCTTCATCGAGCTTGTAATAACTCAATACGTATAGGTTTTTTATCCCCGCGTCTGTCCTAAGCACTAGTACGCGCATTATCTCATGTAGGTGGGATTCGCCCTTGTCGGTTATCAATATTGCCGCTCCAACGATTCTTCCATCCTTCCTGAAGAGTAGATTTACCTTGTGGGGAACCTTGGAGGCTCCTGAAATCATTACTTGCTGCTGGACCTCTATTCCTCTCTTAGTTGCCTCTTCAACTATTATTTTTAGTGGCTTCTTTAGCTCTAGGGCCTTGTATAGCGCCTCAAGATTTACTGTGTATCTGTAGAAGCTTTTCGATTCGAAGCTGACGAGGTCGTATATCATTCCACAAGTTAAGCATCTGAATGAGACGTAGGGCTCCGTGCTTACCTCGTTGCAGTTATAGCAAGTGAATAATGTTGAGTGTACTTTTAGAACGTCTTTTCCTGCTTCTTCGCTTTGACCCCTGATTATTTCGACTTCCGCTCCGCATCTAGGACAGACTGTCTTTCCAGTCTCGGTGAATCTTTCCTCTGGTCCCAGGAAGCCGCAGGCCTCGTGCTGGAGGATTCTCTGCCTCGCTATATTTATTGATCTACAATACGGACATCCCAAGTTTATTATGTTGAGCGCGCTTAGACATCTTGGACACACGACTTTCTTGAACTCCACACCTGCTGGCTTCAATATTCCGCGGTCCGTAAGCGACTTAAGGACCAGTAATAGTTTTGAGGTGTCTATGCCTAGTTTCTCCTCTAGATCTGGATAGAATCCGCCCTCGGGGGATAGGTTGCTCGGTAGGGGGATAATCTCGGTCAAGCCTTCCTTCTCTATTATCTCAAGAATCTTATCCTCTATATCCTCGTTGCTCAGCGGTGTGATAATTTTCTCTTCAGGCAGCTTCTCCATCAACTGTTCTTCTGGTCCCTCCGTCATCGTTATTTCTAGCTCGCTTTTAGACTTTATCTCCGGCTCGACGGCGGGGGTCATTGTAGTTGGCTGTCCCGCCTCTGGTTGCAGTAACTGGGGTTTTTCAGACTCTCCGGTGATTTGGACCGGCTGTTCGGGACTAGCGGCTGTTGGTGCTTCTGCTTGAGGAGCGGGTTGCTGGGGTTGTGGAGGCGCCTCTGTAGTAGTTGTGGTGGTTTCCGTTACGGGTTTTTCTGATGTTTCTGGCTTTGTTTTTGGTTCCTCGATTTTGGGTCTTGTCCTCGCTGCGGCTGCCGACTTTACCTTTGATGCATGGACCGTGTTGAGGATTAGTCCGGGGACTAGGAAGAATGCTAGTCCAACGACTCTAGAGAGTGGGTATAGTATTGATCCAATAATCATTGTGAGGATTAGAGAAATTATTGATCCTATTATCGTGCCGACTATGAAAGTTACTATTCCTGGAAAGATTCTGACGAGTATCAATCCATAGGCGATGCCAAGGATTATTCCTATGGAGGTCCCAAGTATGTATGGTATGTTTGGGTCTGATGAGGACGCTATGCCGCTGAGCGTTGAGAAGAGCAACTCGCCTCCAACAAACCAGAATGCAAATGCTATTGCGGCGGTGATTGTTATTCTGTTAAGTAAGTTTAGAATATTCAACCTACCCACGACCTTAGTGACTACTATTATTTTAGCTGATGGTTATATTAAAATGTTTTTAAATAATCGCTTCCATTGGCAAAAAATCGTACGAGAATTTTTTTCTTTGTCTTTTTGCAATTTTTTTCGTATGGGTTTTGGAGCTTGCTTACTCGATTTTTATTGAGTTATTAAATACTTATATTTGGGCGTCTACGACTTTAGACAAGAGTTAGCCTTTCATGTCGAGCAGAAGAGCGAGGAATAGGTCAGGGGATACGATAATCGGAGCGATTATTCTGGCGAGTGCGACGGTTGCTTTAGGGATAGTGGTCTGGGGCTTCGCAGCCGGCTGGTTTGGCGTCTCCATATACGACTTGACGAAAAACGTGAATAGAGACGTATTGTTGATTAAGACTTCCTCTCAGCTATCCTTTGAGTTCGTTAACTATACGTCTACTGATAGGTCTGTAATAATTAGGAATATTGCGAAAGTCCCCCTCACCATCACTAGGGTAGAGATAGTCTCGATGAATGGCCAATTGAAGGATTATAGGCCAGTTACTGGTATCGGCTATACGAATTTAACGCGGGTGGAGCCTGGCCAGGCCGCCGTGCTAGGAGCTGATGTTTTGCCCCCGTGTCCAACTTGCCAGTCGCGGGAGAGGCTCCGGATGAGGATTTGGTACGTTGCCTCTTCGCTGTTTAACGAGGCTAATCCGCAGCTATCGATTGATGAGATGAGGTTCTCAGAGACTTTGTTTGTCTATCCTGAGCTCGGAGTCGTCTCTGTCTGTCCATTGCCGGAGTCGGGCTGGATCATGGTAAACATCGTTGACCCAGTGACATATTTTAGTAGTGGTAAGATACCTGGTCCTCCATTCAATAAAATTTACATCAGGACACCTATGGCCTCCTCACTAGCAGATGTTGACGCTATGATCAGGGTAACAAACTCTAGCGGAGAAGTTGCATATGCTTCGAGCAGGATAAAGAGCATAAGTAATGAGTTACAGGCATTCAGTGGACCATTCTCTGGGTTCCAAGTACCCATATTAGTCGATATCAGCACCTCTGAGCTCCAAGTTATTCAGCACGAGTGGATTATAGGAGGAATTCCTGGAAAGGCTCACGCATCTGGAGTTACGCTTTGGTACGATGCTCAAGAATTTGTCGATGTCGTAGAGGTAGAGATGGGTGTTAATGACGCTATAGGCGGAAGGTACAGAATTGTCGTCACGATCTATGACTGCTTAGACGCTCCAGTGGGTCAAGGAAGCGTCACTGTGAACTTCCCGATCGGAGTGTATTCCGATTCTGTTTTTGTTGACATTAGTCCTCCAGTAAAGATGGAGAATGTGTATAAGGTCGAGGTGAGGGTTGAGGAGGCTTGAGAGATAAGCACGCCGCCTACAGCGATATACTTTCCACGGTCATTATTCTCGCAGTAGTGCTCTCCGCTGGATTAGGTCTCTGGATGTTTCTTTCAAGCTATGCGGGTATCTGGAGGCAGGAGGCGCTGAATAAAGTGGGTGAGCAGGCTCTTGTAATGCGATCGAAGATAGGTGCTGATTATGTCTATTATCCTGACAAAGTTCACGCCGGCAGCGGCAGGGGGATAATGATGTTGAGAAATGTGGGGCCAGTGCCAGTTGTTATATTCAGGATGATTACGATTAGGAATGGCACTGTTGTCTATGATACTGGTATAGATGAATTGATGAGGCTTGATGTCGGCCAATACCAGCAATATGATTTTATGTGTCCGGCGAGCGTGTGCAGGGAGGGAGACCCAATAACGGTGCAGGTACACTACGTCCCCGCTGATCTATTTAACCCCGAGGACCCGAGACTTATACGCCCAGACTACGAGACCGTCCTGTTTAAGGTTGCGAGCTTTAGCGCGGTGCCGCCATCTTTTGGGCTTTCTAGTGGCTGTGTCATACCGACGGCTAACTGGGTTCTCGTCGAGGTAGTAGATCCAAAGGAGACGAATGAGCGGGGAACGACGACGGACGTGATTAAGCTTAGAGTATTAAATTCAAGCGCCTTGCTGCCTGTAATTCCGCTAACCGTAGAGGTTCAGGATAAAAATGGAGTGGTTGCTCACGGTGAGGTAGATGTTGTTGGTCGTCTTCCGCAGGAGGTCTACGTGACCCTGGATAAGAGTGGGCTGGAGCCTCCTCTCTACGTGTTTCTGAGCTCGTCAGACCCAGAGCTGACTGTTATTCCTCCTTACTGGAGTTATCCGAATGATTATGGCACGTTTATTGATTATATGAAGCTTCGGATTGATCTTGAGAATCTTAGGGTGGATGAGGTTATACTCTCCATTGGGTACTACGATTCTGGAAACTATCAGTTAGAGGTCACTATCTATGATTGTTATGGAAACGTGGCTGCTAGAGGGTTCTTAGACGTGACTATTGATCTGGGTGGACTGGTAGTTTTTATAGAACAGTACAGCCTGGTTTTAGACCGGCCGGTCAATATTCTAGACGTAGGTATGATATTAATTAGGACTCGCGACGTTACTCCCATTGTTACCGTGACTACTACGACGACAGTCACGGAGACAACCACAGCGACCACGACTCTTACGACGACAACTACGATTCCTGCTAGGACTGTCACGTCTACGAGCACGGTTCCAACTACAGTCACTGCGACCACCACTCAGATCCTCACCTCAACGGCGACGACCACGGTTCCCAGTACCACTAGGACAGTCACGGCCTGGACCACATCAACTCACACTATAACAACGCCCTCGACAACTACTACAACTACGAGCACTAGTACGATTTTAAGAACTACTACTAGCTGGAGTACGACTACGAGAATCACTACGAGAACAACGACAAGCTACACTACTACAGTGACGACGGTTGTTCCTAGGACGACGACGGTTACATACACTTTAAGTAGTCCGACTCAGACGGTGACGGTCTATAGTACTGTCACGGTCTACACATCTACCTATACGTCTAGGCCAGTCATAACAGTGACGAGCAGCATCAATAGTCCGACAATCACTCAGACAGTTAGCACGACAACGACGAAATACACAACGACATATACATACACTAGAACCATCACTTCAACGGTTACGACTACCAAGACAGTAACCGTAACAATAATTACCACGACGACCGTTACCCCAACTGTAAGAGCCGGGGCGGGGCCAGAGTCAGCAGTACAGCCAATTATCGGTGGGTGGAGCGCTGAGAGCCTCGTCTATCTCTACCTCTCTATGGCCTCGCTCTTCGTCTTACCGGCCTATCGATTAATTAAGAGGTGGTCCGGGAAATGAATAAGAATAAGTGGTTAATGAGGATCTTTATTCTCGCCACTTTTGTAATTCTGTTGTCAGGCACAACGGATGCGCTTGCTCAGCGAATAATCACGGTTACGGAGACCGAGACAACGACTACAACTATCTGGGTCACAGAGACTACGACTGAGACAGTTACTGGAGGCACTTACACGGCCTCGACAACAGTGACTGAGACCTACACTACATACATAACCCACACTACCTCGACCACCGCCACCCAGACAACCGCATCCGGAGAGGTGACCACAACGACAACGAGGACAGTGACAACAACCACCACAACGAGAATTGGAACTTCAACAAGCATCGTACGTACCACGACGACGTCAACGGTCACTACTCTTAGAACGACAACAACGATCTCGACGTATCTCGTCACTATCGTCACTAGGAGGACAACAACCTCTACCTCTTGGTCAACCAGATCAACTACGACTAATGTACCAGTTACGGTAACAGTCACGGCGTACACGACCGTCTCCACAATATCCTCTACAACTGTGCCCACCACCACGACCACTACGATAGCCAACCCGACGACAACCACCACTACCTACGTCTCAACAATCTCAACTGCGAGCAGCACGACAACCACTACTGCTACGACAACTACCGTGACGAGCACCACGACTACCACTACGACAAGCACTACCACTAGAACGGAGGGGGCTGGATAGTAATGACTAGCCGTAGAAAGCGTGCAGGAATTTCCGCAGTAGTCGGTGCAGCAATTGGGATCATGATCTTCTTCACCGTGATGATTCCCATGTGGATCTTCATGCAGAGCGTCCAGACATTATTCATGGACGAGGTAGCTAGGCGGCTACAGTTCGAGATAGAAAAGCTGAATGAGAAGCTAGACATTAGGGTCACGCTCCAGCCGCCAGAGCTGGACACCTTCGGCAGGAGGCAGGTATTCCTAATAATTGGTAACAAAGGACCGATCGAGATAAACGTCCCCACGCTGTACGTCGAGAGCAGCAGAATAGGTCTACAGCGAGTAGATAGGCAGTACAAACTGGCGCCGGGAGAATATATACTCGAGCCGATAAACTTCTACGTCGAGCCGTACGAGACCGTCGTGATCAGGGCTCCGACGCTTCGTGGAAACAACTTCGTGACGCCTGAGCAGATAGGCCCGAATAGGCTACCATACCTACTCATGGTCCAGCTCTCAAACATGAGCCTAAGCTACAGGTACGTCGTGAGGGTAAACGTCGTCACCGATCCAAGGACCGAGAAGGTCTATGGATGCGTCTCGCTCAACAGCCAAGAATTCGCCGAGGGATGCAAGGGAAGCGCCGAGCAGGCGAGAGTCGTCTCAACCGTCGACGACCTTGAGGACTTATTCGTCTTCAACGTCGCACCCGGAGTCTATACCGTCCAAGTAATCCGCCAAGAGTGGGCTGGAAACAGATGGACCGGTGAGGCAATCATCCTCCCAAGCCCGATAAGAGTGATAGTCGATTCAAACGTATTCGTTAAGGTTGGAGGTTCAAACGTCCTACAGATTGAGACACCAATACCGCTGAGGATAGAGACTACCCAGCCGAGCAGCATGGCAGTACTCAGGAACGAGACTGACCAGCTATCGACCAATGTTAAGATTCCATTCATCGTCTCGCTTGGAAACAACACTGAGCCGCTTCGTAAGGTCAGGGTTGAGCTTACCACGACTGGCGAGGGAGTATCGCTAACTCCCTCTGCTGCTTCCATGATGATTGAGAGGTTATCGCCAGGCGAGTCCTTCATTGGATACTTCACCGTTAACGCTTCACTTACCGGAGAGTTCGGCGGATACTTTACCTATCAGCTTAGGATTACAAATGCGATCGGCGAAGCGACGAGCACTCGGTACGACGCTATCTCCATCTCCTCACCAACCACGACTGGCATATTCTACCTTTGTAAACTCTACAGCCAGCAAGTCAGCATTGGAACCAACTCGACAACAGTAGTATCGATCGTCGCGTGTGGGGCTCCCTAGGACTTAGCCAGACTTCTATGCATGACCTCTGAGATAATTATTATTGTTGCGAGAAGTAGAGCTGTTAATATCGTGGCAATTGTGCCCTCGAGTATCCAAGAACCGACGGATAGATTGTAGATTAGAGTGAAGATGAAGTCCCAGTATGGGAAGCCTAGGTTCATGACGACTGCGATCGGCGAGAGGAGCGCCGTGAGGAAGACTGGATAAGTGACTAGCCTATTCTTTACGCATTCTCCAGCGGCTCCGTATAGGAGTATGCCCGCTAGGATTGCTAGGAATGGGCCGGCTGGGTAGAAGTAGTAGGGGTAGAACTGCCTCGTCAGTACTCCCTGAACTGCTCCTCCGCCCCAAGAATACGTCCAGTAGTTCCTCGGGAGCAAGAAGATCGTCAATATCATGGAGGATGCGGCGATGCCTGGCAACGATGGAAGCCAAAGATTCCTCCTAAACGACCTGTAGACGACCACGAATAGGAGGACAAGCGGAGAGACCATCGGAAGCGTGCTCCAGAAGACCTGCCCCAAACCTAGATAAGATAACACGTACCAAGGTAATGATTGTGGAATATCAATTATGAAGGAGCCGAGAAGAACAGCGAGTGGAAGGTCGTTAAACTGCATGTTGCCCCTGATGGCTGCCTCAAAACTGCCAGCGCTCCATATCCATGGACTAACGAGTAGAGCCAGAGCAGGAAATATGAGTAGGTATAAAGTCTGACGATGCCTAATTAACTTCTGCAAAGCTAGAAGAATAACGAATATAATTATGAAAATCAGAAATGTGAGCTTCGTCAGTACTGCTAAACATGCGGATAATACGGCCATGGGAAGAGACCATCTATGATTTGAATACAATATGCAGACGACTAAGGTTGCTACGAAGAAAGTTCCAACCGCATCTAAATAGGTGGACGAGTATTGGACGATGTAGGGATCCAACGATATCAATAATGCCACGACTAGAGCTGATCGCTCCGAGTACCTCCTAGCGATCATATATGCGGGAATTGCGGTTAGAATTGAGGCCGTGATAGGTACTAATAATCCCGCCTGAATCGTGCCTAAAATGTTGCCCAGCAAATTTATCGAAAGTCCTGTAAGGATCATTGAGATGGGGGGTACTCCTGGATTAATTCCGCCTAGGGCAGTCATATTCATTGATCTGAGG
>CAYTRT010000003.1:0-14015 GCA_964440295.1 uncultured Nitrososphaeria archaeon
CTGCCCATGACTGGGCCGAATATCGCTATCCATAGAATTGGCTGTACTGCCCTAAAGTAGATCTCCGTCCTGTCGTGACGCAGTCTCCTCAGCTCCAGCTCAATCATAACCAGCATGTTTTTGAGCCCCATCATAGGCGTCCCCCCTTCCTAATCATCTCTCTTACTCGTGTGATCTCGCCGATTCGGCTTTTATCCTCGAGTCGTGTCCCAGCATACTTTAGAAAGACGTCGTCTAGGGTCGGCTTAGCGATGGAGACCTTTTCGACTGGCACATCCATGCTCTTAAGAAGGTTCATAATGGTCGGCAAGGCGACTTCGGCATCTTCAGCAATAACGGTTAGGCTAGACCCCTCAATAAACAGACTCCGTACATTCTCTAGTTTCTTGACTTCTTGGCCTATCCTCGAGTCGTAGGCGTTGTTTCCAAGCGTGAATGTTATCACTTCGCCTCCCAACGATTGTTTAAGCTCTTTGCTCGTGCCGCTCGTCACTATTTTTCCCTGATTTATTATGGCTATCTCGTCTGCATACATGTCAGCCTCATCCATGTAGTGCGTATTGAAGAAGATGGTGACGCCATATTCTTTCTTAAAGATTTTTAGGCGTTCCCATACTGCTTTTCTCGCTGCTGGGTCTAGACCGATCGTAGGCTCGTCCAGAAACATAATTTTCGGCTTTATGAGCACTGCGCAGGCAATCTCAAGCCTCCTAATCATTCCGCCCGAATAGGTCCTGACGAGCTCGTTCTTAACCTCGGAGAGGCCCATATTTTCCAGCGCTTCATCAATTATTTTCTCTCTCGCTGCTCGGCACGCCGAAGATCTTCGCATAGATCAAGAGGTTCTCATAGCCGCTTATGTCGGTCCAGACGCTTATCTCTTGCGGAACATAGCTGATCAGCCTCCTCACCTTGCTCTCTTCGCGCACTACGTTTAGGCCGAATACGTATGCCTCTCCAGCAGTTGGTCTAAGCTACGTAGTTAAGATCCTCATGAGTGTTGTTTTTCCGGCACCGTTCGGGCCCAGCAAAGCGAACGATATTCCCTGATCAACTGTAAGATCAACACCGTCTAGGGCTCTTACCTTACCGTCATAAATCTTGACGAGACCATTAACCTGCACCGCAAAAACCATTCAGGTCCCCTTGACCCTACCATAATATTCACTTCCGAGATAAAAACCTCTACTATGCAGTGTCTCGATGAGCCATGATACATAATTTGAACCTATAAATAGACAACGCGTATTTTAGTCTTGGCGCCGACATGAATAAGGAAGAAAGCATCCAAGACCCTAGGAGGCGGAGGTTACAGATACTCGTCGTTGGCTATAACGAGGATAGCTGTACGCCTGAGGCCAGGGAGGCTGCCTACAGAGTGGGCGCAGAGATAGCTAGAAGGGGCGCAATCCTAGTTACTGGAGGACTAGGAGGAGTGATGGAGGCAGCAGCGAAAGGAGCGTATGAAAACGGAGGAATAACACTCTCAATAATTCCCCAGAAAGATATAGACGAGGCAAACCCATACAGTACAGCCATCGCGGCGACAGGAATCGGACACATGAGAAACTTCATAAACGTGTATAGCGCTGACGGAGTCATCGTGGTAGGTGGAGGAGCAGGCACAATTACTGAGATAGCTGCGGCCTACATAGAGGGGAAACCCATAGTCTCGCTCATAGGAACTGGAGGCGCCGCCGACGAATACGCAGAGAAATACATAGACGACAGGAGGCGAGTAAAGATCCACGCGGCCTCAAGCCCCTCGGAGGCCGTCGATCTATTGATAAACCTCATCAATACAGTCAAAAATAAGAAACAATCTTCAACATTGTGATTTGAATATATTCATGGAGATAGTACATCGTCTATTATTGTCGTGTAGCTAGAGCCGCCTAGATGCATCAGCATCTTTGCCCTACGTGAGTTATAGACCTCTCCAAATATTCCTGGCTTTACGTATGCGTCGAGGATTCTGCCCATGACAAATTGATGGTCTCCCGCCTCGACCTCCTTATAGACACTGCACTCCAGCACGGCGAGCGCCTCATACACATGTGGCACCTTCACTCTCCTAGAGGGTCGGAGCGTTAGGCCGCACTCTCTAAGCTTATCTCTTTCCCTGCCTGAGACTGTGCCTATGAAGTGTACCTCTCTTAGATAGTCCCTCGACATCACGTTTATGGTGAACTCTCCTGAGTCCTTTAGGAATTCATAGGTGTATCTGCTGGGGGCTATCGAGGCGCCTACGAGCGGAGGATTCCTAGAGAGCGGCGTCACCCATGCGGCGATCATTCCATTAACGGCTCCTGTCCGGTTGGTTGAGATGAGGATGCTGGCTATCTTGGGGTGTAGTAGTCTGTATGCCTCCGAGGTCTTGACCTGCTCAAATTCCACGCTCATCAAGTCTTTTCAGAGCGTTGCCATAATTAAACCCTCAGTTATTCCTAGACGAACTCGTAGACGTAGTTGTCTGTCTTCTTGTCCTTGTCCCATGTCCAGCACTTGTATCCATATCCCCTATCAGAGTCTAAGTTCCAATCGATGAAGACTATTCCCTGCTTGGCCTGGTTTAGGCTGTTGACTATCATCCAGCAAGAGAAGCTGACGGCGTTGCCGATCGAGACTTTCCTAGACTCGAGCTCCCGCGTCTCTGTGGGTGAGTTCGCTTTTGCATAACTGGTCAGTCCTGCCTCGCTGAAAGCTTCTTGGTTTATGAACATGTCTGGAGTGGTCGTGGCGCTTCGCTGATAAGTCGTTGGCAGGGTTCCAGGTTGCTCGAGACCGGTCTTGGGGCACTGGAGATTGTTTAGCTCGTGCGAGTGTATCTGTGGGTATCCCTTGAAGTCGGCGATGGCATTGCATTGATAGTTAGTTGTTAGGTTTCTTCCATGCGCGCTGTTAAGTTCATCTGGCTCTGGATAGATTAGTCCTCCGAGTACTAGTACTTGTCTGAACTGCCTGTAGAGGTTGTAGAGGGCCAGCTGGATTCCATACAGTATCGCCATGAGCGCCATGATTGGGAGCGAGAGAAGGACCGCGGCTATTAAGTCCAGTATTGCGAGGATCGTCTCGAATGTCCACTTCAATAGCTCACCGAGATATTCAAACCACTCCTCCAGCGCCTTCGCGAACTCCTCATAACACTCCCTCGACTCCTCCGTCAGGCCGAAGGAGAGTATATCGCCAATGTCGCACATCTCTCTGCTCCTAGGGGGCTTTGGAGGAGGTTCAAGGTTTTTGAACGCCTCTGCGAGGACGTCTAGGGCGCCGCTGAACGGCTCCTCGGGCGACTTCACACCCATGCCTCCGAGGACGTCGTAGATGAACTTGAAGACCTCGTATGTCGCTGATAGGTCTCCTGGAGAGTAGAAGCCCTGGTTTTCTCGGTTGATCCTCTGCGGATGCGGTAGATTCTTGTACGTCGTGATGAATGAATTGTATAGGAGCTTTACGATGTCGTCTGGAAGCTTGTCTGGGAGCTGTAGCAGGTCGTGTAGCTTCTCGTTTATGCTCTCGCCGTATTTGCTGTAGAATTTCCAGGAGTCTATGAAGTTCTCGACGGTGGCGTGTCGCTGTGGATGCAGCCTGTAAGGTCCTCCGACGATCTGGTTGACGAATCCATGACCCACGACGTCGCATCCAATATGCGTGAGGTAGCCGAATACATAGGCCAGCTTCTCGTCAGTATCCGCGTTCTCTAAGAGGTTCCTGGCGAATCTCCCGGTGTACCTATAGTGGAGCACGTCGAACCAGTACCAGTCCTGCTCCTTCTTGCCCGCCTGTAGCGGCGGAGTGAACATATCGAATAACCTGTGGAGTAGGCCGGGCGCGTCGCCGGGGTTTGAGAAGGCGTCGAACCCCTCTATGACTCCGGCGAAGAGTCCAGTTGATAGGGCGGACTTGAAGAGCTCCGTTGTCTCCTTTATCTCGTCGATGAGTAGCTCAATCATCGAGATTGTGGCGGGCATGAGTGTTCCGACTGCATCCATCGTCGCCTCTCCCAGAGCCTCTATAGCATCCTCGACCTTGCCGATTGTCTCGTTGTAGAGATCAATCGCAAACTTCCAGTTCTTGTAAAAGTTGTAGAGAGTCCTTACTACCTCGTAGTCTGGGGCCCAGAAGAATAGGTCTGGGCCGATTGCTCCTAGGACCGCCGCGGTCCTGTTCCTATACATGAGCTCTCCGATCTTTCTCTCGGTTGTGTCACTGCTCGACCTGAGGTGGCTGATCACCTCGTCGAGGACTATTACGTGGACTGCTGTCTTCGGCATAATTTCACTCCTCCACCGTACCGCCGCGCCCCATCGCGAAGACGTGGCGGTCGCGGTCTGGGCCGCTCCTGAAGATGGTTCTGAGAGGTGCGTCGCTGTCCATCCTGAATCCTCTAGGGTCAAGTATGGGGTCATAGCACACCCAGACCAGCACTTCATAGCTCGGAGTGGATCCGGAGAAGTCGAAGTCAAGCCTCTGGCCAGGATTGAGGGTCACGACCCTGCGCCAAGTTAGCTTAAAGCTATTTAGCGGGTGCTCAATGTATTTCAGCCCCGGCACTCTGCTTGGGGCAGGTCCCTGGTATAACTCTAGGACCGTGTAGAAGGACGGTGCGTCGCCCTCATTCGTCACGTTAGTCTGGGCCTCGTCTAGGTATGCCTGCCCACCCACAGTTATGTATGGATAGGTTAGCTCCTCCCAGGTCCTCTCTGGAAGCTCAGGAATAACGTAGGTAGTGGTGGTTGGAGAGGTGGTTGTCGTGAGTGTCTCGGTCGTGGATGTTGCTGGAGAAGTTGTGGGCGTCATGGTGAGTGTCGTCGTGTATTGAGGCGACGTCGTGGTCAGTGCCTCTGAGCTAGTCGTAGTAATCTCTGAAGAAGATTGACTCGTGGTTGACTCGATGGTCTTAGTAATCGTGGTGGTCTTTGCCTCGGTTGGCTGGCCAGCCTGACCAGACAGCTTCTCAATAATAGCAATGATTTCATCACCGTAGTACCGATAAGCCACATAGCCCAGCCCCAGGAGCCCTGAAAACCCAACAAGCGCCGCGACAAGTCTTCTTCGATCCTTCCTTTTTTCAGGAACCGGATGCTGAGCCGCCGGCGTCAAGGGAGCACCACAATACGGACAATGAGTCCACAGGGGATCAACTTCTCTCCCACACCTTGAACAATAAACCATGAGAAAATATCACTGCTGTGAGTATTAAGCATGCATATTTAGTTATAAAATCAAGCAAAAACTAGCAATAAAATTATAAATTAAAACAAAGCGTTATATGGTACAATTTTGCCCCTCCTAACGTCCTTAGCGACTCGTTAATCAGTCTCCACGACTCTCAGAATTATCATGGTGTTGGTGTTCCTTACGCCTTCTGTCTTTCTAACGTCTTCGATGCATTTATTTAGCTCATTGACGCTTCTGACGGCTATAATTGCGACCGCGTCGTACTCGCCTGTGACCTCGTAGACCTCCTCGACTCCCTCTAGCTTTGAAAGCTTCTCGGTAACGCTCGGAGTTGAGTAGCCAGGGCTCACTGAGATCATTGACATGGCCCTGACTCTCTGGCCGAGGTCGACCTTAATCGTGAACTGCTTGATTATCTTGTTCTCTATCAGCTTTTTCACTCTTCTCCTGATTGCGCCCTCAGATAGGCCCAGAGCCTTGCCCATCTCTTGATAAGTCATCCTAGAGTTCTTTCGGAGGAGCTCAATTATCTTATAGTCAAGCTCGTTAAGCTCGTATGACAATTCCGTCAATAATAATTCGTCACGATGAGGTATAAAGCTTCATTTCGAATACTTGAGCCCTATAAATGACGCTGAGAATATGAGTATTCCCAACACGTGCGCCACCGTGCAAAGAACGCAAATAGAATTAATCACGAAGACCTCGAGGTATACAAGATAAGCTACCCCCAGAAGTCCCAAGACCGACCATCCAAAAAGAGCCGTCCTAGCCCACGTCTTGACCAACGAAAATACCGATAAGACAAGCGACACAACAAACCACGCGGCGCCATAATACTCCATATTTATGCCAAAAAAGCTGGAGTACTGGCTTGATAGGACTTCGCTGCAAGAGAATTCTGAGCCAATTTCACAAAAGCTCGGAAGACTGCTCCTCGAATAGGAAATGTAGAGAGACGTGGCTATCCCGGCGATTGACAGCAAAATGACCACTGAATAAACCACTCCTAGCCTACTACTCATTCTCTAAGCGCCTTATCCAACGCAGACGCCAAGACATCATAGGTTCGCGCGCCAATTATTACCTCCCTGATCCTGCCGTCCCGCCCAATTATGACAAACGTAGGAGTACCGCGAATAGAATATAGTTTGAAAGCCTCCATCTTCTCGTCAAACACCGCAGTCCAAGTCACGTCATGCTCGCCTAGGAACTTGGCAGTGTCTTCCTCAGTTGCATGTGAATCCTTCCCGGCAATCGTGACGAACACAACGCCCTTGGCCGAGTAGTGGTCATGGAGCTGCTTAACAGTCGGGCTCATCCTATCACAGACAGTGCACCAAGACATTATGAACTCCAAGAAAACAACTTTTCCCCTCACTGAAGAGAGGGTGAACTTCTCGTCAGTCAGGCCGTCCTTCGTTATTACTCTGAGCGTGAAGTCAGGCGCGGCCTGATAAGTAGTAGATGGAGACTGCGTGCCTGGCTGGAGGTACGTCGTGGTGGTCGGATAGGATGGAGGCGCCTGCTGCATAGTTAAGAATAGGACGATAATGCCGGCGAAGATTATGAGTGGCAGAAGCGCAAATACATACGCAATCCTGCTCGGTCTTTTCTGCCTTGAAGACTTCTTCGACATCTATTGAAATAGAAATTCTACGCGGTTAATAATCGTTTTTTAGCTACGACAAGGAGGGACAGCCACAAACAATCAGCAGGCTAGTTATAATTCTTAATCTTTTAGAATAATTAATAAAAAAGTATCGTTTTCAAATAGCTTGTCGAGGTGTTGGTAAATAGTTGAGAGTTGCGCTCGCATATAGCGGTGGGCTCGACACCACCGTGGCAATAAGGTGGTTGCAGGAAAAATACGGGGCAGAGGTAATCACCGTTACTGTCGACGTCGGGCAGAGCGAGGACTTCAGGGAGATAGAGGCAAAAGCCTACATCTCAGGCGCGGCCAAGCACTATTTAGTAGACGCTAAGAGAAAATTTGCAGACGAGTACATCTCTAAAGCCATTAAAGCCAACGGTCTCTACGAGGGCGAGTATCCACTCTCAACCGCGCTGGCTAGGTACCTGATAGCCGAGGAGGTCGTAGGGATTGCACGTAAGGAGGGATGCGACGCGGTCGCGCATGGAAGCACCGGCAAGGGAAACGACCAGCTGAGGTTTGACGCCGCATTCGCAGCACTAGCGCCTGACCTGAGAATAATAGCGCCCGTGAGGGAATGGAACATGAATAGGGACGAGGAGATCGAGTACGCGCTGAAGAACAAGCTGCCAATCAACCCGAAGAAGAGCCGCTTCAGCATAGACGATAATCTCTGGGGGAGGTCGATAGAGGCGGCGGAGCTCGAGGACCCGTGGACGGAGCCGCCTGAGGATGCGTTCAAAATCGTTAAGCCCCTTAGAGAAGCGCCGGACATGCCTGAATACCTCGAGATCGGCTTCAGAGACGGTCTTCCCGTATCCGTCAACGGCGAGGAATTGGGCCTGCTCGAGCTGGTGTCCAAGCTGAACGAGATAGGTGGGAGGCATGGATACGGAGTAATCGACCACATAGAGGATAGAGTCATAGGGCTAAAGTCTCGCGAGGTCTATGAGGCGCCTGCGGCCCTCATCTTGATTAGGGCTCACCTCGATATTGAGAAGATGTTTCTAGGCAGGAGGTTCCTATCGTTCAAGAAGGAGGTTGAGAAGGTGTGGGCGGAGCTGGTCTACGGCGGTCTCTGGATGGACCCCCTAAGGAGGGCGATCGACGCATTCATAGACGAGTCGCAAAGAGGGATAACCGGCGAGGTCAGAGTTAGGCTCTTCAAGGGCTCGATGAGCATCGTGGGCAGGAGAGCAGAGAGAGGCCTGTATTCAAAGGAGTTCATAACTTACTCGCGGGAGGGATTGTTTGACCAGAGGGCCGGCGAGGGCTTCTCAAAGCTCTGGAGCCTAGAGACTAGGCTGAGCAGTCTTAGGAATCAGTGAGACTGGTTATTCCTCCGACTCCTTGACGGTCCACCTCACCTTGTCCATGACCATCGTCGGGATGACTTCCTTGATGTAGCAGACCTTGCATACATCGCGGTCGGTGTATTGATACCTGCAGGACTTGCAGATCATTTTTCCGCAGATGCTGCACTTGTAGGCCGCGAACCTGTCTGGATGATAGTAGCAGCGGTATAGCTCTTGACCCGGCTGCCCAGGAGGCCTAGCTATTAGTGGTGAGCCGCAGTAGGTGCAGAACATTGCCTCGTCGGGCATCCAAGCGCCGCAGGAGTCACAGTGCTTCATCCATCACTTCTCTATACGCATCCCAGATATAAGCATGTAAATAATTAATTGTTGATACCTTATCTTGGTACTTGTTGTTATTTCTTCTTGGCCATTCTTGCCCTGTATTCTGCTTTTGCCTCCTTGTCGAGGAGTTCTTTCCTGAGCCAGTAGGTTGCTCCCACGTAGTGGAATGCGAGACCTATGCCCCACCCGATCAGGGGGAAGAAGAACCAGACTACTTTAGGCGTGTAGACAACATTAATTACTATCAGCATTATGTTGACCAGTATGTAGGCAGTCAGATGTGCTAAGAACCCACGCCTAGCGTCCTCCAGCTCCATCTCCCTATATGCCTTCTTGTACTCCTCTAACGTGATTTCCTCAGACATGAAAATAGAGATGCTTTATCTCGTTTATAACATTTCCGTCAGACCCGGCCATTCTTTGTCCTATCCCGCTTCTTTAATGCTCTCCGTATCGCTAGAACAAGGGCCAGCGCCACGAGGCCAACGTATAGGGCGATGTTTCCAATCATTAGTTCGTGCTTCTCGACGATGTATGGGTCGAAATTCTCGGTCCTGGCCACGATCTTTATGTTTATGATGGGCGAGAAGACTGTCTTATCGAGCTGATACTTGCCCGGCTCCTCCTCACTCATGCCTTCACCATTGAGGCTAACCTCCGCACCAGTTACCCGCGCGTTATCTGACAAATAGTTCAGAGAAATCACGGTCCTAGCGATGAATGGAATATATGTGTCAACTCTTAGGTCGTGGGTGATGGAGTCGAAGATGACAATCGCCTCGTTGCTGACGAAGCTCCTTAGGCCGTATAGACCATCGATTATTTCCGAGACGGAGAAGCTGGCCTTCTCGATCTTTGAAGACGAGGCATCCCTGTTAAGTAATATCTTGCCGCAGAATTTTTCTCCGTCATACTCGTAGTGCGCGGTGTAGCTTATCGGCGCGGTCCTGCCGACCTGCACCCTCGGAGGCGCAGATAAGTTGATGACTACCCTGTCGAATACTACTTCCACCTCGTTGGTCTCGAATCTGGATAGTCCATACTGCTCATCACTTATCGCTACTGCTCTGTAAGTGTATTTTCCAGTCGTTGTCTGGGTGAGTAGGTTGGATAAGAATACTTGTCCAGAGAATCTCTGATAGTCGTAGGCATACCTCGCGTCTATTATTATCGTGGCGGTCGAGCCGGTGTCTATCCTCTCCCTAGGAGTCCTCAAAGTAATTAGAACTTTATCAAAAATTATGTCTACAGAGTTGCTCTCGAAGCTTTTAAGCCCGTAGTGCTCATCATCTATTCCTACGACTGTGTAAGTATATTTCCCGACGTTGCTTTGCCTCAACGGTTGGTTGAGACGTATTGAGCCTACGAAGTCCCTGTGGTCATACTCGTAGTACGCCCTGTAGCTTATCTCTGCGAAACTATCAACGTCAAACCTAGTCTTGGGGGACGATAAATTAATGATGACTCGGTCAAATATTATATTGACGGGATGGGTCGTGACCACGAATTTCCTGATGACTGCCTGGCCCTCGTTTGTCTGCAGCGTAACGTTTACATAGTCGACGCTAAGAGTGGCCGCGCCCACGTCGTTCTTAGTAACGGTGACGCCGAACCATCCATCTCCCCTATTCTCCGCCAAGACTCCGTTAATCAGTACGTTTCCAGAAGTCACCGCGCTCTCGTCGTGCGCCCACTTTAGCCGAAATTCCGCGGTCTGTGTTGACCCCACGTCGACCCTCTCAAACTTCGGGCCCCGAAAATCAGATACAAGTACATATGTATAGAGTACTGTCTGGCTGTACGACACGACTAAATTTTTTATTGCTTCGGAGAAGCTGACTGAGACTTGGTGTCTACCAGCAGCTGAGGCATTGTAGACCAGCAGAAACTTCTCGAACGCGGAGTCGAATTTTCCATCGAGGGAATATATCTCCCCCGTGTAGTTAATGGGTTTTACTTTATTTATCGTGACGCTCCTGCAGTATGGGCGCCTGCAAGGATACGGGTCAAGCTTTACTACTCCCTCCAACTTTATGGACTCATTATCAGTGATGTTTGGTGGTTTCTTTTCAATAATTATGACGGGCTCGTTCTCAAGTATGTCTGGATATCCGTCTAGGTCGTCGTCAACCCAGCCTATCTGTCTCTGAGTCCCAACAGAGACGCATGGCCCAGCATTACCGTCCATGATGCATCTTGAGCCATCGCTGTCCGTCTCGTATAGGTATCCACTATTCTCAGTCACTCCATTATACTCGTCAGTCGCTCCAAAAATATGCCCTACTTCGTGGGCGACGACTAAATCCATCCTATCTATTCCCCAATCATCATTATCATAAGTAACGACCATGAAAGGACCGTTTATGTATGCATAAGCAAAACGCGGAGGATCGGCAAACATTCCATCCTCATCCTTCAGGCTATCAACCACAAAAATCAAGAAAGCCCAATCGGTCGACCACTTCTCTCTAATCTCATTGGCGCAGCTTGCAGCATATATATAATAATTCTCTCCTGACCCGCAGTTTATACTTGCTAAGACTTCAGGAATCCACAGCGACTCATCCGTGCTGTTTCTAGTTATTGGCTCATACCTTGTGTATCCAACAGCGCTGCTAACCATAAACTCCAGCGGTGGATTACGGAATGGATATCTAGCTATCCACCAGTCAAGCCCACTCCTTACTTTCCTCATCACAAGATTCATACGCCACTCCTGCCAGTCCTCTATGTCTGGGTCCAGCCCTCCGGTACTCTCTACAAACACCACCAAGACGCCGACACGGCCCAGCATGTACTCACTAGTCTCCCAGAAGCCAGGCCTGGGATCATCCACCTGACTAAAGTATCCACCACGCATAGGAGAGGACCTTCCAAGAGGAGGCAGAGCATCACCAGGCGGCATGCTGGGAGAAACATCAGCAAAGACGCCCCCCTCATTAATAGTCAAAGAAGACGGCTGAAACAATGACAAAGACTCAGCACTCACCAGAACAATCCCACCACTAAAAACCATCAAAAAGCCAACCAAAACAGAGACAAACAACGCAAGCATCGACATTACTTAAACAAAAATAAACAACCCTAAGACTTATATCTTATTCACCAACAACATAGACAAGAATTTAAGACGAGTAGGACAAATTTAATAAAAATCTCCAGATCGGTGAAATCATGTATCCGTTGTTGATATATGCTAAAAGGAAGTTTCCAGAGGTATAAATAAGGAGAATCAAAAACAAAACAAGTAAACCATTCCGAGTTCCATATATCGGCTTATTAGATAGACTCTCTAAGATTTTTCTCAGACCATAGCCACCAACGTGGATTAGTCCAGGCAAAGCTATTATGGCTATGCGCGGTTCATATATCGCGGGCCATCCTATTGACAGAATTAAGGGAGGAACTCCAAATATGTGAAGAATTTTAAATCTCTCTTCCTGTTCTTCTAATACGAGACCTATTATGACTGCCACTATCAAGACAGGTGATAGTCCGTCAAGCAAATATCCCATAACTTTTAATGGATTATATGATACTCCGGAATATTTAGTCGACAAAGAAAGGCCGGTGAAAAATTGAGTTAAATAATTCATATGAAACATCAACGATGTGTATATTTGCCAGGCTATAATAATCAATAATGCAGCCACAGAGTAAGAAAGAAATGCACGGCGCATTCTTTTATAAATTAGCAATAAACATACAGCAATGACCGACATTAGGACTGTTTCTCTTATCAATACAAGAGATCCGCTTAGTAAGCCCATAAAAATCCAGTTATTAGTTGATTTCTGTCGAAGCAGCATAAGTGTCAAGCACTGTATTAATAAAGCCGCGGCTAATCCAGGTATGTCCGCATTGGGCGCTGATGAATTTAGGATGACTGGAAAATTAGCAGCCAATAAGGCCGCGGCGAGTACGGCAGAGATATTGTCATACAGGCTTTTTGTAAAGTAAAATGCAAGAAATATGGAAGCAACATAAAATACCATACTTATTAAAGGAAGTGAAACCTCCGGTTTTATAGGCAATACATATGCTACGATGAGAACAGCTGGTCTAACAGCAAAAAGCAGATGATTAAAGTCATCTGCTTTAACTTTTACTGCAGCACGTAACAAATCGGTTGCCACATATTTATCACATCTAAAAAACAATAAAATAGTTAGAAGAATAGAAATTATAACAAACACAATGCCAACTCTTAAACATGAGTTATTTTGCCGCATCATTAATTATCACCTTTAGCTCATATTCATTATTCATTTTTCTATATAAGAGTTTGATTAATCATAGAATTAATTATTTGTGCCTGAGAGTAAATGAACATCGATAACATAACTAGAAACAAAGAAAATTGAGGTGCGTCTCGTATAGAGAGCGAGCATTAAAAAGGGCTAAAAATACGGTATTTGTTAAGCAATTTCTCAGTTTCTTCGCTGTTTAACACGTCCACATCCTTAAGCTTCGATCGGGCTCATCGAAGCTAGTCTAAGTGAGTCCCAGAATCGAAAAAAATCTGTGGTCAAAACAAGAAAAATATATACATCTATGCAATTAGGAGAAGACGTGTACTGGATCCTAGTAGTCAAGGACCACCGGACGACAACTAAACAACTGATTCCAGCCATCAACATATTAAATAACCGCGTCAAGTATGGATTCTGGAGCATCAACAGCAAGAACCCATACAGAAGAAAAATCAGCCCTAGAGACCTGGGAATATTCCTAGCAACGGGACGCGACTCTAGAGTCTTTGCCGGAGAATGCACCATAACTTCAGAGCCAGTACCACTCGACCTGGCACATAAGAAGCTCTTAGAAGGTTACCCATCAACCCTATCAGACTACTACTTCACGATAGACGGAAAACTATGGGAAAAACCAAAAGAGGCTGAAAAAGTAGCAGCCCAACTTTCATTCATAAAAAACAAACAAAGGTGGTACGCCTACTTCCAGGGAACGCTAAAACCAATATCGCAGACTGACTACGAAATAATCAAAAACTATTAGGTCAAGAGATAGGGCTTGACGTAGGCATCATAGAGCGGGGCCTTCTCCTCCCTCGTCAACTCTCTATACATAGTCGCCGGAGAAATATACGCCACATCAATGCTATCGCCAGAACCAATATCCCGCCTAATCGCAGCCGCGACAGATTTAAACGCAAGCCTCACGGCCTCATCAATCGAGAGGTCAGGACGATATTCGCTTTCTAACACGCCCAAAGCCACAGGAGACCCAGAACCAGTAGCCACCAGCTTTTCCTCAGTCACGCCGCCAAAGAAATCAATACTAAACAGGTGAGAACCTGAACTATCGACGCCAGCCAACAACAACTGGGCCTGAAATGGAAAATACCTATACGTAAACATAAACGTAGAAGCAAGCGCTGCTAAAGCTCTCACCTCCATCTTCCTACCCCAAGTAACCTCGTAATGCCTCACATTGGCCCTCAAGATATCAATCATAGACTGCGCGTCAGCGACACGGCCAGCAATAGTCAGCGCAATATGATCAGCAACCTTATGAAGCTT
>CAYTRT010000003.1:14115-38471 GCA_964440295.1 uncultured Nitrososphaeria archaeon
AAAAATGAGGTAATAATGGGTCAGAAAGAAGTTAAGAGAAGGGATTTCGTCAAAGTAGCGGCCGGAACAGTAGCAGGACTAGCAGTAGGCGGCCTTGCAGGATACTTCGGAGCGCAAGCCACAGCACCCCCACCGACAAAACAAGCATTATCAGGCGAGATACCAATAGGAATACTACACGCGGCGCCTATAGAAGTAGGGCCTGAAGCACCCGCAATAGAGATGGCACAAGAAGACATCAACAACTTCTGCAAAGAGGCAGGACTTGACGTGAGGTTCAAGTTCCTGTCAGAAAACGCAGAAGAGTCAGCGACCAAGGCGGTTGAGAGGGCCCAAACACTGATTGGGCAGGGCGTCAAAATAATCGTTGGCTCTGAGTGGAGCTCCCACTGCAAGGCTGTACTACCCCTAGTAACTGAAAGAAAGGTAGTATTGTTAAGCCAAAGCTCCTCATCTCCATCTCTATCCCTCCCCGGCGACTACTTGTTTAGGCTCCAGCCAGACGATACTAGACAGGCCCTAGCAATCAGGAGAATGACTCTGGATTTAGGAATAAAGGCCGTGCTTGTTGTATACGCAAAAGAGGCGTACGCAGAAGGATTGTGGAAGGAATGCGAGCCTATGTGGCGCAATAGCGGGATAGAAATCATCGAATCGCTTGGAGTAGACCCAGAGAAGAAGGAATTTATCGGAGAGTTCTCAGTTATAGACTCAAAGGTTAAAGAAGCATTAGGTAAATATTCTGTAAATGAAATTGGTCTCTTCCTGTTCGGGACCTACGGGCCGATCATTCCGATGTTGACGAGCATGGCGAAATATCCAGATCTATTAAAGCTCCGAGTGTTTGACTCTGATAGTGGCGGTGCGTCAGGATATATAGAATATGCAGGAGATATATGTGCTCAGGTTAGGTTTACTGCATATGCATTTGGACCAGCAGCTTCGCCGAAATACATTGACTTTGCGACAAGATACAAGAACAAGGCTGGTTATGAACCGTACTTCACTGCCGTAAACATATATGACTGTCTCTGGATAGCTGCGTTGTCTATACTATTGGCCGAGAAGTACGATGGTGAAGCTATATACAAAATATTGCCTAAAGTCGCTGATATGTATTTCGGCGTTAGTGGATGGACAGAACTTAACGAGAATGGTGATAGAAAGTATCCGACATATAATCTTTATCAAGTAGTAAAGGAAAATGGGAAGATAGACTGGAAGATAATAGGGTTCTATGATGGCGTCACCGACACGATCAGCTGGACAAAGTCATAGTCCACTAAACGACGAGCCACTACTAAGGGTAATTAACGTCTCAAAAAAATTCGGTAATTTTTTTGCGCTTCGCGGTGTCTCTATTGAAATTCCTAAAAATAGCATAGTTTTGCTCATAGGTCCGAACGGCAGTGGCAAAACCACCCTTGTAAACTGCATCTCAGGAGTTTATAAGCCCGATGGGGGCACAATAATGTTTAATGGAAAAAATATAACTGGTCTACCTATTCATGAAATAGTAAGACTAGGTTTAGGGCGTTCTTTTCAAATTCCTCAGCCATTTATGAGAATGACTGTAGCAGAAAACCTCCTCATTTGTGGACAAGACAACCCCGGAGAAAGTTTTTTACTTTCTATGAGCAGGAAAAATTGGAAGGATTTCGAGAAAAAGAACTTAGAAAAGATGCATCAAGTATTGAAGACAATTGGTCTGCAAGATAAGGCTGATAATTTGGCCTGCGAGCTTAGTGGTGGTCAGCTTAAACTGCTTGAGCTTGGTAGATTACTAATGCTAAACTCAAAAATGATGTTGCTTGACGAGCCGATAGGTGGGGTCAACCCAGTTCTTGCCCACAACATATTTTCTCACATCGTAAATATCAGAAATGAATTTGGTATAAGTTTTCTGATAATTGAACACAGGTTGGACATAGCGATGAAATACGTCGATTTTGTCTATGTTCTTTCAGCGGGTAACGTTGTAGCCTCAGGCACGCCCAAGGAGATTGTTGAAATGGGTAAACTATACGAAGTATATTTGGCGTGAGTGGCATGATTCCAATACCTATTATTCTAACAGCGGTTGTGTACTCATTTATACTGAGTATCTTGGCTATGGGATTTACATTGCAGTACATTACTCTGAGTGTCCCCAATCTTGCGTATGCGACGATAGCATTCGCATCTACATACTTAACATTAACTTTTTCACTAATGGGAATGGTGCCATACACTGCAATGCCATTTGCGTTTCTATTAGGTGGCGCAATAAGCTATATGCTTTATAAACTCGTTGCTTATCTCCGAAATAAAGGAACCTCCATTGTCGGACTTATGATGGCCACAATAGTGTTTGATCTTATTATATACGCGGGTATGAATATCTATGCAGACTATCTTGCACAGGTGTTCAAGTTATATGCGGGCTCCTTCTCGCTATCAGAATACGATTTAAAGATTTTTTCAATTCCAGCTATACTTTTTGTATCTGCGGCCACTTCTATTGGGCTTGTCGCGTCCTTTACACTTATGCTTATCAAGACAAAGTTCGGAATCGCAATGCGCGCAGTCATGGAGAACTATAATCTAGCAAACGTACATGGCATAAATACTGAGAGGGTTCTCTCAATCGCGTGGTTCTTCGTCGGCGGCATTGCTGGACTTAGTGGCTCGCTTTATCCAATATGGTTCGCAATGGATCCTTGGGTTGGTGCAAGAATGTTCATCAGCATTTTTGCAGCATGCGTAGTCGGTGGATTAAGAAGTATTTATGGAAGTCTTTTAGGAGGATTTTTGATCGCATTCTCCGAGATCATAGTCACGTATCTGCTGTCGATTTATTTTCCGTGGATATGGGCCTACAGGGCAGTTACTTCAATGCTAATAGCAGCAGTCGCTTTGGTTGAGATGCCCTCTGGAATAGCTGGATTAATACAAAAGTGGAGAGGGGGTTAAGAACTTGATTGAGCTTACTATCGATATATTAACATTCTTCTGCATATACGTAATAATAACTCTGTCTCTTAATTTCCAGCATGGATATGCTGGAATTTTCAATCTTGGACTTTATTTTCCGATAATCGTTGGTGCACTCGTAGCTGCGTATCTACCAGGCAGGTTGGCTATGTTGATATATGGCATCGAAGGTCTTGATTTTTCGGCAAATAACGCTGCCGTAATAAGCTTACTCAGGACAAACTTATCTTCAGATCCTCTCGTCTCCATTATGCTTTTAGTAATTACATTAGTGGCTGCTACAACATTATGTTATGTACTTGGACTTTTAAGTGCTTATCCCTCCTTGAGACTTCCTGCAGATTATCTTGCTCTTTTCATGTTATGTGCAGGCGAAAGTCTTAGAGTTATTGGCATGCAGACCGATTGGCTTGCAGGTGGTGTCATGGGAATTACGATCATCAACCCGTTCTGGTGGCTAAGAGAATATTCATACTATGGAATGGCATTATTCGCTATCGCAGCTACAGCGGCAGTAATCTTAGTCTATGAAAGAATGTGTAATTCACCTTTGGGAAGACTACTTAGGAGTATTCGTGAAAATGAATTGACTTCAGAATCAGTAGGCAAAGATGTAAATAGAATTAAGAGAGATACGCTTGCATTTTCATTTACAATATTGGGATTGGCGGGAGTTTTGCATGCATTCTTGATGGGTGCTGTAGTGGTGGGTGGATATACTCGAGTAGACTTTTCATTTTGGCCATGGTTAATGATGATAATCGGTGGGACAGGCAATAACATGGGTGTATTTTTGGGAACATTTGGATTGGTAATAATGAGGAGAATAATGATTGTGGCAAAACATTATTTCTGGTTCCTTCCATTTAATGTAGTATGGTTCGAGCCCATACTACTAGCAATAATGCTGGCGGCAACCCTAATCTTTAGGCCTCAAGGTATATTTCCAGAACAACCAATGAAAGTAAGCGAATATGTAAGAAAAGTCTTAAAACTAGAGACCGAGGAATAATTTACCAAGTTGCTCATTTGTGATGAGGTCTTTTGAAGACCCGTAGTAGTTTATCTTGCCTGACACTAGAAGGTATGCCATGTCGCTTTCTTCTAGAGCTTTCTTAACATTTTGCTCAACCAAAATAACAGTGATGTTGAAATTCTTATTTAGTTCCTTGATTTTTTCGAATATTTGATTAGCAACCTTAGGGGCAAGATGAGCTGTAGGTTCATCAAACATCATTAAGGATGGTTCTCTTATTAATGCCATTGCCATTACTACGATTTGTCGTTCGCCACCGCTTAATGTAATTAATTTTCTTTCCATATAGTTCTTTAGCAGTGGGAAAACTTCTTGTACATATCTGATCCTTTCTTCCAACTCGTCTTTCTGAAGTATGTAGCCAGCCATCATTAAATTTTCTTTAACGCTCAAGTTTAGATACACACTTTCCACCTGTGGTAGATATGCTATTCCTAGTCTTGCTATTTTGTATGGTTTCATGCCAGTAATGTCTTGTCCCTTAAATCTTACAGAACCGCTATAGACACTCGTCAAGCCAAATATTGTTTTTAAGACTGTGGATTTTCCACTACCATTAGGCCCGAGTATTGCACAAATAGTTCCTTCTTCCACATTCAAAGACACGTCGAAGAGTATGTGGGTCTTGCCGTATCCGGCGTTTAAATTTTCAATCTCGATTATGTTACTCATTTTGCTGATTGAAATTATTTTGGCACTCGTTAATTAATTTAATCATTGTTTCAGATGTTTTGAACAACGTTGCGAATGTTTTATGTCATCCTCGGCCTAAACTTGTATCCATATATGATTATTCCTGACGGGCCATCTTGTGCAATCTTTCGCACAACAGCCTCGACCTCCATCCCAATTCTGAGCTCGTCTGGCTCGCAGTCAGTCAACTGTGTTAGAAGTCGAGTGCCATCCTCAAACTCAACGACGCCCACAATGTATGGTGCGTTTTCCTCAAACCCAGCGGGTGCCTGTTTAACAACCGTGTATGACAGTAGCCTCCCAACTCGTGGAAGCTCTGATTGACGCAGTTTCGTTGATCTACACTTCCTGCAAATGATCACTGGCCCGCGATGCACCGTCCCGCAGTTCTCGCACCTGTATACAGCCAGCCTATATCTGAATTGTTTTGCGCGCCAGTGTGGAGGAACCCTAAATCTAAAAATCACGTCTCCCTCACCCACTCCTAAGGACGGTAGATACGGCAGTAGCGCCTAGCCCGCCCAGCGATAATGCCACGCCAACCCTTGCATTATCTACCTGATTCTTGCCGGCCAGTCCGGCAAGCTGTAGATAAAGCTCCGCTACCTGATAGATGCCGGTTGCTCCGAATGGATGGCCACGAGCTTTCAGTCCTCCGAAGGTATTTATGGGTAGTTCTCCATTTAGAGAGTATCTACCACTCTTTGCATCTATACCTGCCCTGCCCTCCTGTGAGTATCCAATCGACTCAAGAATCAGCGCCGCGAGTATCGAGAATGAGTCATGCAGCTCAATAATGTTTACGTCTCTCCTGTTTATTTTTGCTCTCGCTAGTGAGTCGTTAAAGGCTAGCGACACGGCGTTTAGCTTTAATGGGTCTTCTCTATCAAAAGGCGAGACAAAGTCGGTGGACATAGACACTGCGGCAACCTCGACCGCGTTACTCCTGTCAGCTTTTTCGAGGCTATCTTCTCCGCATAGAATTAATGCTGCAGCACCGTCTGCGGCCGCCGTACATTCCAGTCTTCTTAGCGGTTCTGAGACTATCGGAGAGTTCATCACGCTCTCGATGGATATCTTAAATCGATATTGTGCGTGGGGTGCGGTGGATGCGTTTTCATGCATTATGACTGGAAATTGGGCGACATATTCTTGTGGTACTTCATATCTCTCTAAATAATGTCTATAGAGGAGGGCTGCGAGTGATGTCTGCGTTATGCCTTGGTAGCCAGCATAGTCATATCTATCGAACATCGATGTGATGCCCATAATTTCTTCCAGCGTGCCATCTGAGAGTTTCTCGACGCCGATAACTAGGGCTGCTTTTATTAATCCTGATGCGATCGCCATGTATGCTTCTCTAAGCGCTGCTGCTCCAGACGCGTCTGCCGCCTCTACTCTAATGCTAGGAACCCCTATTAATCCAAGCTGCTCAGATGCGACTGCTCCAAGGTGTGCCTGGTACTGCATAACTTCGGCGCTCACGTTTCCCACGTATATTGCGTCTATCCTCTCGATTGCCGAGTTTTTAACGGCGTCTAACGCTGCCTCGGTCATAAGATAGTCTATGTCCCTATCCCAGTGCTCCTCGACTTTGGTGAGACCGACACCTTTAATGAATACTCGCGTCAATTTCTACACCCTGATCTTATCGCGATGCTTGAGGTATCGTGCATAGTCAATATAGACTGCTCTCTGGATGAATTTTGCGAGTGGTGGTGCTTTGGCTCTCTTTTTTTCGATGCCGTCCAAAACTTTCAGGGCGAAAGAGTCACTACCAGCGCCGGAGCCATAGGAGGTCATGAGTATTCGCTGCCCAGGTTTTGCCTCGTCAAGCACTTTAACCAGGCCTAGCAGTGAGCATGCCGAGTAAGTATTACCTACAATGTGGGACAGCATGCCTGTCTCAACTTTTTGAATTGGAATTCCTAGCATCTTAGCAACCGCGTAGGGAAACTTAGCATTGGGTTGGTGGAAGACGAAATAGTCAAAATCTGAGAGTTTATAACCCTCATCTTCGAGCAGTGCCTTTACTGCAGATACTGTGTGGTGGAAATACGCTGGCTCTCCCGTAAATCTAGACGTATGTACAGGATATCTTTCGTAGTCTCTTCGCCAGAAGTCGGGCGTGTCTGTGACGTAGGTTTTAGATGCTTCAATCTCGGCGACTGCGTTGTTGTTTGACTTTCCTATGATAAAGGCGGCTGCTCCTGCTGCTGCTGTGTATTCCAGCGCGTCGCCCGGTCTTCCTTGGGCTGTGTCAGAGCCCACTGCTAGGCCGTACTCAATCATTCCGGCGCTCACTAGGCCTATGATCATTTGCATTGCTTCGCTTCCTGCTTTGCAGGCGAACTCGAAGTCTGCTGATAGTATTGACGGGCCTATGCCTAGTGCCTCCGCTACGATTGTTCCGGATGGTTTTACCGCGTAGGGGTGAGACTCTGAGCCTATGTTTACCGCGCCTATCCTTTTTGGGTCTATTTCTGCTCTAGCGATGGCGTATTTCGCGGCTTCTATTGCCATAGTTATTGTGTCCTCGTCTATGTCGTTTACAGACTTCTCCTTTACGGGTAGTTCACTCTCTCCCTTTCCCCAAATCCTAGCTATTTCTTCAGACTTTATTCTTAATCTCGGGATGTAACCGCCATAGCCATGAATAGCGACTCCAGAGATTTTGACCAAGGTTCTCATTGAGCCTGGTCGTCGGCACTATAAAAATTTTGGCGAATACAAAATAGACATTTGTCGATTAAGAATGTGAGAGCCTCCAAATCAAAACAAATAATGTTTAATGGTTGCTACACTGGGTATTCTGTATGTCAGTTTATGGGCTTGATGAGAGGGACTTAAAAATTTTGAAGGCGCTTATGAAGGATGCTCGGAAGAGCTACTCCGAGCTCGCTGAAGAACTTGGCTTGCCTAGAACCACAGTTCAGGAAAAGGTAAGGAGGATGGTGGAGAAAGGCTACATCAAGAGTTTCACTGCAATTCCCGACTATTCTAAGCTCGGAAAGCCGGCGACGGCATTTGTCCTGATATCGTTTACACCCATGATGGATATTTCCCAGAGGGAGCTCGCGTCGATGATAGCCAAGATGGATAATGTGTATGAGGTTCATTTAATAAGCGGTCAATGGGACATGCTCCTAAAGGTAAGGGCTGGCTCTACGGAAGAGGTCGGCAAGCTCGTCGTTGATAATCTTAGGGGGATTAAAAACATCAGCAAGACCGAGACTTGCTTTGTTTTCTACACGGCAAAAGAACAACCATAAAGCTGGGTCGAGGCTTTGAGACAATCACTAGGTCATCTCTACGTATTGACGTAGGTATGGCTCAAGGATTTCATGATCGGTAGGCGTTATAAACTGCCAATGGATAGCG
The DNA here is from genome assembly GCA_964440295.1 of uncultured Nitrososphaeria archaeon. Taxonomy (GTDB): domain Archaea; phylum Thermoproteota; class Nitrososphaeria_A; order Caldarchaeales; family Calditenuaceae; genus CALIKS01. The sequence goes on from CAYTRT010000003.1 coordinate 22,199, forward strand.
AGGGATTGGTGGCCACCTAGTATGAGTGAGCTCGAAAAGATAGCGATAGCCAAAGCTAGGGAGGCAGTTATGTTGGATCGAAGCGGTTCTAGGGCTGAGGCAATCGCCAAGTATAGAGAGGCAGTTCAGATACTAACACGCTTAATATCTCTAACCGATAGTCCAGTCATAAGGGCTGTTTACAAAGAAAAGCTTAGGCAATATCTGGATAGGCTAGCCGAGTTGGGTGAAGAAAACTATTCCAGAGGAAGAATGGATAGAGATATGAACGTAAGAAACGAAAAGGAAACGCTTACGGTTGAGAGGCCCACTATCAGCTGGTCTGACGTCATAGGTCTTGACGACGCAAAGCAGGCGATCAGGGAGAGCATAGTCTATCCTAGGCTTAGGCCGGACCTCTTTCCTCTCGGGTGGCCAAACGGAATCTTACTCTTTGGGCCGCCGGGCTGCGGCAAGACCTTGCTAGTAGGCGCCACTGCCAACGAAATTGACGCGATACTCTACACGCTCGATGCCGCTCAGGTTATGTCTAAATGGCTGGGAGAGAGCGAAAAAAATATTGCTGATTTATTTAACAAGGCTAGGCGTGAGACCTCGTCGGGAAAGCCAGTAATCATATTCATAGACGAGGTGGACTCGCTTGCTACTATGCATCAAGTCGAGGTTGGTGGGGAAGCCAGGGCTAGGAATCAGCTCTTGAAGGAGATGGACGGCATAACTGCTAAAAATAGACGTGATTATCTATACGTCATAGCTGCCACTAATAAGCCGTGGCTTCTTGATGAGCCGTTTATAAGGCGATTCCAGAAACGTATATACGTGCGGCATCCCGATGCCAACGCAAGAAGGCTAATCCTAGAGCATTATACAAAGAATCTTAAGCTGGCCGATGATGTGGATTTATCTCTCCTAGCCAGCGAGACCGAGGGTTATTCAGCGGCTGACTTATATGCTATCTGTCTAGATGCCCACATGGCCACGGTGAGGGAGATGTTTGAGAACGATTTAGACGAGCCCCGGCCCATAAACATGTCCGACTTCCGTGTCTCGCTAATGAAGAGAAAACCATCAATAATAAAGGAGAACCTCAGGAAATATGAGGAATGGAGTCAAAGGTATGGGGCTTCTTAGTTAGCCTCTGCCTGCGCTATTTCAATCATGCCCTTTTCTTGGAGCCCCTGTATTGCCTCCTCAACTTGGTCCTCAGTAATTCCGAGCGCTAAAGAACATTCCTTGACGTCGAATTCCTTGTCAGGGCTCATCGCGCTTATGTAAGTGTATACCAACCTCTCTATATCCGTCAGTATTGGTACGTCTGGAAAGCTCTCTCTAAGCTTCATGGCAACTATCCTCTTAGCATCTTCGAAGATCTTTGAGGCCTCGTCAGACAGCTCAGGGACAGCGATGGGCGACTCCTTTATCTCTGGGCTTGAAGTAGCCATAAAGTCGTCTATCTGTTTAGAGAGGTCTTCTAAGCTCGTAGCCGCTTCTGGCGCTATCTTTCCCACCTCACCCACGACTCTTCCTATTATTCCTTTAAGAGTGGTTGCCAGCCCTATCACTTCTGAGAGCTCAGTAAGACTCTCGAGCCTTATCTTCACCTGCTCCAGTATCAGCTTGCTATTCAGTATTATTTTTGCGAGCCTTCGCAGCTCGGCTATCTCGTCTGCATAAAGCTTGGCATGCGCCTCATCACCCATCACAAGAGCGTCTACACACTTATCGAAGTATTCTCTCCCCCTAGCTTCAAGCTCTCTGTACTTATGTTCTAGTCTTTGGACGTGGGTCGACAGCGCTGTAAGCGATGTATTTAGCTTTTCTCTAAACTCATCGGGCTCTATATTGGTGTTAAGACTAGTAATGTTGGTCCCGCCGACCCTCCTCAAGATCTTGAAGGGATTAAACCGCATATTTACCAACTAAAAACGCAGAAGCTCCTTAATATTGCTCTATCCATGCTTCACTATCTAGAGAGTATCACAGTATTTCTGAGCAAATACATGCATCTCCCACCACCTAGGAAAAAGGTTTATCCACTAGTTCACTGCCTAATTCTTTAGAATGTCGAGCCGGAAACGTAAGGAAGCACCGATGCCCGCAACTGCGGCTGGACTACTACGATTCTTCGAGGACGAGAGCAAGGGGATCAAGATACGCCCCGAACTAGCCCTAGGATTAGGAGTAGCCCTAATGATAATGGTGCTTCTCGCAAGGTTCCTAATTCCATTATAGAGCGCTTAGTGCCTATCAAATCAGTTAAGTCCAAGCGGCAAGATTACAGAATATTTGAATTAGAAAAATACCAGTAATGAATTTGGAAGACGAGCTGCCAGTCAGTCTAAGACCATCCTTGACTATGCAGTTGACGTCTCTGCGCCAGCACCCTCGGCCGGCTTCTCTTCGGCTGCTGGCGCGGGCTTGGCCGCCTTCTTTGCGGCTTTCCGTGGTCTTGCGGACTTCTTTGCCTTCTTTGCTTTCTTTGCCTTCTTCTTTGCAGGCATGTTTCTCTTCCTCACTTATTTATTATGTAAAAATAAGTATAAGAACATTACGCTCAGAGTTGGTTGTCATTAGGAAAAGCTTAATGTAGAATTAGGTGGTGCGAACACTATTTTCTACGAAACACAGTCCATGAATTACTTCTTCAACCAACGGCGAGATCTTAGTTATAAGCAACTTATAATTCAAGAGTAAGCCACATAGTACTGAATCACGGGGGTCCAGTTCCTTATTAAACAAAAATAACGCACCCACAAGGGGACTAGGTGCCGTAACTATCCATGTCCGGGGCAGAACCCTAGTCAGCACCAAAAAAGGGAAGACAGTTGGTAATGCTGGTTATTCATATTTTTCGAACTTTTATTCTATTCAGGTTCTAATTTCAAGAATTTATTGGTCCTCATCGATTATTCTATAGCATGTGTGGCATCGTTGGGTGCATAGTTGCCAAGGGAAATGTGGCGCCAATAATATTTGAGAGTCTTAAGAGGCTCGAGTATAGAGGATACGACTCAGCGGGCATAGCGACGATCAGCGACGGAAAATTATTGATAAAAAAGGACGCTGGGAAGCTCTCAGAAATTGATGCTAGGCTGGACCTCAAGGGCATGCCTGGGCAGATCGGCATCGGCCATACTAGGTGGGCTACGCATGGCGCTCCAAGCCAAGTTAATGCCCATCCCCACACTGATGGCAGCGGGACTATAGCGGTCGTCCACAATGGAATAATTGAAAACTTCATGGAGCTTAAGCGAGAACTAATGGAGCTTAGACACTCATTTAAGTCTAAGACCGACACCGAGGTCGTCGCCCACTTAATACAGGAAATGATGAATAGGGGCCTTGATATCCTAACCGCGACGGCCGAGGCCCTGAGAAAGGTAAAGGGCTCCTACTCGCTGGCAATAATTCACTCAGGCTCTCCCGACAGAATAATCCTCGCTAGGAACGAGTCGCCGCTAATAATAGGCGTGGGTGAGGGATACATGTTCGCGGCTTCCGACGCCGCTGCATTCCTGCCCTATACTGACAAGGCAGTATACCTAGAGAATGGAGAGATAGCTGTTCTTAAGCTGGACGAATACAAGATCTATAAGATCGAAGACCTCAGAGCAGTGAACAGGTCGCACGTAGTCCTCAAATGGACAGTCGAGGAGGCGCAGAAAGCTGGCTTCCCACACTATACGCTAAAGGAGATACATGAACAGGGACAGGCGGTCAGGGAGGCCCTCAGAGTTCAGCTCACTTATGCCGACTTGCTCGTGGAGCTTCTCGACAGGGGGAGAGACGTCTTCCTACTAGGCGCCGGGACTTCCTACCACGCATGTCTTGCTGGCTCTTATATATTCTCAAAGCTCGCCAGGCTGTCAGCTTATCCCGTGATAGCCTCTGAATTTGTGGAGAACTACGGCTCGTCAATAGGTGTCGATACAGTAATACTCGCGGTCAGCCAGTCGGGTGAAACGATAGACGTGCTAAATGCCTTGGAATATGCTAGGCTACGAGCTGCAACGATATTAGGACTAACAAACGTGGTTGGCAGCACCCTCACGAGGATCTCCAGGGCCTACGTTCTCCAGAATAGTGGGCCAGAGATAGGGGTCGCAGCGACGAAGACCTTCACATCGCAGCTCACCGTCCTCATGTTTCTCGCGCTCAGGCTAGCCCGTAAGCGGGGGAAGGTCTCTCAAGCAGAGATGGATAACCTCCAAGAGGATCTATCAAGCCTGCCGGGCCTAGTCAGCCAAGTTATAAAGGAGTCTGAGCCAATCGTTAAGGAAGTCGCCAAGAAACTATCCAGCGCCAGGCTGTTGTTGTTCTTGGGGCGTGGGATCAGCTATGCTACTGCGCTCGAAGGGAGGCTGAAAGTGATGGAGCTTAGCTATATACCATGCATAGCGTATCCAGCCGGTGAGAGTAAGCACGGCCCCATCAGCATCGTCGATGAAGGTTTGCCAATCTTTTTCGTGGCGCCTAGAGATGAAACGCGTCGATACATAATCGGCAACGTCATGGAGATGAAGGCTAGGGGCGCGATGACTATAGTAACTGGCGAGAGAGATGACTGCGAGCTCCAGGAGTTAGCAGACATATATATACCTATGCCGCCGATAAACCCATTACTATCACCAATACTTTACACAATCCCCTACCAGCTGCTGGCATACTACTTAGCCCTAGAGAGGGGAAACGACCCTGACAAGCCTAGAAACCTCGCTAAGAGCGTTACTGTTCTTTAGCGCCGTTTGACCAGTAGATATAAACCCGGATGCGACCTAGAGATGATATAGATATTGCTGGTGGCTCATAGGTGGGTAGGGCTTAAGAGGGAAGAGTTTATTGGTGGCTAGCACGGAGTAGCGTCGGTTAAGATGACGGCACTAGATGCCCTGCAGACCATACAGATAATTGCAATATTCGCGTCGGTAGTGACGGTCATACTTGCAATATACGCAATAACGCTGACTAGCCGCCTCATCAGGGAAGCAAGGACATATATACTAGCCTCTCAGCTATCGCCGATCAAGATAGAGCCCAAGAAAGAGACGCCTCCAGTCCCAGAGCCAGCCCGCGCTCCCGCTGAGGCTGAGCAACAAAAAGCAGCAGAAATGCCCGAGAGACCAGCCCCGCCTGAAAGGCCCGCAGAGCCTCAGCCCGCCCCTCCGGCCCAAGAGGCTCAGCCATTACTTGAAGCGCCGAGACTTACTAGGATCGAGGATATCCTTACAGTATTTGGGCTTGAAGGAATAGTGATCTTCGACTCTTTAGGTCAGGTGGTTGAGTATGCCGGCAAGGTGGAGCCAGGTAAGGTGGCGGCCGTCATGACCGAGCTTTTCAACGTAGCCATGATGAGTGGTGAATCCACCTCGGGAATAACGATGTGGAATGGCTCTCAGATAGTAGTCGCGGTCATAGGAAAGATCGAGGCCAAGACAATCTATCTCTACGCTAAGGCTCCGCCAGAAACTACTAAGGAGGACATAGTTAGACTCATCGAGTCCTCTAGGTTTCTCCTAGAGTCAATTACCGGGAAGTGATGAGCCGCAATGATGGAGTATAAATCGCCCGAACTTCAGGCCCACATTGAAGAAGTAGTTAAGGTTAGTAGGGGATTAATTGATGCAATAATCATCACGAAGCCTGACGGGACCCCAATAGCAAACGTCAACTCGATTGATGTTAATCCTGACTATCTCGCAGCCGCAATATCAGCTGTTTCTGGCGTAATATCTTCAGTACTTGAAGTAATGGATATGGGCGACTTTAGGAGGGCGCACGTTGAGCTGAAGGATAAGCGATACTTGTACGTTGTGCCATATAGGGGAGACTACGTCGCCCTGATCACGAAGCCGAATCCTAACCTTGGATTTATCGATCTACTACTTGACATCTACTTTAAGGAGGTATAGGGAGCTTGTATAGCTTCAAGATACTCGTACTGGGGCCTTTCAACGCTGGCAAGACGACGCTGGTTCAGACGCTATCGGAGATCAGCATGACGACAGAGAGGGAGATAACTAGGCCGGAGGAGAAAGTCAAGAAGACTAAGACAACAGTGGCGATGGACTTCGGCCTAGTGAACCTAGGCGACGGCTACGTTGTCAGACTATTCGGGACCCCTGGACAGAGAAGATTCTCATTCATGTGGCGCGTACTGAGTAAGGGCATTCACGGATACATACTCATGATAGACTCTACCGACGAGGAGTCAATCATGGAAGCCATCAGGATACATGAAAGCTTCAGACAAGAACATCGCGATGTGCCCTACGTCGTGGCAGCGAATAAACAAGACCTGCCCGGCGCGATGTCAGCGCTCGACATTAGGCTCGCGCTTGATGTTCCAGACGAGGTGCCAGTAATACCGACAATAGCGACTAATCATCAGTCAGCTTGGACAGTTTTGAGCACGCTTCTTGAGCGATGCATAACTAAATGGAAAATAGTTATTTAGGCTAAAACTTCATCCAACTAAAAACTAGGTATCGAACTTTTCCACTCACAGTGTCAGGAATGGCGATTATGAAGTTTTTCCGCACCGTCGTTGCAAGTCTACCAGACCTGACGAGTTCAGTGGCGTGAACCGCATCTTTAGGCGTCTTCACCTGAACTATGAATGGTGCATGATCTATCCCGGGCCCGTGTTTATAGACTGCGAAATCGCTGCCGAACTTTATTCCAGAAGTAACTACGAATCCCCGCTTTCTGAGGTCTCTATACACCGTGTATAGTTCGCTGAACCTTGCATAGTATTCTTTTCCAAGTTTTTCCAACTCGTCCCTGCTTAGCTCTTTACCATCCTTAATGACTTTTAATTCTCCTTCATCAAATAGATGTAGGGCTTCTATGAGGTCCAGCACTAATGGCTCGTCAAAGCTTAACTCTTTTGGCTTAGAAATTCCCAATGGTTTACCATAGTAGCCTGAGGAATATAGCCTTCTTGCTTGCTCTTTATCAAAGACTACTATGTTTCCCTCGACAAACTCCGCTTCTATCATCACCAACACCTAGTTATCCTAATACTGAGTCGTCTGTATTCAACATGACTGTGGCTTGGTGTGAAAATGTTTTCACCTATTTTATCTGAGGAAATAGAGCCTTTATGATATTGGTTATTTCCTCAGACTTATCGGCGATGTCTTCAAGCATGTGGGTAATCTCTCTCATAAGGAGTAAGTGAGGAACAGAAAGCTTACTCTGTAAAAGCATGATGTCCAACTTGCGGAACAACTCGTCAACCTTATGTTCCTGCTCCTCTATCTCCATCAATTTTGAGTAAAGAACCGATGAGTCAAGCGTGATTGCCAGTATTGCTTCTTTCAACTTCTCTACAGCTACGAAGACATTGTCTGAGAGCTCTGATAATCGTTGATAAATGTTGTCGTCGTGGAAACCTAACTTTTGGAGACTTAGGAGTCTGAAGGCCGCGCCCTCAGCCTTGTCTGAGATCTTATCTAGACAACTAATCAATCTTATGAAATCTTCTCTTTCCTGCAACAGCGATCCAATCTTCATTATTTGCTCTCCAGTTGAATGTTTAAGCTTTTTGCACTCCTCATCGATCTTCAAGATCTCGTTATACTTTTGTAGGAGAATATTTTCACCTTTTTTATTAGTAATGTCCTCAATCATGAGTGTGAGGACTCGCATAACGTCCATAATTTTCCTAGCTTGTTCCTGAGTGAGAAGCATGATGGTATTTTCTATATCTTCAATTCTTTGTCGGGGAAATGACATACTAACCCTCCCTAACTTAAATAATATGTCATGAGTTGCTTATATAATTAAACTCCATGACTGTGGCTAATGGAGAGAATGTTTGAGAGCGTCTCTTTAAGCTCGGAGATGTGAACGCGGCGTTGAGCCATCGTGTCCCTGTCCCTGATAGTTACAGTATCGTCCTCCAATGTCTGATAATCAACAGTTATGCAAACCGGCGTCCCCACCTCATCCATCTTTCTATATCTTTTTCCAATATCGCCCTTATCATCAAACACGGCGTCAAAATCTAGCTTAATCATTTCGTATATTTTGATGGCCTTCTCTGGTAGCCCATCCTTCGATACAAGTGGAAAAACTGCGACCTGAATTGGAGCTAGGAAGTATGGGAGCTTTAGCACTCTCCTGTTTTGCGTCTCTAAATAGTTATGCTCTATCACTGTGTATATGCTTCTGTCAACACCCATTGAGAGTTCAAAGATGTGGGGTATTATCTTCTCCCCATCGTCTAGGACTGTTAGGTCCTTGCCGCTTACTCTCATATGCCCCGATAGGTCGTAGTCTCCCCTATAGTTGCATGCGACGAGCTCTATCCATCCCAGAGACGTCTCAGCCTCGACGTCCCATGCCTCAATTGCGTAAAATGCCTTTTCATCATCTCCAAGCTGCCTCAGTCTTAATCTTTTTTTATCCAACCCTACTTTCTCGTAAAATTGCTGGATTAATGCGAGGTAGTATGCCGATAAATAGTTGGAGATAATTCCGGACTCGACTGCTTCGCGGCAAGTCATCTCGGTGACTTCTTGGTCCCTAGGCATCAGTCTCAGTTTATAGTCAGCAACAGTCTTGACTTTTTCGTAATCGTTCGCTTTTTTCGGATTAAAAAAGACTTCTATCTCTGCCTGATAGAACTCTCTTAGACGCATTAAGCTTTGACGGGGAGAGATCTCATTCCTGAAGCTCTTTCCGAATTGACAGACGGCGAAGGGCAGCTTCAAACCCATCGTCATGTATATTCTGTGAAAATCAACAAAGATGCTTTGGCATGTCTCTGGTCTTAGGTAGGCCTCCTCTCCGGCACCGCCTACCCTTACTTGAAACATCATGTTAAACCTGCCGACTGGTCCCAGCTCTCCCCCACACGTTGGACATTTAACGTTGTATTTTCTTAACAGGGCCTCGATTTCCTCGTCTCTCAGCCTCTCAGGGACTCTTATCTTTGCTTTCTCCTCTATCAGTCTATCTATTCTGTGCAGTGCTCCGCATCTCTGGCACCTCGAGACTGGATCTGCGAAGCTTTCAAGATGGCCCGAGGCTACAAAGACCTGTTTAGCCATTATTTGTGAGCCATCTATCTCTATCATGTCGTCTCTTCTTACGAGCTCTCTCCTCCATGTCTCTACGAATCTGTTTCTAAGAAGGACGCCGAGCTTTCCGTACTCCCAGAACCCTGCCGGGGCGTCGCTGTATATCTCGCATGAGGGAAAGAAGAACCCCCTGTTGAGGAATAACTTCATCAGTTTATCATAGAGGGTTTCAGGCATCTCAGCGCACCGCAGAGGTTTTTATCGAGACAGTCTCGCGCCACAGTTCGGGCACTGACCACCCAGGTCTGCCCACGCATCTGCACAGTCCTTATGAAAGAGAGCACCACATGAGTTGCATGCATACGCAGTCTCAGGTGTTAGCTGATCATAACATATTACGCACTGAGACCCCTCAGGGACGTTTTGTGCTGGGGAATAGTTAGGGCCTGCCTCTACTGCACGCTCCTCAGGCTGCTCAACAACTGCTTGTTCAGCCTCTGTAGTCATGGATTCAACCTCATACTGCTGGTATGTGGGAGTCCGCCATGCGCCACCGACCTGCTGGGTCTTTACGCTGAGGCTTATGAGTCCTGCTAAGACTGCGGCCCCAGCAATCCCGATGCCTGAGAAGATGGCTGCAAACAGCCCGATCTCTGGGTTAAACACCACCTCGAATCGCGGCATCTTTAGAATGTATGAATAGATAGGTGATATTATCGCAAGGGCTGCAGAGGCGCTAGCAGCTGATGGAACAACAATCTTCACGACCTTTATTTTCCTAGAGATTGACGCGACCGCTCCGGCTAGCCCCGCTAAAGCGCCAGCCGCTAAGGAAAGCATGAAGCTCTCGTTTAGCCAATATCCCAAAAGAGCCTGTCTTTGGAGCGTGTCATACGTTACTGCAAACCACGTTAACAGCAACGTCAGCGTGTGGAATGAGCCTAAAAGCGATATAAGGGCGCCCACCCTCATGAATCTTGAGAGTGCCTCTGATACAGGTGTAATCATGCCTTTAAATTCATAGATGGGCAACTACTATATAAATTAGCACCACGTATTGCCAAAAAAAGCCCACAGTGAGTACACAGATGCACAGGGCCGCTGGAATGCGAAAGTTTATAAGCAAAATTTTCCGTCTTTGATGGAGTAATGAGTCTATTCGGAAAGAAGGGCGAGGAGCTTGGACGCATATCGGAGCTACTGACAGAGCTTATAAATAAAATGGAGGGCATGGAGGGCAGGCTAGCAGCAAGGATTATCGAGCCGCTAGAGGCTGGGATAGTAAGTGTAAAGTCTGACATAGAAGCCATCAAGGAGACGCAGCCCTTAGAGTTGTTGATGGAGTTTAAAGAAGCCATAAGAATTCTGAAGCTCTCAATATCAACAATTCAGGCACTTCAGGAACATGAGAATAACCTCAAAGAGATACTGGAGTTCCAGAACTCTCAGGTTGAGCAGCTTGAGCAAGTAAGACGATCAATTGCCGCTGAGCGCGAGGCCTTAAAGGAGGAGAAAGACAAGCTCGAGGAGCTTAAGCGCCAGATAGAGATATGGAAGCAAGAACTAGACAAGAAAGAGACTACGCTTGCAAACTACGAGCAAGAGGTACGGATGCTTGAAGAACGCAAGGAAGAACTAGAGAGAAAGGTAAAAGAACTTAACGAGCAGTACATAGCCCTCATAGAGCAGGCAAATAACAGGTTGGAAAAGGCGTTCAGAGACCTGGATAGGAGGTTCAAGATAAGGGAGATAAGGCTCGATAGGCTATCAAGATTAGAGGAGAGAAAAAGAGAAGAAATAGCTAAACTTGAATTGGAGAAGAAAACTCTTGAGGAATACAACAAACAATTTACGGAGCTTGTCGAAGAGGTGAAGAAGCTCGAGAAGAAGAAGCAGCTGCTGCAGCAGGAGATAAGCAGCCTCGAGGCGGAGAAGTACACTCTCGAGAAATTAAAGCAAGAACTTAGAAGCAATATACTTAAGGGATAACAAAGACTGACTAATCCTCGTCCCTTTCACGTCTAGTTTTAAAGTGACGTTCTATTAATTCGCTTAGATAGTCTATAGTGTCTGTCTTTTCTGAAATTTCATTTAGGAGCTCCTCGAGATAATCTATTTTTTCGTAGATGTTTTTAATCTCTGCGCGGAGAGCTTTAATCTCTGAGATGACTGCCTCTAGTTGTTCGGGCTTCAATGATTGCTGCGAGGTCTTTTTCTCGATTGATTCTAACCTAATGTCTTGCTCCATTAATACTTCAGCTATATCTTCAATCGCCTTGCTGATACTCTCGTATGTCGGGACTTTCCCACGAGGAGTATCTACCCAGTCAATCTTAATCTCCACCTCATTTACCTCATCTTTATTATCGCTACTCATGTCAAAGGCACCCTACATTTTGGACAAACACCCTTTGTCCCTATAAGGCTTTTGTAGCACTCTACGTGAAAAACTGCTCCGCAATTGCTACATTTATTATAACTAACTCCCTCCTCTATCTCGAGTAGACATGCATCACAGGTAAGTATTTCCCAAACCCATCTACCGACCGATGAGCCCTGAACAACCCTTATGCTTCTCAACACCTTACCTATGCGCATCACTAGTTATTTAAATTTGTCATCACTGTTAGAGAGATGCTTATTACAGATACTTTTAATGATGGACCGAGCAGGTCCGCAAACAACATCAATATGAATGGAAGAAGATGAGCGGAGAACTACAACATGTCTACCAAATATTGGACGCCCCGACATCCCCGACTAGGGCTCCGGCAAGCATTCGAGGCCCGTCATAGGGGGCTTCCTATATTTATATTAAAAACTTGTGTCCTAGTTAAAGTAGATTTTAGGACAATTGTCCTATTTTTTAGCCGTTTAGTGGGCCGGTTTAGGTTTTTTAATGATTATTAGCATATACATTGGGACTACATGGGAATCTATGCGTTGATGAACTCGATGTGGCGTGAGAGGCCGGGCGAGCTGAGAGAACTGTTGCGGCAGCGCCGGATAAGGTGGAGGAGGGAGCCATCAGTCGTCAGGGTTGAGAAGCCAATCAGGCTTGACAGAGCAAGGATGTTGGGTTACAAGGCCAAGCAGGGATTCGTAGTGCTGAGAGTAAGGGTAAGAAGAGGAGGCTTCAGCAGGCCGAGGCCAAACAGTGGAAGAAGACCCAAGGCAATAGGCGCAGTGCTGCACAAGGTGAACGTGACGATGCTTGAGGAAGCAATAAACAGATGCGTCAAGAAGTATCCAAACCTCTACCCACTGGGTGGATATCCACTAACCTATGACAGTCTATACTACTGGTTTGAGGTCATAATGATTGATCCGCATCACCCAGCAATTATCTCAGACCCAGAGATAAAGATTCCAGACCCTTTGAAGAGACGCGTCTTGAAAAAGCTAAACAAGAGAGAAAAGGAGCAATAATACGAAAAATAATGATTAGTTAAGTTTCTGGCGCTCTAAATATTGTAGAGGGTGAGTAGGGGCTGGCTGTGTTTATAGCCGCGGCGTCTATGGGCACTACTAGTCTTCTCCATATTTCTAAAAGTGTCATGGAGGAACTGGCTGGTAGATGGCCTAGGACCGACATAGTCATAGATGGTAAAAGAGCATCAATAGAAGAGTTATCGCAGCCCTTTCAATGTTATGCAGTATTAGTGCTCCATGCCGGTGCAGACGTCGTAGCTATGCATGGGGATCACGTAGAACTTAACCTATCGCCCTCTGCAATCCTTGACGATTCGTCACTAAAGAATTCTCCGTTCTTTCTAAAGGGCAAGATAAGTGCTGGAGTTATAAGCGCTGAGACGGATAACTACTCAACGATCCCCATCTCGATAGTCTTCGACGATCCAATCGCCGTGGCCAGCTGGCATAGACTCGCCGAGAGCCCTAATCAAATGTTTCGTCCAATAGGCCCATCTACAGAGCTGACAATCGACAGAGGCGGATTAACCGAGGTTCGAGAGATCAGGTCTAAAGATAACATTTATAATCATTCCCCAGAGTTGCTTCTTAGATTAATAGAGTCCTCAATAGAGAAGAATGTGTCTAATAGGTGTGCTGTTCTTTTTTCTGGCGGCATCGACAGTACTCTCCTATTGAAGCTTATCATGGACTCGAGAAGAGCCGTCTTAGCAGTCTCTGTGGGTCTGAGGGGCTCGCATGACTTGGCCCTCTCAGAAAGGGTGGCTAGAGTGATCGGCGCTGATAGAGTCTCAGTAGAAGTGTCTCAGGACAGACTGCTTAAAGAAGCGGCACGTATTAGAGACACGCTAGGAATTAGCAGTTTGATGGACACTTCTTTGGCCGTCCTCTTCTTTACTGGCGCCCTCGAAGCCGCTAACAACGGTATAAGACAGCTCATAGCGGGGCAGGGCGCAGACGAGCTCTTTGGCGGGTACAGAAAGTATCTACGAATCTATCAGGAATCGGGGACTAGTGATGTAGAGAAAGCCATGAGGCATGACTTAGCGAACCTATGGAGAAGTGGCATAGTTAGGGATTACTCAGCAACAGCCCTCGCCGGATGCTTGCTCACCCTTCCTTACCTAGATCCAGAAATCGTTGGCTTTGCGGCTTCGTTGCCCCTCTCGCTCAAGATAAGGCCGCCACAGAGAAAGATAATTCTGCGAGAGGCTTGTAGAGTTGCTGGGATTCCTGAAGAAGTCGCTGCTTGTGAAAAGAAGGCAGCACAGTACGGCAGTGGCATAGAGAAGCTGCTCAAAAAATTGTATAAAATATAATCTTAATAGTAGATCAATAAGTATAACATGCATCTATGAGGCCTCGCCGATTAGAACTCCCATCCCTTCTGGAAACATTAGTCAAAGAACATGAAGAAGTTAGGACTCTGCTTAAAGATCTATCAGCATTGATAAGTGATAATAAATTTTTGGCCGCTATAGACAAGGTTAAAGACCTCAAGTCCTATATTGACCAGCATGTTATTGATGAAGAGGCAAAAGTGCTAAAATTTCTCCTAGATACTTATGGTAGGGAAAATCGGCTAGGGCAATAGCTGTTTTTCAAGAACATCGAGAAATTCACCAGTTAATTAGGGAGCTTCAAGAATCCATCTCTCTATCTAGTGATAAATCACTTGAAATAAGAGATGCTTTAGAAGAATTTATGAGAAGACACTTCGAGGCGGAAGAGTCTTGGATCTTTCCATGGGTTCTTGAAACCTACCGAAAGGCAACAATATAAAACGTTGTCTGAACTACTATAATGGATGATTCATGATATAACCTTATAAACAGATGTAAGAATTATTAATTAGATGACGAATAAGCTCTCTATTGCTTTCTCAGCAGTTGCACTGATTCTCGTCGTGTTTATGGCGATTAACTTGATCCAGATAGGGTCCCAACTCGCAGATGTTCGCTCATCCTTTTCAACGCAGCTCTCAGCTCTATCAGTAGTGCAGAAGGAGTTATCAAGCATTAAAGCAGAGATGAGCAGAGCGGCCCAGTTTACCTCGACAGTCACTGTAACAGTTGGAAGCGGTGCAGCCGATTGGGTATCCAACATCTACGAGAATGTTAAAGATTCCGTAGTAATGATAACTGTAGACACTAGATATGGAACCGCCGTGGGCTCTGGCTTCGTGTATGACGATAAGGGACACATAGTGACTAATAACCACGTAGTGACGGATGGTATTCGATTTACAGTATCATTCTTAGACGGAACTGTGCTAAGCGCCATGCTCGTTGGTCGGGACCCAGATACTGATCTTGCCGTGCTAAAGATCGATCCTAAGGATATGCAGCTGAAACCCCTCAAGCTAGGAAACTCGTCAAACCTAAAGATCGGTGAACAGATAATTGCCATTGGAAACCCATTCGAGCTAGCTGGCTCTGTGACTCTTGGAATAGTCAGCCAGAAAGGGAGACTGCTCCCAACAGAACGGGGCTACCTCATACCGGGTATTATCCAGATAGACGCAGCGGTTAATCCGGGAAACTCCGGTGGACCATTATTAAATTCTAGAGGAGAAGTCGTAGGCGTAACGACTGCTATAGAGTCAATGACTGGAGAGTTCTCAGGCATAGGATACGCTATTTCTTCAAACATTGTCGCAAGAGTTGTGCCCGTGCTCATAGAGAAGGGTAGATACAGACATAGCTATTTAGGAATAACTGGAATCGAGCTTAACTCGGCCATAGCCGAGGCCATAGGCATTAAGGCTAAGCAGGGATTCCTAGTCACGAATGTGTCTCCGGGAAGTCCAGCAGCCAACGCCGGCATAAGAGCAGGAAACAGAACAATGACTATCTCTGGGCAGAGAATAATCGTTGGGGGAGACGTAATAGTAGCAATTAATGGAGTTCCAGTAAAGAGCTTAGACGACATACTCACCTACCTAGTAGAGAAGACGAGTCCAGGAGACAACGTAACACTAACAGTTATTCGGGACGGTTCAGTAATAGATATTACAGTAACGCTCGGAGAAAGACCATAAAATAATCATAAAAAAATGGACTTTACTAAAGAGCTATCAGACCGATGAGGAAGAGTGGTATGAAGACGAGGCTCAGCGTGTTTAGGAGCTTTATGAGTATGTGTAGGCTCGGCGCGTAGGTGTCCTTCAATGGGTCTCCGACCGTGTCTCCAACAACTGCAGCCTTATGCGCGTCTGTCCCCTTCTTTCCAGCAATCTCCAAGAACTTCTTAGCGTTGTCCATCGCGGCTCCACCATAGAAGCCAACTATAGCGAGAGGTATCGCTGAAACAGTTGCGCCGATGACTAGCGCGCCTACTGCCTTCCAGCCGAAGAGGTATCCTATGAGTATTGGTGAAAGGGTAACCGTGAGTGTTGGGGCAACCATGAGGCTTAGCGCTGTTTTAGTCGAGATATCGACACACTTGGCATAGTCAGGCTTGCCTCTCCCCTCTAAGAGTCCAGGAATCTCCCTAAACTGTCTCCTAACCTCTTCTACTATTTGGTAAGCGCCCTGGGCTACTGCTTTTATGGCCTGCCCAGAGAATAGGAATGGGATCATTGCTCCTATGAATAGACCCAAGATCACGGCCGGCGAGTTCAGCTGTAGTTCTTGGCTAAGATGAGATATTCGGGATAACAGAGCCTCGGCTTTGTCAAGCGAGAGATGCGTAAGCTCGATTATTCCTGCTTGGTATCTGGCAACTTCTAATAGGAATGCTTGGAACAGGAGCAATGCTGCTAGGGCAGCCGACCCCATCGCGTAGGACTTGGTGAGTGCCTTCGTGGTGTTGCC
>CAYTRT010000003.1:38571-49903 GCA_964440295.1 uncultured Nitrososphaeria archaeon
GAGAGGCCGCTTAGAACAGTGATCGCTGGGCCTGACTCGCTGTTCTTCGCTATTAGTCTGACGTAGCTAGACCTGAGGCTGGTGTAGAGCTCGCTATAGAACATGATTAGTATACCAGTGATCAAGCCAACAATCATCGCCGCGTATAGTGGAAGCCCAGTCGAGCCAAAGATATAGTTAGTAGCAACGAACATTAGTATTGCCGCTAAGATACTCGTCACTATTAGTCCATTCCTCAGCGGCTCTATTGCTTCCTTGAACCTAGTCTGTCCAGCCGCCCACGCAACGCCTCCCAGAGTCGCAATGACTCCGAGTGACCTAATTATGAGTGGAGTGACGACGTAGAGCTCGTTAATGTGCTTAAAGAGAATTATCGAGACTATGAGCGCAATGATCATTCCTCCAAGGTTCTCGGCAGTCACTGATTCAAAGAGGTCGGCTCCTCTGCCAGCCTCGTCGCCGACGTTGTCGCCCACTTGGTCAGCTATAACTGCTGGATTCCTAGGGTCGTCTTCAGGAATGCCGGCCTCGACCTTTCCGACGAGGTCAGCGCCTATATCAGCACTCTTGGTATAGATTCCTCCACCAAGCTGAGCAAAGAGGGCGGCTAAACTGGCGCCGAAGCCAAAGCCAGCGAGTATTCCCGGGTCTCTAAAGACGCCGTATAGGATAGAGAGTCCGAGTAGGCTCATAGCTATGACTGCGAGTCCGAGGGCTGCTCCTCCCAGAGTTGCTATACGTAGCGCTTTGCCAGAACTAATGTTTGCAGCATAGGTCGCCCTAACGTTGGCTCTAGTTGCAGAATCCATCGCGATGTATGCGGCGATTAGGGAGAAGGTCACTCCGAGCAGGAAGCTTCCACCTATTCCGACACCGTACGTGAATCCACCTATGTCTGGAAATGCTGAGAATATTCCTAGTATCAGTAGAAAGATCAGGATTGATAGGGCTCCTATGGTTTTAAACTGTCTCTTGAGGTAAGCCGCTGAACCAGCCCTTATGGCTCTCCAGATCTCTTCGAACTCGGGTGGACCTATAGGTTTCCTATTCACAACTGCGACGAAGACAACCGCAGAGACTACGCCCAAAAAGCCTATCAGCGCTGTCAGAACTATTGGGTCAATCTCCATCTTTTATCACTCGTAAAGGCTTTATTAAATGACGAATTAAACCTTATCCGTATATATAGATCACTACATTTTAATATAACAGCACATATTTTACGTAGTTTTTACTATTAGGTCGTCGATCCTATTCTTTGCTACGAGTACTGCGCCTATTAGTGGGGATAGCTCGCCATGTCTCGGAGTAGTTATTTTAGGCATGCCAACGCCGAGATAATTCTCGATCAGTGGGAAGACTCTGCCCTGGAAGTATCCATAGTTGTTCAAGACTACAGCACCTCCAAGCACCAACACTTCAGGATCATAGCATGTAATGACTGAAGATATTCCGGCAGCGTTAAAAGTAGCCACTCTCTCAAGTAGGGCTACAGCTCCTCTATCACCTAGACCATATAGTCTATAGACTTCCTCCGATGTGAGTTTCTTTAGATTAGCTAGTTTTGCAAGCTCATTATCTTCATCTATTACTCCGTCACCTACTAGTTTTGCTGCGTATTTCACAATGTTGACTGCTGAGCAGTATGCCTCCCAGTGTCCTAGCCCCCCACATCCGCACTCCATATATCCTGAAGGATCTACCACGATGTGTCCTACCTCAGCGGCATTTCCATCCTTTCCTATTAGGAGTTGATTATCAACAACTGCGCCTCCACCTATTCCGCTGCTTATTGTTATGTATGCGAGCGATTTAACCCCCTCAGTCCTAGCTAACCACCACTCTGCGTATGCAGCTGCGTTACAATCATTAAGTAAGTAGTAATCGACGTCAAGCCACTCTCTCAGTCTTTTAATGAGTGGTATGTTTTTAGCACCGACAGTGGGAGTCTTTGCAATGATGCCTCTCTTGTAGTCCAGTGGGCCCATAGAGGCTATGCTGAAAATCTTAATCTTGTTAATGAGTTCGCCCACCATCTTGTTCACGTTCTCAATAATGCTCATGGGGATTTTTTCAGGCGAAGGCTCCCTCGGCGTCTGAAAAATCGATAATTTTAAGATGTTTAAGTCTTCATCGAATAATCCCAGCCTTATCTTCGATCCTCCAATATCGGCTGCTAGTATAAATCCATCCACAATGATTTACTCACTTAAAGCTCGCTAATATCTTTATTTCGAGAATAATTTTATCCGCAGGAGTGTTCGATTGACAGTAAGAAAGTCCTCGACCTATACATTAGCGCGACTGGTGTTAGGTATGGATCAATTCCGGACCTTTCTTTAATGAATCTAATTAACGCTACTGCATCGTCCCTCTTCATGACCACCACTTCAGGCTCAGGCTGCAAAAATGTATAATCTTTCGGGAATCTCTTTAGCAGTGGCTCATACATGCTTATTTTTTCATATGCCCTCCGGATGGGCTCTGCTAGTCCTAGGATGGTGACTTCCTCTTCACTTAGTGTGAGCTGGGGATTAGTGTCTATCGCTCCCACGATCTTGACTCTTACTTTTTCAGGCATTACTGAGATGTAGCTCTGCTCCCTGCTCATCGATAAGAGAAATGCGTCACCCCATTATATCAACTATATGTGCAATGCTAAAGGTTATGATTAGGGGCTAATAATTCATGATTGAGGGTTATGGATCAGACAAAGACTATGGGCACTCCTCCTGGACAGCACTTTGTAAAAGACTTCATAATCTATTCTGCACTAGGAGTACCACGCGTCGACATAGAGAATTACAGATTGAGGATAACGGGGCTCGTTGAAAGAGAACTTGAGTTTAGCTATGATGAATTACTAAGATTACCTCAAGTTAAAGTCGTGGCCGACTCGCATTGCGTGACTAAGTGGTCAGTAAAGAATGTTGCATGGGAGGGCGTCCAGATAAGATTTCTAGCCGACAAGGCAGGCGTTAAGCCCGTTGCTAAGTGGGTAATGTTCCACTGTCTAGATGGCTATACTACTCCCGTCCCAATAGAAGACGTGTTGATGGAAAATGTCATAATAGCACTTAAGATGAATGGAGCGCCCCTTAAGCTTGAAAACGGCTGGCCAGCCAGGCCATTCATCCCACATCTCTACCTATGGAAGAGCGCTAAGTGGCTATGTACGATTGAATTTATCGAGAATTACGTAGACGGTTACTGGGAGGCTCGAGGATATCACGAGAGGGGCAACGTCTGGCTTGAAGAGCGCTTCAAGAAAACATCTGATAAACATCATCCACGAAAACCTATTTGAATACAATGATTCCCTAACTATACATAAATAACAAACCACACTTAACTATTATTTGACCAGTTATGATCAACTTTGAGAAGACAGTTAGACATGCAAGAATATTGAATCCTCTAAAAGACTTCGCAGAGACAGTTATCGAATTCGAATATAGGCGAGACCCATTGACGGGCAGGAACACAACGGTCATTAAGGGAATGATTGAGTATATCAGGAGATTTTTGAAGACTGATGAATCGCTTCTAAACTCTCTCATCGAGTCCACGAGAACAAACTGCCCCTTCTGTCCGGAGAGTGTAAGAAGTAAGACTCCAATGTTCACGTCCGACATAGTGCCTGAGGGAAGAATTGAGCAAGGAGACGTAGTAGTAGTTCCAAACCTAATAGGACATGCTGAAAGAAGCGTCCTAGCAATACTATCACGACAGCATCACTTAAAGTTAAGCGAGTTTACCCCAAAAATATTCTCAGATGCTCTCACTGCAGGGTTAAACTATCTTAAAAGACTTTTTAAACTGGAGCCCAATGAGCGCTTCCCAGTATTCGTGATAAATTATCTCCCCCCAGCAGGTTCCTCGATTGTTCATCCACACATGCAGATACTCGTCAGGGAGTCGCCGTTCTTCTTGGTTAAACTACTGTTAGATAAGAGTGAGGAGTATCATCTCCGATTCAAGAGTAGCTATTGGTCTGACTTGCTAGAGATAGAGCGGGGACATGAGAGATACCTATTCTCGGAAAATGGAGTTGAGTGGCTGGTTCCTTTTGCCCCGCTTAGAGGGATAGCTGAGGTTCAGGCAGTAGTTCCCGGGCGATCTAATCTACTAGAGTTGACCGAAGGGGAGCTTGAAGGAATTGCGCGTGGCCTGTCAAAGATATTAAAGTTTTATCACCACGAATCGTTGTCATGCTTCAATGTCATACTACTGTCAGGCCCTCTTGACAGGCATCTAGACTATTTCGACGTTAACCTCAGGATCATGGCTCGGCCGGGACTGCAAGGTATCAGCTTTACCGATGCTTGGGCACTACCCTACTTCTTATGGGATGGAGAGGCAGTTGAGGAGCCTGAGAAGCAGGCGGAGCGAATTAAAATGTTTCTCTCCGAGCATGGGGATACACTTAAATCAAGAGCATAGCAACTAACATCAATGTCCTCGAAGCCGGTCAAGAAGGTCAGGATTCCAGTCCATAAACACTGTCCTATATGTGGCGCATCAATGCCTATTGACGCAGAGTTCTGCTCAGATGAATGTAAGGATAAATATCTACAAAAGGCTAAACGTGACAGAAAGATGAGGCTCTTCTTCTTACTGTTTTACGCAGTGATGATGGCTGTGCTTTTCTTGTTCCTTATGTGGAGACCAGCCTAATCGTTCCTGATAAAACAACACAGCATAGTATTCACTAAGTACGTAAACATATTTATGTGGCTAATTATTTTTAAGGTGTGGCAAAAATATCATTTAAGGAGATTGGTCTCAGATATGTCTTTTCTCCGTATGTTGAGCCGGTTACGAGAGTCATGCCAGGCGAATCAATAATTTTGGAGATTCAAGACGCGTCTAGTGGACAAGTTAGGAGGAGAGAGGACGTCAGGGATAAGTCTAAAATTCCATTCGCTAACCCAGTCGTAGGACCAATATATGTAGAGAACGCTGAGCCAGGAGACACAGTATCAATACTTATCGAGAGTATTAAGCCGCTTGAAGACATGAGTGCCGTTTATTTCCTTGACAGTTTTGAGGCATATCTTACAGGCGTCTCGCTTCACCGATTTATGAAAAACCCACTTAATTTTAAGACAGTGATAGGCAGTATAAAGGATGGATACGTTCAGCTGTTTGATGGAATAAAAATTCCGTATAGGCCGATGCTTGGCACGATCGCGGTTGCACCTCACCCAGAAGTCGAGTCTATTTCTACATTTAAGAATCCTGGACCACATGGAGGAAACATAGATCTTCCGGACGTTTCTCCGGGGAGTAGGGTCTTCTTGCCTGTCTATCACAAGGGTGGCCTACTGTATCTTGGCGATGCCCATGCAGCGCAAGGAGATGGAGAGATATTCGGTGTCGCCTTAGAGATGTCTGCGGAAGTTAGCGTGAGAATAGATCTTCATAAGGGAAAAAAGATTGAGTGGCCAAGATTGGAGACAGATGAGGAACTAATCACTGTAGTTACGGCTTCGGGTGGGAGAGATCTGAGAGCTGCAATTACTGAGGCTTACCTGCAGCTTGCACTTTGGATTGAGGAGAGGTATGGACTGGATAGGAGAGACGCGTTAGTACTCCTTGGTCAGGCCGGAAAAATAAGAATAGGAAACCTATGGACAGCTGCAGCTAAGATATGCAAATCCATTATAGAGAAGAGTGATAGTCGTCTATAAAGCGTATTGTAGGCAGTCAATAAATTAATATTGCGATTTTTCTATGAATGTCTGATGAATGTATCTGAGATAATTAGGACTAAGAGGGATGTTAGGGAGTTTAGCAGCCAGCCTGTCAGCAAGGAAGATAAACTGGCGATTCTTGAGGCGGCGAGGATGGCGGGCAGCGGTCTCAACAGCCAGCACTGGAGATTCATACTTATTGACGATAAGTCTGAGCTCGAGGCCTTAGCGAGGCTAAGCACCACTGGGGAGTGGGTTGCGGGCGCAAACTTTGCAGTGATAATTCTAACCGAGAAGAATAGGCCATACCACGCGTTAGACGCTGGCAGGGCATTAACAAACATGCAGCTCGAGGCTTGGAACAGGGGAATAGCTTCCTGCATATATACCGGCTTCAGAGAGGCCGAAATGAGGAAGAGATACGGCATACCTGAGAAATACTCCATAGACGTGGTGGTCGGCTTTGGCTATCCCGCCAGAAAAATAGTGGGGAAGAAGAATAGGAAACCCTTGGAGGAGATTGCATATAGTAATAAGTTTGGACAACCACTCAATATAAAGTAGGAGAATGCCAGAACCACCGGGCGGAAAGAGAAGCGATGCATCAGTAACGAATGCATACATAGAGAGGATTATCACGCAGATTAAATCAAGTGACGATCCTACAAGGCTGAAGCTTGAGCTTGCTAAAGCTCTTCAAATAAAAGCTATACCTTCTAACTTGGAGCTGATAAGTGAGCTGAAGAAAAGAGGTGTGGAGAGCGAGGTAATCGTTAAGCTTAGAAAAAAGCCCGTAAAGACCAGGTCCGGCGTAACTGTAATTACAGTTGTTGCGCCACTATTCAATTGCCCACATGGGAGATGCATTTATTGTCCGGGCGGAGGCTCAACAGGAATACCCCGCAGTTACTCTGGAAAAGAACTCCAAATAATGTTAGCACGGGAGCTAAATTATGATGCTGAGAGACAGGTCCGGCGATGCGTAGAGAGGCTCGAATCAATGGGACACAAGGTTGACAAGGTAGAATTAATAATTATTGGTGGTACATTCACGGCGGCACCGTTAGAACTCCAGAAAGGAATAATCAAAGCAGCTCTAGAGGGGCTTCATGGACAGAAATCAGATAGCCTCGAGGAAGCGATTGTCAGAGCCGAGAAGAGGCGTCCATACGTCTCTGGAATAACGATCGAGACAAGGCCAGACTGGGCGACAGAGAAAGAAGCTGACGCTCTCTTATTAATGGGCGTCACGAGAGTTGAGCTAGGCGTCCAAGCGCTCGACGACGAGATCTACAAAATAATCAATAGAGGACATACTGTAGCAGACGTGGCTAGGGCCACGCGCATACTCAGGGACCGGGCATTTAAGGTGTGCTATCATTTAATGCCCGGACTTCCGGGGTCTTCACCAGAAAAAGACGTAAGGATGTATGAGGAGATCTTCAGAGATCCGCGATTCAGGCCAGACATGGTTAAGATCTATCCACTAATGGTCATGCCCGATACTCCCCTGTATGATATGTGGAAGAGAGGCGATTATAAGCCATATCCACTAGAGGTCCTCGTTGAAGTTTTGGTAAAGTGGCTGGAATTAACGCCTCCATACGTAAGGATTCAGAGAATTAGGAGAGAGATACCTACAAGCGAGGCGGTTGATGGAAAATATCCTGGAAACCTCAGACAACTAGTAGAGCAAGAATTGAAGAGAAGGGGAATGAGATGCAGATGCATAAGATGCAGAGAGGTGGGGAATCCTGAATCGTTAAGGAGGCTAGGCGAAGCGGATAGAAGAATAGAGATGTTTGAGACGCGGTACGAGACAGATGGTGGTCAAGAAATATTTCTCTCTTATGAGTCTCCGGATAGGTCCATCCTATTTGGGCTCCTTCGTCTCAGACTTCCATCTGAACCTGCAACTCAGCTGACAGAAAACTCCGCCCTCATTAGGGAACTGCATGTTTATGGACAAATGGTGCCTGTGGGGTGGGACGGAGATGATAGGGAGGCATGGCAGCATAGGGGAATAGGCGCTAAGCTATTGAGAAGAGCAGAAGAATTAGCCGCAGAAAATGGCTATAAACAAATAGTAGTAATCAGCGGAATAGGTGTGAAACAATACTACCAGAGACACGGTTATCATCACCATGGGCCATACATGGCTAAATCTCTATAACACAAAAACATCGTGGAATGTTTATGTTTAAATTAACGATACGCACCTTAGGAAAAGCGGTATGAAGACTAGATTAAAGATTTTCCATGCCAGCGACATCCACGGGTCTGATAAGTGTTTCAGAAAGTTTCTGAACGTCCCAAAAGCCTATGGCGTTGACGTAATAATCATGGGCGGAGACATAACTGGAAAAATGCTTGTGCCGATCGTTGAGCAGGAAAATGGATCATACAAGACAGAATACATGGGGGATGAAGTCGAGATAAAGTCCCAGGAGGAGTTGAAAAATATTACAAAACTTATCGCCGATGCAGGAGGATATCCATACGTATGTACTAAAGATGAATATGACCGTCTCAAGAATGACTCAGCATATCTTGACAGAGTCTTCAAGGGCCAGATCGTCAAGAGAGTAGAAGAATGGGTGAGACTAGCAGAGGAGAGGCTAAAAGATACTAACGTCGAGGTATACATAATGCCGGGAAATGACGACTATCCAGAAATCGACGAAGCACTAAACAAGTCAGGTTTTGTAATTAATCCTGACGGAAAAGTAGTAGAGATTGGTGGGAGATACGAAATGATCAGCACAGGATATGTAAATATGACTCCTTGGAAGGCTCCGCGAGACATACCTGAAGAGAAGCTCGAAGAAATATTAGAGGGATTGATCAGTAAAGTGAAGAATTTAAGTGACTCAATCTTTAGCTTACATGCACCGCCATATGACACGCCCATAGACCTTGCCCCTCTGCTTGACAACACGTTAAAGCCTGTCTTGGCTGGCGGAGAACTGGTAATGACACATGTTGGAAGCATTGCTGTTAGGAAGGCAATAGAGAAGTATCAACCACTATTAGGCCTGCATGGACATATACACGAATCAAAAGGCGTAGTCAAGATAGGCAGGACGCTTTGCTTAAACGCTGGGAGTGACTATCTAGCAGGAAATCTTCAAGGCGCATTGATAACCTTGGAGGATGGAAAAGTAAAGAGTTACATGTTTACGGTTGGATAGCACTATTGTTTTACGACTCCACGCAGAGGCTCCTCTGGTAGCTCATACCATCGGACTTTTTCACCGACTTTTGCCCTCATTTTCCACTTCAGTGATTTTGGCTCTGCATCTATCGCCGATCTTATCCGGCCTATTTTGGAGATTATGTTGTTTCTGTGTTCTTCACTTATGTTGCTTTGTTTAACCCACTCAAGAACTTTATCAAATGTAATCGTGATTGTTTTCTCTAGTCCCCAGTCGTTTGAGCAGAGCTTAGCGATGTATTTGAGATTTATGCGGTCTTCTTCGTCCTTATCACTCAGTTCGTGATCTATTAGCAGGACTGCTATGTCTTTTATGTCTTTCTCATTTAACTCTACTATCTGCAACTTAGTAAGCAATAAATCAGCGAGGGATATCGTGACTTTATCTATCCTAAGCCTATCTCTTAGGTCAATTTTATGACACATCTCGAAGAAGTCTAGCAGGAAGTCTATCCTTGAGCCGTTAGACTCGTCGTAATAGAGCAGTCTTCTATCTCCGTGGAGTGCGTTAAATCTTTCATGAGGAGTATAGCCAAGACTCTCCATGATATTCTTGATTATTTTTGTCTGAGAGCTTAGCCCAAAGAAATCAATGTCTCCATAAATTCTAGCAAAGTGCTCATTCCTTGCGGTAGGTGAGTGGTAGTATATCGCGAGCCCGCCTATGAGTCTAATTGTCGCTCCTCTTTTTTCGCCCTCACTGATGATCTTTAGCGCCTTTTCCAAGTTTTCCATTTTAATCATCAGTGTCTAAACTTTTCCGATATTAATATATTAAGCTTAAGCTATTAAGTCTAATTGCTTAAATAAAATTTATATCCACATAAAAGCAGTCTGTGAGTTATGAAAATCAAGGATGTTCGTCTAATACCATTGATGACGTACGAGGAGTCCATATCGGCTGGGCCAGGAGGCGCACTGGTTGAGGTAGAGACAGATGAGGGAGTGACAGGCATCGGCGAGACATGCATTCACAGCGAGCGTGGAGAGGCAGCGCTTGCAGCTCAAAAAATAGTTGAGGTTGGCTTTAAGCCCCTACTCTTAGGTGAGAATCCTTTTGATATTCAGAGGCTTTGGCTAAAGCTCTACAGCTACTGCGAATGGTACGGAAGGGCAGGTATTGCAATCTATGCGTTAAGCGGGATCGATGTTGCGTTATGGGATATTTGTGGAAAGACACTAGGAGTTCCTATCTATACACTTCTCGGCGGCAGGTTCAGAGATAGGATACCTGTATATGCTAGTCTCCTTTTCGACATGGACGACCCAGAAGGGACGGCAAAAGAAGGCAAGGAATACGTAAAACAAGGATATAAAGCCGTCAAGTATGGTTGGGGCAAGACAAGAGAACGCGCATTCGGCATGAATCCTGAGGAGGACGAAGAAATGATCAGGACAATACGCGAAGTATTAGGGCCAGATATATGGATAATGGTGGATGTAGGTAGATTCGTTAATCTTACTCCGGCACAAGCAGTAAAGCTTGCAAAGAGACTAGAGAAGTACAACATCTTTTGGCTAGAGGAGCCTCTTCCACCCGAGGACGTTTCTGGATACAAGATGCTATCCGACGCTGTAGATGTCTACATAGCGGCTGGTGAGAGCGAATACAACATGCAGGGCTTCAAGGAATACATAACCAATAGGGCGGTTGACATAGTGCAGCCAGACGTGACAAAGGCAGGAGGACTCACTATGGCTAGAAAGATAGTAGACCTATGCGAAGCGTGGAACGTAATGATGGTGCCTCACGGCTTCAGCTCTGTAGTTAATGTCGCAGCAAATCTACAGCTCATAGCCTCGATGCCACGGGCCTTCATACTCGAGTATAGACGGACGCCAAGTCCACTAATATCTAGGCTCTCGAAGAAGCCTCTGACCTATGAGGACGGCCACCTCAGGATACCTAGCGAGCCAGGCCTAGGAATAGAGATCGACTACTCCGTAGTGGAAGAATGCAAAATAAAGTAAATCTCTTAAAAAATACAAATTATTTTTATTCGGGTGGTATTGATCTGAAGATCATGTCAATGTCTATGCCTTGTCTCTTTCTTAGTCCTCTTACAACCCAGTAGAGGATGAATGGTATTAGATAGACAATTATGAGTAGTATGGTTGATGGGAGTCCGAATCCTAGCTCTGGCGTAATTGTATAGAACCACACAGCTGCGCCATTGTATATGAATCCAAGTATCCCGCCAATCACAATTACTGGTATAGGCCCTATCCTATACTTATTTGCAGGCGAGAGCGACCATAGTTCTTTCCTAAGAGGCAGCAGCGCTGCTGATAGACACAGAAGCGCGATCGGTACTAGTGTTGTGACCCAAGCCGCAGTGTTGAAGAAACCCAGGTACTCAATGTAGTAGATAAAGAGAACCATGAATATGCTTGCTACTATTAGGTTTACCACGATGCTCCA
>CAYTRT010000003.1:50003-63987 GCA_964440295.1 uncultured Nitrososphaeria archaeon
TCACCTACCGCCCAAGAGTTCCAGTAAGTATTAAATGAGCCGGCCGTGAAAGCTATTGCTGCCATTATTGGTATAAAGGCGTAGACCGGCGGGATGAGAAAGTCTGAATACGACCTTCTAGCCTCAGCCATAATGCTGTTGATATCGGCGTTGAGATACTTCGGCAGCAATGCCTCTACTTGGGACTTGGAGGTAGTTGCCCAGAGAGCGATCAATATGATGATCGCTATGAACATGATTATAGTGATCGGCAACTGGAAGGTCCTGACTAGTTTCCTCGTCCCGAGAGCCGCTATAAGGCTTGTCGGGATAAGCATCAAGAACCCTGCGAGTACTGCCCACTCAGGCTGAGCCAGCGCAAATGCTGCGTCTGTAAATGCCTTTATGCCTGATGAGACTCCAATCGTGTATAGTCCAGGGACCAGCGCCCAAGTTATCATGAAGCCAGGATAGAGCGCAAGCGCCATGATCCAGCCTAGCCACATAAGTACCTCAGCAGGCCAGCCAATTGCTGGATGAAGAATTCTGCTGTTTGCTATGTACGGGGCTGCTGATCTTGGGAATGTTGCGGATATTATGGAGTAAGACACAAGCGACCCAAACATCGTGAACAGCCATCCACCGAGTATAGCCAGCATTAAGTCGCCCCCCCTCACCGCGAAGAAGATCCACCAGGGTGTCAGAACTATGGCTGCGAGAGGCACGACGCCGTTCATGTTTGTGATGAGGTGGTCGAGAAAGCCTATCTCTCGTACAAGGCCAGTTGACGGTCTTACAAAGGTCTTACTGGCCATTTTACATCGAAATACCGAATCACTGAGTTATATTTATGTATTTCCATATACATAAATTAGCTGAAAATTAAAAATTCAATAACTTCAAAATTGAAAAACAAAGTAATAACGATGTATTTTGTTTCGTCAAAAAATTAAATGTTTTAGAATGGCTCGACTCTATATTTTTCTAGTGTTTTTTCATTTAGTTTGAATCCTAGTCCTGGCTTTGTTGGGACTTCTATGTAGCCATCTTTAGGAGCCGGTGTGGGTATAAGCAATTCAGATATTAATGGCGAGTAGGGATGAGGACTTGGCATCTCGATGTACGGCATGTTTGGTACGACAGCAGCGACGTGAATCTCTGCTGCTACACCAATCATCCATGCGTATGAATGAGGTATGCAGAGTTTTCCCTTCTCGTATGCCATGGAAGCGATCCTGAGCATCTCTGTTATTCCGCCTGTCCTAACTGCACTAGGCTGAACCACATCTACTCGTCCTCTCTCGATTAATTCTTTAAACTCAAACCGCGTCGTGAACCCTCCGTCTCCGCAGGCTATACGTGTCTCGACTGAGTCTGCTAGCATTGCATATGCTTCCAGTGAGTCAGGCGGGAGTGGCGCCTCGACGAAATAAATGTTGTATGGCTCGATCGCTCTTATGCTTGACAATGCCCTTGTATAATCATTCCATATGTACTGAACATCTATCATTAGGTCTCTTTTATTGCCTATTGCTTCTCTTGCTGCCTGAACTAATTCAACATCGTGTCTCACGTCTTTTCGGCCGAATCCCCCCTCGCTCTCCTCTAGTTTGACTGCGTCGAAGCCGGCGCTGACCGCTAATGACAAGTTTCTCTTTACTTCTTCGGGTGTACTTCCAGAGGGGTAAACCGTAGCGTAGGGTTTTACCTTTTGCCTGGGCCCCATGATGTCGCGGTCTGGACGCGCGACGTTGCATGCGCTCCATATCAGCTCATAGACCGGTCTTCCTAGAAGTTTTCCTTTAATGTCCCATAGCGCAGTATCAATGGCCGTCAATATTGCTATGCCTGCCCCTCTCCTCCCATAAAGCCACATGCTTGCATACATTTTATGCCACAGCCGCTCAACATTCATTGGGTCTTCGCCTAGTAGAACTCTCTCCAGTCCACCTTGATAGTATCCGGCGACCTCCCACTCTTTTGTCTTAACGAACGCCAAGGCTATCATCGCTGGAATTTCTGCTTGACCTATGCCCTCAACACCCTCATCAGTATGTACACGTATTATGCATGCACTCTTAACAACTTCTGCCTCAGGTGCATAAAGAGGTATAACTTCAACCTCAGTTATCTTCATGAAGAATAGTCTGCTTATTCCTTTTTATAAGGCTTAAACAGTTTAAACTAGGCTGATAGATGGACCTTGCTGAGGCGTTAGAAAAAATAATGAGTGGTTTAAGCTCCGGCAGAACAATAATAGTTGTCGGTAGTATGCATGCCCACTACGCGGGCCGATCGACAAGCTGGCTAGCAGAAGGAGACAGGCTACTTATAATCAAGAGTGACAAATCGATTCTTATACATAGACCAACTGGATACGAGCCAGTTAACTGGCAGCCGCCCGGAGTAGTGATAAATGCCCAAATTACCGAGGAGGGGCTCGTATTGGAGTGTAGCCGAAAATCACCGCCAGAAATTCTAAGAATAGTAATAACAGAGGTTTACTCGGCTGAGTCTTATAGATTGGTTGACAACGGTGAATTCATTATTCATGCTAGGGAAGAAGACATGAAGGCTGCCATAATTAACTCGCCCGACATAGTTGAGCCAGGACTTAGAATAGTCGAAACCGAAAGAAGAATTGGCGACGAATACATAGACATACTCGCGGTAGATTCTTCTGGTCAAATCGTCATAATTGAGATAAAGCGTAAAAGAGCGACTCGTCGAGACGTTGAACAGATAGTTAATTATGCTACTCAAGTTGAAAAAGAATTGGGAAGAAAACCTAGAAAGATTTTGGTGGCTCCGTCCATATCAAAGGAAGCAGCATCCCTAAGCATGGTATTAAGAGTAGAATACAAATGCTTCTCGCCTAGACTTGCATACGAGATACTCTCAAAAAAGAAGGGACTAGATAGGTTTCTTTAGAGCCCGGCGAAAAGGCTTAATTTAAGTTGTTAAATTTAATATCGTTGGGGTGAGTTGTCTCATAATTCATCCTCGATCGGATTTACTTTACTTCAACAACTCGTTCTAGGCCCTAGGCAGCGTCTCTTACTGAGACTGGGCTTTTTAAGATGCAGTAAATGTAAATCCAGACCCATAGATATTCTTTTTGATGAATACTTGGGAAAACACCGTCAAGCATGTATAAGATGCCGATCAATAGTCTCTGTCCTCCACTTTTTCATCGACCTTGCATTAAGGATGATGCATGTATCAAGCGAGTCTCTAGGCAAGGCTTTAGAGACGCCATATTGGAGAAAAGGAATTACAGCAACTTTAAAGGGAATTGCATATTTCGGCGCAAACAAGCCAATAACTACAGGTGCTCCACTATTTGTTGTGTGGAACTTCACGAATAGATGCAATTTAAGGTGTAAACACTGCTATCAGAATGCTGGCCCATCCCTAGCAAATGAGCTAAACACCAATGAGGCATTAAACGTTGTGAAGGATCTCTCTGAATCAGACGTATCATCAATTGCCTTCTCAGGAGGCGAACCACTACTTAGACAGGATTTCTTCAAAGTAGCTAGCTATGCGAAGGACTGCGGAATGTATGTTTCTGTAGCAACGAATGGTACATTAATCACTAGAGAAGTCGCAAAGAAGCTATCAAAGACTGTGCACTACGTCGAGATAAGTCTAGATGGAGCGTCTCCTGAAGTTCATGACAACTTTAGAGGTGTCCCCGGCAGTTGGGAGAGATCAGTGGCTGGGATTAGACACCTCATAGATGAAGGAGTAACGGTTGGCGTTGCTACAACAGCGACTAAAAGCAACATTAATGAGATTCACAAAATAATCGACCTGACAGAACAGCTAGGCGCAGATTACTTCATATGTTTTAATTTTATACCGACTGGAAGAGGCCAAGAAATAATAAAGTCGGATCTCTCGCCAGTTGAGAGAGAAGAACTGATCATAAGTCTCTATACGAGAATGGTCAAAAACATGTTGATGAAGAAGAAAACTCAAATCTATAGTACTGCTCCCCAGTTTGCCAGGGTCGGCTTGGAGACACAAAAGAAGTTAATGAACGAACTCCGTGGAATTTCCTCAGACTATAGCCCAGTTATCCCGGCGACTCATTATGCAAATCTGCCGGGACTAACGTTTGAGACTGCGGAGTTTATAGGTGGTTGTGGGGCTGGTCGTGTATATGCAGCTTTAAGTCCGGAGGGAGATGTACAGCCCTGCGTATTCATGCCAATCAAGCTTGGTAATCTTAGGAAACAGAGATTTGAGCACATCTGGCTCCACTCACCTGTTTTAAACAAGCTGAGAAATAGAGATAAGTTGAAGGGGGGCTGCAGCATCTGTCCGTACAAATACGTATGCGGAGGCTGCAGGGCGAGAGCGTATGGATATTTCGGAGACTACCTCATGCATGATCCCGGATGCATTAGGAGAATAACCCAAGATAGTCTCGAGCAGGCCCAGCTGATAAAAGCATAGGTCAAAAATGCTTAGCTGAGCTAGAAGAGTGTTGCCTTCCCCTCAAGTACCAGCTCAGTTATCTTAGTGATGTTTCTAAGCTCGCTCAGCAAGATCTCTGATGCTTCATACTTTATTGCTGAATTGATTGGACGGGATGGAATATACTGAATAGATATTGAAAGGGGCTGGTCTATTCTTCTGCCTATCTGTGAAAGTAGCCTAACGTAAATTTCCTCGAAGGCGCCAGTCTCCTTATAGATCCTATCGGCTATCTTGAAGGCAATCACGTTGTATATTTTTCCAACATGTGATATTGAGTTCTTGCCGGCTGTCGCCTCCAGTGACATTTGCCTGTTGGGAGTTATGAGTCCAGACGCCCTATTTCCTCTCCCAGTGTTTCCGTCGTCTCCACGCTCTGCGGATGTCCCAGTAACGGTCAGGTATATTGAGCTGTTCTCGGGGTCTCCTTTAATGATCTTGTCTGCAGTATTGACATACACGTCTACTGAAAAGTTTTCCATGAGCTTGACGGCTAGGTTAGATACTCTTTCAGCTATCTCATCCTTTACGGACTCGTAGTGATCTAGGTCTGGAGTTAAGTGTGAGACTATTCCATCAGCAACCGTCAACACTACCTTGTCCTTCATCCTGATTCCCATAACCTTACAATCTTCACCGCTTTCTTTAACGATGGCTTTGAATTTCGGCGAATTGATCATTCGTTCAGTCTCTAGTACCAGATTCTCTAGAGGAGTAAACGGTGCAAATCCTACGCCAAACGAAGTATCATTTGCCAGCGGAACCTCCGACTCCGACTCAACAACATTGATTAAGTCTTCGCTTCCTTGCCGAATCTTGTAGTCTATGACTACGTGTTTATCTGGATCTAGGAACCTGAAGTTGTTCTTTATGAAGTTTTTTACGGCTTCTCGAACAATCTCACCTATGGGAACGTCATGTCTCTCGCCGTGCGCATTTACATAAAGAGTTGCGCGTCCAGCTATCAATATGTATATCGGCTCGTCTACTGTTCCTCCGCCCAGTCTCGGCGTGGCTTTCCCGCCGACTAGGAGTCCCTTGTCTAGGTTGTGGTGAAGTATCCTCCCGAATTTTTCTATGTAGTATTTTGACAGCGCTACGCTTGACGCTTCGCAGGCAGCGTCAATTATGTAGTCTGGGTGTCCGAGTCCTTTTCTCTCTACTATCTCGACGGCCTGCTTACTTACGGGCAGCCCCCTTATCCGCTCGAATATTATCTTGGTTTTCTGCATGTCGTTTCCTTCAGTTGGCAGATCAAGGCAGTATTTAAGAGCAATTCAAACATTAACACTCGTAAAAGGTGTTATTCTGAGTATTCGAGCTGAATGTACATTATGTTATTGCCCCTGATTAGAATGTAGGGATAGTTTGCCCTCCTGTCATTGTTGTAGAATTCCGTCGCCTTCTCAAGCACTAGATTCATGTAGTTATCAGTCTCGACCATGATGCCGCTATATGTCACTTCATTTTTCAGCGTGACCTTTACAGGCTTATTGATGTATTTCCTAATTAATGTAAGCGGCTTTACTCCGAACTCATTGCTCAACTCGATGTTCAGATATTGTTCTGAACATCGCTAATTTAAGCATTTACTTGAAAATCCTTGAAGCCAAGTCAGGAGGTATCTCGAGCTCGCTGAAACACAGTCCACAGATATATACATTGTCTCCTAGCTTGGCAGCTCTCGATAAATCGCCTCCGCATACGGGGCAGGCTTTCTCAGGGTTGTTTACTATCTCAATTACAGCGCCACACTTACTACAGCTTGTGGACCCCAATGGCAACGATTGGCCGCAAGAAAGGCAAATAATCGTTGTACCCGCAGTTTTAACCTTGATCAGAGATGCTTCCTTGACTTGTTCACTTCCTGTTTCTTTTGCAACGTTAGAGATATCAGGGACGTCCTGCGTAGAATCTATGACTCTGGGCACCTCCTCCTCAACTTTGTAGGTACCAGACTCGGCAATCTCAAGCTCTCTAAGCCGAGCCTGCATCTCGGCCTGCCTAATCATCTCTCTAATACCTCCCCTAAATATCACGAGACCACTAATTGTTACTGGAGCGCCACATATAGCGAGCAGTAAATAAAGTGGGACCTCTGGGAAAATTTCTTGGCTGAGGATAGGGCCTATTCCCTGCTCTGCAACAGCCATGTAGATAAGCGTAGGGATAAGCGTAACACCAAGCCCTACACCAGAGATCAGCAGTCCCAGCGAGGTCTTTGACAGCAGCCTAGTTTCACCCCCTTAACCCCAGTAATGGTGAATATTAAAGTATATTTCATAATTCGTCTAGACCGTCAAGACCAAAACTAACAAAAATTATTTTACTGTCCTCTATGTTCACGTAGCATATTTAAAAATCTCTTAACGTATTTAGTCTTGTCAAGTAATACGTGGTGTCTCTTTGCGAAGAAATCAACTATGTTCGACACGTCGCGCTCTAAGTATTTCTCAGCCATCCTATGAGATGGCTTAACCCACTGTGGCCAGTCAATTATAATTATCTCTTCATTATCTCTCAACAACACGTTGTAGGCGCTTAGGTCGCAGTGAATCACTCCCGCATCCACTGCCAACTCGATAGAGTCTATTATATGTTCGAAGACCTTCTTGGGTCTTGGAATATCTTTAATCTTTGGGAGTGGATCGCCATCAATCAACGACGTGACTATCACATGTCTATTCCTAGCTATTGGTTGTGGTGTGGGAACGTTGTTTGAAGATAAAATTCTGAGAGCTTCTATCTCCTTCGCGGCCGTCCTCTTAGAAGCCTCCAAATAGTTCGGATGACTAATATCTACGGCTCTAAATCGCCTATACTTTTTTATGCTCATTTTCCCAACCCTATAAAACTTAACGGCAACCACGTTTTTCTCAGCAGTCATGCCAGTGTAGACCTCCGCCTCCTTCCCAACGCCTATCCTTGAGCCGATGAAGCTTAAGATGCCTCTCCTCGAGAGGGCGACGAGAGCAAGCGCATCAAGTCCGTTAAAGTTGAGTGTATATCCCTTTTCTCTACCCATCGGTGCCCATATTAGGCGCATAGAGTGAAGCTCCTCTATGATCTTACCTACATAATCCCGCGACTCTCCAGCCCTGCCTACTATTTGATCAATGGAGACAACATAGTTTGAACGCATCAAGTCCTCTATAGATCTAAGTATCTTTACGTGGTCGTCGGTCATCTTTGCAACATAGCTGGCAATGTCTTTCAAATATGCTCCAACATTATCTCTACTGAAGGTAGTTAAATATTGTTTTAGCTTTAGGTTTTGGTTTTTATGCATATAGTAACTTGTCCATCCTCGATTTTCCACTCCTTTACATATCCTTCATCAGGCCTGGGCGGCTCTCTTAGGAATTCGAGCCTCGTCCTAGTCTCTTCTTCGATGTAGTCAGTCATCTGCCTAATACTATCTCTAATTATTGGCGAGCCAGGATATATCAGGCATTGGACCTCCTGCGTAATCTCAAGTTTTAGTTCTTTCCTCATGACTTGTATCCGTCTTATCAATTCATTAGATATCGATACGGCTTTAAGTTTCTCATCCATCCTAAGATCTATGTATACTCTTGCAAACCTCCCCTCACTCATCACCAAATATTCAGGAAGACCTTCAGTAAACACCACGTCCCCCTCCTCTAGTTCGAAGATCGATTTATCAGGCAAGACAAGCTCATACTTCTTACCAGCCTCAAAGGCACTAGCCACCTCGCGCGACCTCACGTTTTTCAGCGCCTCTACTACGAGTGGTAGACGTTTGCCAGCCTTAGGACCAAGTCTAGACATTACGGGCTCAACTCTTATAATGATTTCTGCAGGAGACTTAGAGGGTTCCAAGACTTCTAGAGAGAAACAGTTGACCTGTCTTGCCAGATAGTTCTTAAACTTCTCGCATGCAGCCTTGACTCTAGCCGTGTTGGGAGAGACTATTACTCTCGAGACGGGCCATCGCAATTTTCTTTTGGCGCGCTGCCTAGCGTTTAGCGAGGCTGAGATTACATCCTCTACTATCTGCATTGAGTCCTCTAGCTCCTGATCAACTAATTCCTCGTCGGGCCTAGGCCAGCTGTTAAAGTTAACACTTTCAGGCATGTTTCTTGTCCTGAGAACTTGGTAGAGATATTCGGATATGTAGGGAGCAAATACTGAGAGCACGACTAGATAACGTATAAGGACATAGTGGAGCGCGGCATACGAAGCCAGCTTCTGGAGCGTCCGTTCTTCGGACCAGAACCTCCTCCTAACACCTCTTACATAAGTCCTGCTTAGGTCCTCAGAGGCGAATCGTAAAATTGCCCTAGCTGCCTCATGAAACTCGAACCTCTCAACAGCGCTTGTCACGTATCTTATAAGCGAATTTATGCGCGAGACTATCCATCTATCTTCTGGCTCTGCATAGGGAAGCATCGCTCCCAATCCCTCTCTCTCGGGATCATACTTGTCTAGATCGAAGTAGGTCTTGGCAAAGGAAACTACATTCCAGAGGATATTCAGCGTTGACTCGACTTGTTTAATCTCATCTGGATCAAAGTTGATTGAGTCCCATGGCTGAGCCTTAGAGAGTATGTAAAGCCTAAGGTTGTCAACGCCCCATTTATCAAAAGCCTCTGATGCCCATACGACGTTACCGCGGCTTTTAGACATCTTTTTTCCTTCTTTGTCAAGGACGTGCCCCTGATTTAGTACGACTTTGTATGGCGCTTTTCCAAACATCAAGGCAGATGTGAAGAGAAGAGTGTAGAACCAGCCCCGTGTCTGGTCTATGGCCTCAGTGATGAAGTCATAAGGGAAGAGTCTTTCAAAGAGCTTTTTGTCAGACAGGTAATCTATACTGGCGAAATGAGCTACGCCTGAGTCAAGCCAAGTATCTAGAACGAATGGCTCCCGCCTCATTTCTCCGCCGCACTCGTTGCATCTGAAGACGAACCGGTCCACCCAAGGCCTATGGAGCCTAATTACTGGAGGCTTGACCTCCGCCTGCAGCAGTTCTTCTCTAGAGCCGACTACCTTAATGGCTCCGCACTTCTCGCATGTCCAGACGTTTAGCGGCGTCCCCCATATCTTGGTCCTAGAGATGCACCAGTCTTCAGCGTTCTCTAACCACTCGCCGAATCGGCTCTCTCCGGCCCAGGCTGGATACCACTTTACTTTTGCGTTTTCATCAATCATTATCTTTTTTATTCTGTCTACTTTCAGGAACCACTGCCTGCTGGCTAGGTAGATCAGGGGTGTGCCGCATCTCCAGCAGTGTGGATAGCTATGTATTATTCTGTCGTCGTGGAATAGTAGTCCTTTGTCTCTCAGCGTCTTCAGTATGATTTCTGATGCGTCTTTGTGGTATAGGTCCTTGAAGCTGCCAGCCTCTGACGTGAAGTATCCCGACTGGTTTATGGGGCATAGTACTGGTAGCCCGTACTTGCGTCCCAGCTCGAAGTCTTCAGGCCCATGTCCAGGCGCGATGTGAACAAGCCCCGTCCCCTCATCCATAGATACAAACTCAGCTGGGAGGACACTGTGCGCCGGCTCGATATGTGTCTGGTGTATTGACACCTCGTCAAGGAGTGGATGGACATATTTTAGGCCGACAAGGTCCTGGCCTACGAGTCTCCTGAGTATTCGGTAGTTCTTCTGTTTGGATGCCGTTAATACTTTCTCGAGTAGCTTTGCAGCTATAATTAGTTTTTCTCCATCAATGAGAACTTCTAGGTATTCTTCCTCTGGGTGTACGGCTACGGCCTCGTTTGCTGGGAGTGTCCAGGGCGTCGTCGTCCAGACTAGTAGGCTTCTACCACTGTTGTCTGCTAGTCTGAACTTCACGTATATGGAGTAGTCTTCGACTTCTTCGTACCCCTGTGCAAGCTCGTGGGAGGATAATGGCGTTTCACAGCGCGGGCATACTGGTACTACTTTGTAGCTGACGGTCAGGTCGCCTTCTTCGTATGCTTTCTTTAGGAGGTGCCATACGTGCTCCATGTACCTTTCTTTCCTTGTTTGGTAGGCATTGTCGTAGTCTAGCCATAGCGCGAGTCTCTCTGAGTCTACTCTCCATCTCTCGATGTAGTAGTCGACTAGCTTGTTCGCCTCTTCGACGAACCTCTCGAGACCTATTTTTTCTTCTATGTCTCTCTTTGTGAGTCTCTGAAGGCCGAGTTGCTCCATTAGTCTTTTCTCTACTTCTATCTCGGTTGGCAGTCCTTGGCAGTCCCATCCCGCTCTCCGCCAGACATTCATTCCTCTCAGGGTTTGGTACCTCAGGAAGAGGTCCTTGTATATTCGTCCCCTTGCGTGTCCTATGTGCATGTAGCCGTTGACTGTGGGCGGCCCCTCGAGGAATGCGAATATTGGGCCGTTGCTGTTCATTTTGCAGAATCGTTCTGGTATCTTGTTTTCTTGCCAGAACTTTGTGATTGTCGCCTCTACGTGTTTATAGTCATACGTGGGTGGTAGGGCGTACATTTTTGCTATTTTTCTTTTTCTGGTCTGCGTATTTATGGTTATTTTTTGGCTGGTTTGAGATGGCTAGAGAGTTAAATGTGGGGTTTGTTTGGATTTTTTATGGTTGTTGTGGGGGTTATTGGGGGCTCGGGTGTTTATAGCGTTGAGATGCTGAGTGGTGTGCGGCAGGAGAAGGTTTTTACGCCTTTTGGCTCGCCGAGTTCTTTGTTGACGGTTGGCGAGTTCGGTGGTCGTCGTGTTGTTTTTCTTCCTCGGCATGGTGCTGGGCATTCTATTCCTCCGCACATGATTAATTATCGTGCGAATGTCTGGGCTTTGAAGGAGCTTGGCGTTACCCGTGTCTTGGCGCCAAGTGCTGTTGGTAGTCTGCGGGACGAGTTTAGGCCTGGCGAGATTGTTTTGCCGGACCAGTTTATTGATCGGACTTGGGGTAGGCCTAATACGTTTTATGATGGTGGCCGGGTCGCACATATCTCGATGGCTGACCCGTTTTGCCCAGAGTTGATGGACGTTGTATACGACGTTGCTGTGAGTCTCGGGTTACCAGTACATCGAGGTGGGACCTATGTCTGCATTCAGGGGCCGAGGTTCTCTACGAGGGCTGAATCGAAGATGTTTCGGATGTGGGGCGGCGATATTATCGGTATGACGCTTGTGCCTGAGGTGAGCCTTGCGAGGGAGGCCGGCATGTGTTATCTGACGATCGCAATGGTTACGGACTATGACTGCTGGAAGGAGGGCTGGAGAGTAACTGCGGAGGAGGTCGTGAGGACTATGGCGAGCAACGTCGAGAAGGTCCAGAAGCTCCTAGCTAAGGCGATCCCAGCTATCCCCGAGACTCGTGGATGCAGGTGCGGCGAATACATCAGTGAGGCCCTCCTATGACGGGTGTTAAGCAGCTGGAAAAATTTGCAAAAACTGCTTAACAATTTCACATCGCCGCGATAGCCCTAGCTATTCCCTCTGTCCTAATTCTGGTCTCCATACATTCTTTGCTAATGTTGCATTTTCGGATCCTCACCAATAATAATTATTAAAACGATGAATATAATATTGCTGACATAATTAATTATTTCGTATCTTTAACTTAATTCTAAGCAATTTCTCCCTCTATTCTTCTTATGTATTCTCTAACTTCTTCGAATATTGCATCTAAATTTAAATAATTTATGACATATCTATTGTTGCCCACATAGACGGCAAAATTATCACTGAGCAATTTTA
The DNA here is from genome assembly GCA_964440295.1 of uncultured Nitrososphaeria archaeon. Lineage (GTDB taxonomy): Archaea > Thermoproteota > Nitrososphaeria_A > Caldarchaeales > Calditenuaceae > CALIKS01. The sequence goes on from CAYTRT010000003.1 coordinate 62,154, forward strand.
CTATTACTAACTTCGGATCTTCTTTGATTGATATGTTAGATACATCGTCGAAGCTTATACTTTCATTATCTACAATTCCAAGAACTTTACTGATTGTCTTACCAAGTAGATATAAACAAGCACGGTAAAAGTCATCTATATCTCTTTTTACCTTGATGAGTACTACTCCCTCCTTCGTTATGGCTATCCATCTAGCTGCCTCGACAAGATGCTTCTTTAAGTAATTTTTTCTCACCCACTACGAAAAGTTTAGAATAAAGATCTCCTTTTTTGGAAGATTTCATTGTTTTGTCCCTATTGTGTGGCGTTCTAGATAATTTTCTATCTCAGCTAAGATGCTGTCTATCATAGTGGTGTTTATTTTATAAGTCCCTCTTTCTACACCTATTAGTCTGCCTTCGGCTCTCAGATCTGATAACCTAGCTGTGGCTACGTTTGCAGGAATTCCCAACTCCTTTGAGAGCTCATCAACAGTCACGTAGTCTTTGTCGGTGTACCCTGCGAGGCTAGCGAAATATTTACCTACAGCATATAGCGCGATCATAGTCTTTGTGGGAATTATCGCTCTGCTCACTCTAAAGACTATTCTTCCATCCTTCGTCAATCCTATAAACTTTTTGGCCCTGTCAAGCATGTTTTCAAGTAGCTCCGCCTCATCTATGCCTAACTTTGCACGTATTTTCTCGGCAATCGAGCTCATACGTATATCTATTATTACACGTATTATTAAACTTTTCAACGCGCCAACTTAAGTCTTTGAAACGAATCATGTCTAAAAAATACAACGAATGTTACTTATAAAATACGCTTAATAAATTTTTACCATATATAAATGAACTGTTAATGATCACTTGGTGAGATCCCATTATTTTCAGGCTTTAGTAAATTAATGGAGAGCCTGTTTATGGGAGTACATGTGTCCCGGCTTTTCCATTTATGGCGTTTATCAATTGGTCGAGTTCGGCGATTATTGCCTCTTTTCCACCATTCTCGACGAATCTTATCGCTGCTAAGATTTTTGGCAGCATGCTCCCCTTAGCGAAGCGTCCCTCTTCTACGTACTTCTTAAGTTCTTCAGCCCGTATTTTCTCGATCTTTTTTTGGTTTGGCTTTCCGAAGTTGAGGTATGCCCCATCTATGTCTGTTAGAATAACGAACTTGTCGGCTCTAACTAGTGATGCCAGTTTCTCGCCTGTTAGGTCCTTGTCTATTACCGCTTCAACTCCTTTTATTCCTTCACTAGTCTCAATAACTGGTATGCCGCCGCCTCCAGACGCTACGACTATGAATCCCGAGTTTACTAGGGATTTTATCGCGTCTCCCTCGAGTATTTTTTTCGGATCAGGCGACGGTACGACTCTTCTCCATCCTCCTCTTGCCTTGTCTTCTTTGAAGACATAATCTGGATGTTCCTTCTTTATTTTCTCCATCTCCTCTCTGGTGTAGAATGGGCCGACTGGCTTCGTCGGACTCTTAAATGCCGGATCTTTATCATCAACTAAAACCCTAGTGACTATAGTTACTACACCCCTGCCTATCCCTCTTTTCTTCAGCTCATTTCCCAGGGCTTGCTGAATCATGTATCCAATGAATCCTTGAGTTTCAGCCCCGCAGACATCCATCGGGAAGGCCGGGACATCATAAATCTTCTGGCCAGCATCGTGCCTTAGTAAGGTCGCTCCTACTTGGGGACCATTTCCATGCGTTATAACAATCATATAGCCCCTTTCAATTAGGTCCGCCAATATTTTGGCGGTCTTCTTAACGTTCTCGAATTGTTCCGAGAAGCTACCACTTTCTCCTTTTCTCAGTAGGGCATTACCTCCTAAAGCGA
>CAYTRT010000004.1:0-7747 GCA_964440295.1 uncultured Nitrososphaeria archaeon
GCTATAACTTCCATAACATGTGTTCTATCAATTCCTTTTCGACTCAAGCCTACGCTATCCCTTGGGTTGGCCAAATTCTTTTCTCAATTTTACTCCTCACAACACTGCTTACGATCGTATCAGGTGAGAGCCGCTAGAAGAAGTATAGGATAGGAGGGTCTAAGTGGTTTTCGCCTTTCTTTTCTGGTAGCGCTGATAACATCTCTACTGGTAAAACCCCCATATTCATTCAATTTTTCCAATAACCCCTGCCCTTATATATTTCTGTTTATCCACCCCGTCATGATATAAAAGAATAGCGGGGGGTGGATTTGAACCACCGATCTCCGGGTTATGAGCCCGGCGGGTTATCCTGGCTACCCTACCCCGCTCTGCTAAATTATTTTCCAGCTTAGAATTTAAACTTAAACACCCCCTCATTTATACAACTTTGATCTACGTTTTATTCTTTAAGAGTTTATTTATTTGTATTTTGATATTTGATACTGTATGGGTTGTCGAGTTCTGTTTAGATTTAGTAGCGGCGTCGTGGCTGAGGGCGTGATAGAGTGTTCGGAGGAGGTTGAGAAGCTCTTGAGGAATTCGCCCTTCACCTCCACCGTCGAGCTCTGGGGCGAAGAAATCTACTTCGAGCTTCCATTGAAGCTGAACCTCATTGGTGAGAGGAGAGTAATGACTGTGGGGGAGATCGCGTACTGGCCGGAGGGGAACTGCCTATGCATCTTCTTCGGAAGAACGCCCCACAGCAGGGACAATGAGCCAGTGGCCTACTCAGACGTCAAGCCACTGGGAAGAGTAACGAGCGGACTAGAAAACCTGAAGAAGGTCAAGGCAGGCGAGAGCGTCAACGTCGCAGTAAGCAGACAACCTACTCCTTAACAGGTAAGTCCCATCTGCACAGAACAACCATTGTTATAAGGGTCGGCTCGGCTCTTCCGCCATCACAACTCAGTCTGGAGCGGCCGCCTCATCCCTCTTTATTGTAGGTCGCAGTCGTTTTTTAATCTTGTGCCTCAAACGTCGCTGGCTAGGTAATGTTTTGATTTATTTTATTATTTTTTGTAGGGTGCTCCATTAAGCCTTCGAGTGTTGTGTCTGAAGTGTGGCAAAATTATAGATTTTGAATTTCTCGTCATGAGGAGGCTATTCTGCAACCAGGTAAGAGGAAGAGTTAAATAAGATGATGATTTTTGAGTAAGAACTTTATTCTACTCTCAAATTATTATTACTCATTGGTGAGAATGCTTGAGTGGGAATATTGCTGTCTCTGCAAAAAATAGAGAGGGAACTATATGAGAAGTTAAAAAAGAGGTATAAGATACCTATAAGCGCAGTTATCAAGCGGGCGTTAATGGAGTCCGTGAAAAAGGCTGAGGAAGATGAAGTCGTAGCTGGTGAATAGATGGACATCGAGATGTCTGAGTAGGTATGCGGCCTTTTGGACCGTTGTGGGACGGTAAGGACGGCACATTGGGAGTTTTGCGGCTATATTCCAAGCGGCTACTAGATGTCTATCCGCCTGGAAGCCACACCTCTTGCACTTAAACACACTTCAGCCGAGGATAGTGTCGCTTGTCCTTCCGATAGCTTCGGCTCAAATGACCCGGAGCTATTCTTTCCCTTTCCGTCTGGTTTTTAATCATTTTGTAGGATCGCGAGCTCGACCAACTTCCAGTTCATCTGAACTGAAAGTTTTCCCTAGGTCAAGCCCGCGATATTGTCGCCAGAACGGCCGGCCTTTCTCCCACCACTTTTCAAAGAGCCGTCAAGATAATCGAGAAGGGTTTCAAATCAGTGTCCGGTTCAAATAAACCGGAAGTTGGTCAAACACCGAGGCAACCAGTGGCAAAACAAAAGAACCTATTCCACCACATTTATAGAGAGGTAAGGAGTGATTCCGGGGCTCTGTCGTCGAGGTACATCTATATATGGCGGCTCCTGTCCCTTGATTGTTAGATGACGGAACAGCAGGACTCGAGCGGAGCGCCGGCTAGGCAGTACAGATGGGGCATCGTGCATATCTACTCCTCTTACAACAATATAATTGTCCACGTCACTGACTTAACTGGTGCTGAGACGATCGCTAGGGCTAGTGGCGGAATGTTCGTGGAGTCTGGCAGACTAGAACCATCGCCCTACGCCGCGACCCGAGCGGCCAGCTACGTTATGGACATAGCTAAGCAGAGGGGGATAAATGCGGTCCACATAAGGGTGAGGGCGCCGGGTGGGGTGAAGTCTAAGACGCCCGGCCCAGGCACGCAGGCGGCAATTAGGGCAATTGCGCGTTCAGGAGTGATGATAGGCCGGATCGAAGACGTGACTCCGCTGCCTCACGACAGCGTTAGGAAAAAAGGAGGAAGAAGGGGAAGAAGAGTCTAGTCCAGGCTTGCATTTTCTTTGGCCCTCTCCATTTTCACTACGCGGTTCAAAAATTTATATTGAGAGAGCTGCGAATAGGCCGCAGAAACCGGCTTGATGGGATACTTCAGCATCGATAAGGCTGAGAGACTGATTCCCGAGTTGACGAGGCTTCTGAACGAGGCCAGGGCGAGACTACTGGTACTAGAGAGGGGAAGTGTTAATAATAATGGCCTGAACAGCGAGATAGCGCAGCTTATCAAGGAGATAGAGGCGAGAGGCGTAATAGTAAGGGACATAGCCTCAGGAATCGTGGACATACCTGCACTGAGGAATGGAGAGCCAGTTTATCTATGCTGGAGGCTGGGTGAGAGAAGAATAATGTACTGGCACCCCCTCGACGTAGGCCTCTCAGGCAGGAGGCCCATCGTAAGGAGCGAGTTCTTGACAGACGAAGAGATATATCAGAAGCTCCTCACCGATAGAAAGCCATACTACGAACTACACGAAGATGAGAAAACAATTATCGTCTACATGGATATTCGTGGATGGAGCGTCAACAATCTTGATGTTCATCTTATTGGGCGCTTGATCCAAGTGAAATGGGAGTCTGATGGACTGACGTTTAGACACGAGGTCGTCCTCCCCTCAGAAAATAGATACAGTGTTAAAGAATGGAATCTACGTAACGGTCAACTATTGATTAGTGTAGAGAAGAGTATCTTTCAAAAGAAGCCGGTCAGGACTTCTGGACGGGCTTGATGGGCAGCAATAACCTGATTTTCTCCTCCTCTCCCCTCTTTACCAAATAGCTAGGCGCCGATACTACCCTATCACCCACTGCGATGTGTCTGTGAGTTATGAGTTGTCTTGCGTGGTAAATCGTCTTTGCCAATCCCAATCTGAAGACGATTGTCTGTAGGCGTCTCTCTAGGATGTCTCTGACAGTCAGTCTCAGGACGTCGTCTGCAGTCGCGTTCTCTGGCAGTATGCCCATCTTGTAGAGAGTCCTTATCAGGACTGACTCTTTCTTTACTCTCTCCTCCTCGGTTAAGACGAATAATGACCTGGCAATTTTTCTGTATTTCCTCAATATCGATGCTGCCCGCCAGAGTTCACGCTTGTTCCTGAGACCATATTCACCCACTATCTTTAATTCTTCAAGCAGCCTTTCCGTCCTCCATGGCTGCTTTGGGGTCTCGTACTTTTTGCGTGGTCTTTTAGGATCTCCCAACTCGCCTCATCTCTTATTGCTCCTGATATATATGTTTCAACGCGTACTGGCTATTTTACACTTATATAATCCTCGTTCAATGACAACGATGACGGGGGACAGAATTATTGCCACGGAGAGTAAGAAGTTCAAGAACTTTACAGACTGGTTCGACGAGCTACTACTAAACAGCAGAATAGCAGATTCCCGATACCCAGTGAAGGGATTCATTGTCTATCTTGAAAATGGCAAATACGTGATGGACCGCGTCAGCAGAAAGCTTGAAGAAAAATTAGAGAGAGACGGACATAAGCCGATGCTGTTTCCACTGGTAGCCACTGAGGAGAACTTCGGAAAGGAGGCAGAGCATATTAAGGGATTCAGACAAGAAGTTTTTACAATCACTAGGGGTGGCGAAGAGGGCTACCAGCTAATCTTGAGGCCGACCTCAGAGACAATCATGTATCCAATGTTTAGCATCTGGATAAAGAGCTACGCAGACCTCCCCCTGAAGGTTCATCAAAGCTGCGAGATTTACAGGTACGAGACTAAAGCTACCAGGCCGTTGCTCAGGGTGCGAGAGATACCTTGGAACGAGGCCCATACGGTTCACGAGAGTTCTGAAGACGCGGAGAGACAATTCAGAGCCGCCATCAATATTTATAGAGAGGTGTTAGAGGAGCTGGGCATAGCGTTTCTACTGCTGAAGAGGCCTGACTTCGATAAGTTTGCCGGCGCTGAGTACTCAGTTGCGTTTGATGCATGGAACCCAGACGGGAAAGTTAACCAAGTAGCAACTGTCCATAACCTAGGCACGAACTTCTCGAGAGTGTTTGACATCACGTTTGAGAGGAGGGACGGCGGGAAAGAATATGGATGGCAACTCTGTTACGGCATGGGATTTAGCAGAGTCTTAGCGGCAATAATCGCCCAACACGGAGACGATGTTGGGCCCTGTTTTCCGCCAGAGGTAGCTCCTACCCAGATAGCGATAATTCCAATACCATTTAAGGGAAGGGAAGAAGATGTAATTAAATACTCAAGAGAGATATTCGAGATTGTTCGAGAGAAGTATAGAGCAGTGCTAGATGATAGGAAGGACGTCACGCCGGGCGAGAAGTTCTATCATTGGGAGAGAATGGGAGTACCGATTCGATTGGAGATCGGGCCCAGGGAGGCAGAGTCCAGAACCATTACCCTGATGAGGAGGGATCTAAGAGAGAGAACGATAGTCAGTATCGGGGACCTGCTAGAGACGCTGAAGAAGATTGTTGAGGAGATGCCTAAGATCTTCTTGGAGAGGTCTAGGCAGGCCCTCCAGAGCATGATTGTAGATTGCTACACCCTTAGTGAAGCTGCAGAAGCTATAGAAAATAGAAAAATAGTCAGGGCATGCTGGTGTGGCAGTATTGAGTGCGCTGAGATTATTAAAGAAAGAGTCGGCGGAGAGATACGCGGTCATAGATACGATATTCGGGAAGAGCCATTCTCGGGCTGCATTTCTTGCGGAAAAAAATCTAGCTATGTGATATACATTGCGAGGGCTTATTAATAATACAGCGTCCCTGCGAATTTGTCTAGGTGTTTTATCCTCTTGGCTGGATGTGGATGCGTGCTAAAGATGTCTGAGAGGCCGCTCGGCCTTGCCTGCCTTAATTCCTCAATTACCGAGTCAATGTCTAGTCTTGGGTCTAGAGCCACGTCTGGATCAGCAATGAAGAACATTTTTAGGCTGTCTGATTTTATCCTTTGAGTCGGCCTTATCCTGCCCGCGAGAATCATTATTCGTACTAGTGCTCGCTGTAGTTTTCTAGCTCCGTCTTGGACGCTCAGTGCCGCGTGAGTGTCGGCATAATACTCCCTGAGCCTACTCATGAAGAAGACAAACAGGTTAAATATGAAGCTGAGTACTATTAGTCCTATTCCAACTAAAATGGCTCCTGCTCCCGAAGACCCATTCCTTCTGCCATAGCTTCCAAACAGTCCTGAATAATAGAGCGAGTAGCCAATGTAGTAAATCAACGCTGGTATTAGACTTATCATCAACATTACCACTACGTCACGGTGTTTTAGGTGCCCAACTTCGTGAGCCACGACTGTCTCCAACTCTTCACGCGGCATTTTCCCAACTAATCCTCTGGTCACAGCGACCATTGGGCCGGTTAGGGGGCTTCCATAGGCAAATGCGTTAGGAACATCGATGTTGGCAATCATGACCTTGGGCTTACTTCTCAGCCCGCTCTTGATGCTTAGCTGTTCAACGATCTGGTGTAGCCATCCGTATTCGTACTCGTCTGCTGGCTTAACACTGTATATTGCATTGATTATGTATGGGCCGAACAACCATTGAAGGATGTGTATAAGCACCACGAATCCGAAGACTCCATAGATAAAAACCGTGGGCAGGCCTAGATATAGTATGAGCGCAGTAAGTACGAGTGTTGCTGTCCCCACGACTGCTATCCACACCGCGAACATCGATACTCGAAGCCCTAGCAGCGATATTCTCGGTCTAGCAGTACCTAAATTAGCATTGAGCGACATTTTATCCACCTCTAATCTTATATCGAGTCGAGCGTTATTTTAAGATAATCTTATATAAACTCCTTTTCTTTTCTTTCTTCTCGCGCCCTAACTTTCAAGACACCATAGTGGATAGCGCAGGAGATGCATAGGTTCTCGGTGATTACGTTCTCGGCTATGTAGGCGCCTGCTTGCTTAAGTTCTCGCGCCAAGTCTCCCCTTACTAGTGAGACCCTCCTAGTAACTCGCTGAATCTTGCTTCTAGGAACGTACGCACCGCAGTTATCGCATTGAACCATCGGCTCGGAGCCTTTCTGCCCCTTGGCCCTACCCCTGTTCTTCCTCTTTACAGGCATCTCTACCCGATACTATTGATTAATGCTGGATTTATATTTATGTTGTGATGAAGCAAAAACGCGGCGTTTATGCTTCTCTAATCATCCGCTCCTCGCATTTTGGCATGTTCCTCTAACGCCTTAACTGCGTTCTCTTGGCAGGGCTCTATGGAGCCGGGCCTCTTTCTTCTCACCTCCTCTATGGCCTCTGCGGCGCTGTATCCCTTCTTTACGACTAGGTAGGACGCCAGCACTGTGCCGGTCCTTCCTAACCCAGCCGCGCAGTGTATCAGGACTGATTTGCCACTATTTAATAGACCGTCGATCAGTTCGACAAGCTCTACTAGTTGCTCAACAGTTGGCTCCTCATGATCGATCAACGGATAGTGAATGTAGTCAATCGTTAAGCCTTCAAGAAATTTTGCGGGTATTCTCTCCTCCGTCAACGAGACTATGGCGTTTACACCGTTTTTAGACAGCCATTCAATCTGTCCTCGAGTAACTGGTCTCCCAGAGGCCGCAACTTTGTCAAGAAACCAGCTAAAGTTGTATGGCCTATCCGTAAACACTCCTCTTAACGAGCGCCCAACATCACCCGGCTTCATTTCCACACTCTCTATTATTTCTCGCCATATATAACTAAAACATTGCTAGATGAATAGGTGTAAAGGCGGCGAATTAGTCTTCAGATTGTATCTGAAAAATTACTGTTATTGATATATAGGTGATATAATCTTTAATCCTTTGGCGATCTTTTCTCTTTTTTTGGGAGGCATTCTCTCCCAGTCCTCTATACCTCCGAGGACGACCTTGAAGAGCGGGTGTGTCTCGAATGCTTGACGCTTGTCAGCTCCCTATACTTTTCTAGATTTCCGCCTCTTGAGTTTGTTGAGGAGATGGTTAAACTCATATTTGAGTTGACCTTCTTTGACTGAGTGTTTTTCGACGCCGAGATCGTAGACCCTAATTTTGTATGCCCCCTGCAAAACATTTTGTGCTAGCTAGTAGGGCCTCTCTCCAAAGCGCAACAATTCCAATCAAGTTGAGATAAGAGGGAGAAATGGACCAGAGCCTCATAGGTGGGAGATCTCAAATCAAGCATTCATCCTCTCTATATTTTCAGATATCTGTCGTAGCGAGTCCGCCATGAATAAGGATTAATAGGGAAGAATTAGAGATGTGTGATGGGGCTTAGAATGAGGATCGTTGCTGGTCCTGCTTCTAGAGGTGTTGCGGTCGAGGTTGCGGACATGCTTGGTGCTGAGCTAGTTCATCCTCACTGTAAGGAGTTTCCCGACGGGGAGCATTACTTCAGGCT
>CAYTRT010000004.1:7847-22734 GCA_964440295.1 uncultured Nitrososphaeria archaeon
GCACCCATGAAGACAGCAAATCTCGACGCAATACCTGAAATAATGAACCAGATAGCTCAGCTCGACAAAAGGATTGACTATGTCTTTTCTCCAGGGAAGAAGGGAGAGGTAATGTCGAGGACCGCTGCGAGCATTCTAAAGGCCGAGCACCGATCAGTGAGGAGCAGCCGCGACCCAGTAACGGGAGAGGTGAGAATCGACCTTGAGGAGACAGACCTCAGGGGGAAAAACCTCGTCGTGATCGATGACATGATAAGCACAGGCTCAACGATGATCCAGATAGTTAAGGAAGTGAAGAATAGGGGGGCTGCTCGTGTCATCGCTGCGTGCGTCCACGGGCTCTTCATATCGAGGGCTGACGCCCAGATCTTTGCCGCTGGTGCAGAGAGAATAATCACGACAGACACAATTCCGACGCCATACTCATCGGTGAAGGTCTCTAAGCTGATATCAGATTATCTAAGAACTCGGAATGAATGATAGGTATGTTGCGATTTTATCGGGTGATAACGTAGCATTAGGTAGCGCCGAGTTAAGGGCCCTGCTAAGAATTTTTAATCAAGATTCGACGGCTCAACCAATCTCTAGAAGAATGATGATCTTTGAAGCGAGTGATGAGGATGCGGCAGAAATTATTAGGAGGGCCGGCTACATTAAATCAATTATCAAGCCGATCATTTCTGAGAGTTCAGGCGAGGTATGCGAGTCTTCCCTCATAATCAACAACATTCAGGAGGTTATCCAGAGCCCAGTAGTGATTAGGGCGGAGAAGCTCGGAGTCCCTAGCATTGATCAAAGCTCAAGAACCATTGAGAAGAATGTGTTTGATGTTCTTAACCGAGCCATTCCTGGCCTAAGAATAAGCTACGAATCTCCATCAACCGTCATAAAGATATACGTCGAGGGAGGCTTAATCCTTGGTGGCATACTGATAGGCGAGAAGGATGCCAGGTCGCTGGAGATGAGAAGGCCGGGTAAGCGGCCCTTCACGCACCCCTCCGCGATACATCCAAAACTAGCGAGATGCATGGTCAACCTGACCAGTGCAAGGAGAAATGGATGCATCCTAGACCCCTTCATGGGGACTGGTTCAATTCCGATAGAGGCTTCACTCATGGGATATACGTCAATCGGCGTGGAGCTTAAGGGCTGGATCTGCTTCGGAGGCGCAAAGAACGTAAGATTGTTGGGAGACTACTCTAGGTCGCATATCGTTGTCGGTGATTCGCGTATGTTGATGTTTGCTAGGAGATTTGTTGACGGCGTGGCGACTGACCCTCCCTATGGGAGGTCCACCACAATCTTGGGGGGAGAGTTGTCAAGAATGCTCGAGGCCGTGTTTGCCCAGCTACTAGAGATTGTTAAGAAGGATGCGCGCATCGTGATGGCTCTTCCGGAGGGTACGCCTTTCATTGACCGGTTGGATAGCATTGGGCTGAGAATTGATGAGCGCCTGAAAGAAAGGGTCCACTCATCACTCATTCGTGAGATAATTGTTTGTTCGATTTCGGCATAGCGCTAGGGGGAGAGTGCTTGATTAATATATATGTGGCGACATTATGCCGAATAATCGAGATATATGTCATTTTGACTATATTTTTGGTTTAAATTGTACAAAAATGTTTAATAATGGGTTACCTATTATCAATACGACATAGTCATGGAGCGTGCGTCGGCGGTCAGTCCTGAGTCGTTCTCTGAGTATCTACGTCCCTGGAAGAGGATTGGGCAGCCGAGGTTTAGAGCAATCTTGAGAGTCGAGGAAATAGCCTCCGATGCTATGAGAAGCTACCTTAGGAGTGAGGGGTTCATCGAGTTGCTACCCCCAATTATTGGTCCTGCTACTGACCCCGGCATCAGGGGCGCACGACAGGCCTCATTCGATTATTATGGAAGGGAATACAAAGTGATGAGCAGCGCCATTCTGTATAAGCAGCTAGCCATTTCCGGACTGGGACGCATCTTCTTTTTCTCACCAAACGTTAGGCTTGAGCCTCCAGAATCAATAGTTACTGGAAGACACCTAGCAGAATTCATCCAAGTAGACGTTGAGGCGGCAGAGATAGATTATTTTGAAGCCATGAAGATCGCCGAGAACCTCTTCTGCCACACCGTTCAGGAAGTGATTGATAAGTGCAGCCGTGAGCTCGAGCTGCTGGGGAGGGAGCTCAAGCCATTCAAGCCTCCGTTTAGGAAATACACCTACGAAGAGGCGCTAAAAATTCTTCGGAGTCATGGCAGAAATGCGAGGTACGGAGAAGAAATCTCGTGGGACGATGAAGTATTCCTGTCGTCGATTCATCAGGAACCATTCTTCATTTATGACTATCCCAAGGGATCGAGGGGGTTCTATGACCGGGAAGACGAGAACAGACCCGGAGTCCTGAGAGACTTTGACATGATCTATCCATCGGGTTACGGCGAGGCGATATCTGGCGCAGAAAGAGAATACAAGTACGAAAGAGTGCTTGGAAGGATGCTCGAGAGTGGCGAAGACCCAGGCAAGTATAGCTGGTATTTAGAGATGCTTAGAGATGGAATACCGCCTAGCGCCGGCTTCGGGATCGGAATCGAGAGACTAACACGATTCCTCTGCGGACTGGCCACTGTCTGGGAGACTAGGCCCTACCCAAAATTGCCGGGAGTCTATACTCCTTAGTCCTAGAATCTCTCTGGAGACGAAGGTCAATATAATGCCGTTTCAAACTATAACTAGGCATAGCAATCCATGAGAGTTCTGCTGGTCAACCAGACTTACGGAGGCGCGAGTGGGACCGGAAGACACGTAAAGCTTCTCCATAAGGGTCTCCTAGAAGAGGGAGCAGACGTCGCGGTGCTTAGTGGTAGAAACGCGTGGAGCCTCCCAATACCCATGCTGAAGTCAGCATCGTTCCTGTTTGGGCTCTTCTTCAAGAAGTTTCAGGCAGACATAGTGCATCTCCATAGCCCTAAACTGTCACCGCTCATGGTCAAGCATCCGAGGACTGTAATTACAATTCACGGAGGAATGGATGAGTTTAGACAAAAATACGGCGCTGCGGGAGAACTAGTCTCATCCATGATCCTATCACTGATGAAAAGGTCGCGAGTAACTACGACTGTGTTGAAGACCGAGGCTGAGAGGAGGGGATGGATCTGGATACCAAACATGACAGATGTAAAAGCCATCGATCAGATACCCCCCAGTAATGAGTCATGCATACTCTTCGTGGGCAGGAATGATCCCGTAAAAAATTATCAGCTCTTCAGAAGAATAGTGCGTCGTCTTGGACTGAGGTATAAAGCCTTCGGAGTGGAGGAGGTGGTTGACTGGAGAACCGTGATCTCATACATGAAGTCGGCTAAGTGCCTCTTCATCACATCTAAGTGGGAGGGAATGCCGTCCGTCCTGCTTGAGGCGTGGGCTGCTGGATGCCCAGTCATTGCGAGCGAGCTTGAATCGTTTCTTCCGTTCCGCGACGCTTTGATACTCAGCAGGCCAGATCCAGAAGAGATGGTCGAGGCATATTACTCGCTTGAACTAGTAAGGGATAAAATAGTTAGACATGGCAGGCGGTACTCTGAGATGTTTGACTATCCCAACGTGGTGAAGAAATACTTGAGAATATATGAGTATATTTTGGATAATTGAGTTGTTACTGTTCTGTCCTTAGAGCAACTACGGGGTCGAGGCTTGCAGCCCTCCTAGCTGGGTAGATTCCTGAGACCATGCCTATTAAGATTGCGAAGAAAAACGTCTGCAATAGTAGTAGGGGCGTTATGGTTGGTTCATATGGAATCGATCCGAAGTTCGCCATAGCGCTGCTGGTGGAAGACGGCTCGACATGGAATAAGCTGCTCGTCATAAAGCTGACGCCGTAAGAAAGAACCACTCCTAGCCCTATTCCTAGGATGCCGCCAATCATGCCTGTCAACGATGCCTCAGATAGAAAGACTATCATTATGTCCCTCTTAGTCATGCCTATGGCTCTGAGGACGCCTATCTCTCTCACCCTCTCCATGACAGACATGATCATCGTGTTTGCTATGCCTATTCCCGCTACGAGGAGGCTTACAGCCGCGACTACTGCCAAAAAGAACGTGAAGGAGCTTAGTATGCTCTGGACGGTCCTGAGTATGCTTGTGGGGCTGACTATATTTGCATTCTTGCCATACATCGATGAGAGCTGATCAATGATGTAGTCGACATCCTCCGGGTCGCTCGCCCTGACAAGTATTCCATGATAGAGGCTCTCTCCGAGGAGCCGCCTACCTCCCGGGATAGATAATAGAACCATGCTGTCCGCGTCTACGAACAGCGTTGCTCCATATTCGTCATAAACGCAAGTAACGACGTACGAGGCCTGCGTCTTTCCCTTCGGCGTGACGACCTCCACCACGATTGACTGTCCAGGCATTATCTTTACGCTCGTATAGTCTGGTGGGAATGCTATTTTGTAGCCGATGCCGGCCGTGGAGGAGTCACTGGGCAGTGGCGGTGTCCCCTGAAGCACCCGCAGCTGTGGGAAGAGTATCTTGACGCTTGCTGGGTCTGTCGCATATATACGTCCATTGAGGGATACGCCGCCATACTTTATAGTTGCGGACGTCAAGTAAAAAGGTAAGACGGCCTCGACGCCGGGGATCAGCGAGATCTTCTGGACGTCAGCGTCGTTGAATCTTAGGGATGAGCCGGTTGAGGGAAGAATTACGATGTTGTTTGCGCCGAGCTCAAGCAATTTATTGGTTATTGAGTCGTTTAGTCCTTGACCGTTAGCCACTAAGGCTATAATCAAGGCGGTGCCTATGGCTATACCTACAACTGTAAGTATGCTTCTCGTTCTTCTTTCCCGAAGCGCTTTGAAGCCATATTTAATGGCCTCTAATAGCTCCATGGTTCTTCCTCCTTCTCCTGTATAATGCCAGGGAAGATATGATTGAGGCTGCGACGACAACCGCAATCAATATCGTAAGTACTTGCTGACTGATTAGTGGGCTTTCCTTCTCTGATGATTTAGGCAGATTGATTACTACGCTGACGGGCTGGGTGAAGACGTGCTCTCTCCTCAGCTCGTCTTTATACCTAATTATCAACGTGCCCTCCAACTTGGTGTTATCAGATGAGGGCTGAATTAGCCGCACGGTAAACGGAAGCGGAGCATTCGGATTAAGGTCGCCGATGTAGACACTCTGTCCAGAAGCCGCGAGGGGAGAATCTAATTCTAGGGTTGTAAATAATGCGGGGACGTTTCCCTCGTTTAGGATGTTTCCCGTCAGCATCGGCGCACCAGCAAGGAAGACCACGTTCACGTCGTATACTCTTAGGTTGATGAATCCCTCAATGATGAATCCAACGTCTCTCTCCTCATTTATCGTCTCGCCATTATCGCTCGTGACGTACTGTATCTTCATCTTAAGTCTGGCAGGCAAGCCAGCTAGTGATGGTGAGGCAAAGAGCGAGATGTTTATCGACTCCGTCTGCGAGGCCTCGATTTTGTCAATCTTCCAGTTGTTCGACCCTATCACTGATAATCCAGCCTCGATCGGAGTTGCAATTATGACTACCTTGTCCAGCCTAGCTCTGTAATTGTTCATTATGTCTATCTTGATCGTCTCTACCTTGCCCGCCGTTATAGAGGAGCTCGTCGAGAGAAGGATGTTGGGCGATTTTGGCTCCTCCTCGCCGATGTAAAGCGCGACGAAGGACTGCTCCGCGTCTAGATTGTCGTTCTTGTCCCTAAACTTGACCGTGACGGGAAGCATGGTCACGGACTTCGAGATAACGCCAGAGACGGCCAGCCTGACCTTAATCGTCTCTGACTGCTTTGGTTTCAGCTCCTCGATGGTCCAAGAGGTTGGCTCGCCTACAGGCAGTACCTGAATTGAGGCAGGTGGATTAAACATTACTCTAACGTCGTAAGCCGGCTCGATGCCGTTGTTCATGATGTAGAGGTCTGCGGTAGACTCGCTGTTCGGCTTAAGCGAGTATTCTGATAGCCAGACCTTGATGTCTATGTCCTTCGTGAATGTCTTGACTACTTGAAGCCCATGGACGCTGGAGTGAGTAGATAGCAGACCCACAGTGTTCCTATACGTGGCAGTTGCCTGAAGGAGAATGGTCGTGTCCGCGGCCTGCTGGCTGGCATATATCGCGCTCTCAAACACAACGCTCTCTCCAGGGCCCAGTCTCTCTATTATCCAGTATGTCTTACCTATGAGGGAGGCGGCGGGATAGCTAGAGGCCTGGCTCAGCTGGACCCTCACGTCCGTCGCGGGAGCCTCGCCCGTGTTTCTCACCTTTAACTCAATTTTAGAGACCTTGCCTGGCTCTACGCTGTTTGGGGTTATCTCGAAAATAATCTTTGACTTACCCATCAGGTTGATTCTAACGTCGAAGAACTGTCGCTTCGCTTGTTCTCCTACCTCGTCATACATGAGGTCGAGCCTTGCCGTATATTCGCCTACCCTGGTCCCAGGCTCTACGTTAACGTAGAAGGTGAGCTCAAAAACTCCTCCGGGCGGAACGATTCCTAAATATGTTGCCGATGCCACCTTCGGAGTCGAAGGATAAGTAGAGGAGAAGCCATCGGGCAGGTATAGATCCGCCCTAATATTCGAGATCTTAGAATCTTCATAATCGCTTCCGAGAACCACAGTGAATGGTAGATACATATCGCCTGGAGACGCCTCGACCCTAGTCCCACCGATGCCCCAGTAGCTGTCGAGGAGCCTCACGGTGTCAGTAGACGCGACCACTGCCTGAGGCATGAGCATCAAGGCAAGTATACAGGCGATCAAAACAATAGGTAAAGCATTGTTACGCATTCTCGACCACCTCCACCGACTCGACCCGGCCATCCCTTATCCTCACTATCCTCTGACAGCTCTGGGCAACCTCTGGGTTATGAGTAACGATCACTACCGTCGTTCCCAGCTCTTCATTGATGTTTTTCAATATATCGACAACCAGCTTACTGCTTCTCGAGTCTAGGTTTCCCGTCGGCTCGTCGGCCAGCAGAATTTCTGGTTTTCCAACAATGGCGCGCGCAATTGCGACTCTCTGCTGTTCGCCACCTGATAGCTCGGTGGGCTTGTTTGCCAACTTCTCTTCCAAACCTACGAGTGAGAGTGCCTCTATGGCGAGCTTTCTCCTATCCTCCTTCCTCACTCCCCTCACGACGAGGGGTAGCTCGACGTTCTCGAGCGCGGTCAGTCTTGGAATCAGGTTGAAAGTCTGGAATACAAATCCAATAGTACTGTTTCTAATTCTGGTGAGTTCTGCATCGCTTAGCTCAGTGGTGTCCCTCCCGTTTATTATGACTCTGCCGGAGGTGGGCCGGTCGAGCGTCCCAGCGATGTGTAGGAATGTTGATTTTCCGCTCCCGCTAGGGCCCATCACCGAGATTATCTCGCCTCTTCTTATCTTGAGGCTTAGTCCTCTCAATGCTGGGAACTCGACCTTTCCCAGCCTATAGATCTTCCATACATTGTCCATAATGATGACGTGCTCGTCTCCGTCATTCATTTTGTCTTCACCAACCCTAAAGACATTTAAGCCTTATAAAAACTGTTTGTATTGATTGTTCATTATAGTTAAATAACGAGATTGATGATTTTATCGCGGCGCAGTTAGAACATGGGTAAGGTGAGGACTAGAAAAGTAAAGGTTCTTGCAAAGGAAATTTTAGAGAGATATCCAAACGAAATCTCACGCAGCTTTGAGGAGAACAAAACACTTGCGGGGAAGTTGCTTAAAGGGCAGGTCTCTAAGAAGCTGAGAAATAGAGTTGCTGGCTACCTCACGGCCTTGGCGAAGAGGTTAGAAGAGAAGCAGAAGAAAGAGGCTGAGGCCGTGACGACGAGTGAGGAGGGATTAGGACTTAAAGAGGGCACTATTTAAGATAGGTCGCTTTTAATCAAATCGATGGCAAGAGCTAGGAGAAAAGTGGTCGAAGAGAGAAAAAAAGACCACTTAAGGATCGTGTTGGAGGAAGATGTTGAATTTGTCAGGTCAACGTGGCTCGAGTACGTTGAGCCTGTACACACATCTATCCCGGAGCTAGATTTTGGGTCAATAAACGTTCAGGCCAAGTTTCTCAACAGGGTCTTCTCAGCGCCCATAATCATAGAGAGCATGACTGGCGGCACTAAGGAGGCAGAGAAAATAAATGCCAGGCTAGCGGAGGCGGCTGAGAAGGCAGACATCCCTATGGGTGTGGGGAGCCAGAGAATAGCGATCGAGAAACCCGAACTCGCTCATACGTTCTCGATTGTTCGAGAGGTGGCTCCGAGGGCGTTTCTAATGGCTAACATCGGCGCGGCCCAGCTAATCAAGCATGGAGAAGACTACGCTTGGAGAGCCATAAAGATGATTGAGGCAGACGCCTTGATTGTACACACTAATCCGCTCCAAGAACTTATCCAGCCACATGGAGATACCTACTTTTCAGGACTGCTTCATAATCTCAAAAAAATTTCGGGAAGAATTGGTGTCCCGCTCGTCGTGAAAGA
Source organism: uncultured Nitrososphaeria archaeon (assembly GCA_964440295.1). Classification (GTDB taxonomy): domain Archaea; phylum Thermoproteota; class Nitrososphaeria_A; order Caldarchaeales; family Calditenuaceae; genus CALIKS01. Next base: position 16,338 of record CAYTRT010000004.1, read on the forward strand.
AGTTGGGTGTGGCATCTCTTTTGAAGATGCCGTCAAGCTGAGAGAATCAGGCGTCGCGGCGATAGACACGTCCGGCGCAGGCGGGACAAACTGGACAAAGATCGAGGGAATCAGGGCGAAGAGGGAGGGAGAATTGGTGAAGGAAAAGCTAGCTAAGCTCTTTCAGGAGTGGGGGATACCTACCGCCGCCTCGGTGTTTGAGGTGTCGCAGGTAGAGGGCGTCGAGGTGGTTGGCTCGGGTGGAATAAGAAACGGTCTCGAAGTAGCTAAGGTCATAATGCTTGGAGCGGAGATGGCCGGGCTGGCAAGCCCTTTCCTGAGAGCCGCAAGCATGGGAGAGGCAGCAATAAGAAGTTTAATTGATCGACTTATCTTGGAGCTGAAGTCGGCAATGTTCTTGATGGGCGCAAAGGATATCGAGGCCCTATCTTCTGTCCGGCCAGTTATATTTGGCCCGCTAAAGACATGGATAGAGCAGCGCCTCAACATGATGAAGCGCATAGCCTAGGAAAGGCCTCACCTAAGAATAATGAAGAAGCCATAGTTGAAGAAGATGAACAGGGCGACGCTCAGTCCAAAGAGTATTATCCAGTAGGCCTTACTGTAGCTGAAGATTTTGAGGCCATCCAATGGGCCGAACGGAATAAGGTTGAACAACGCGATGTATGCGTTTAACAATCCCAAAGTTCTGAGGCCCTGAACCACCATAAACGAATACCCACTAAGAATTATCGATGATGACAGAATACATAGCGCCAGGACTATGTTTGCTAGTGGGCCCGCCAGCGCTATCATGCATAAGTCCTTGAGATTGCTGAAGCCCCTGATGACTACTGCGCCCGGAGCGACGAATTTTATGGGTAGAAATATCGAGACGGCCGTAATGATGGCGCCAATCGGGTTTAGCTTAAAGCGGGCCAAAAACCCCTTCCTCAGCCCGACAAACCTGTGAGCAAGCTCATGCAGGAGGAAGGAGAGAGCAAAGCCCAGAGATATGAGTATGAAGTAATAAATGTCGTGTACATTTACATTGATGCCAATGCCGAAGCCTAGTAGCGACTGGCCTACTCCCATAACTAGTAATGTGCCGACGGCCAGATGAAGGGCTTCGCTCCTCAGGAGATAGCTCACTCGCAGTCTGGCAGTTACTTCCTTGACCGGCCTGGCCGTCACCCATTCCTGACTCCTCTCCCTCCTAACGCGTGACTCTATGATGCTTGTCTCTACTGGGCTTCTGGCGAGGTGTATTGCGGGGCAGTCATGCTGTTCAGGCAGCCTGTGAGTACTACAAAAGTACTGATTGCAATACGCACATCGAAAGGGCAATATTTCTTCTTTTCCACATTTTGTACACTTCATTTATCAGTCCCACTCTGCGAATACGCTCATTCTAATTGGTGAAAACATAGTTAAAACCCTTTTTTCTATAATCAATGCCTCTAGGCGAAGAGGTCTTAGTTGGTTATGATCGAAGTGTGGGTTAGCGTCAAGATAAACTTTATGAATAACGAGTGGTGATTAGTATTTTCAGGAAAGAGAAAGTCATGCCTATATATGAAGCACTCAACCCAGTCAACGCCGTATCCGACCAAATAAGCGTATTACTCCAGCTGCTCTGGTTCGTCTTCTTCATCTCCTTCTTCTTCCTGTACCCAATGTTTGGGCAGAGAGCACAGATGACCTTTCTTCTACGCGACATCGAGAAAAAACTCAACAGGTTAAAGCTCATCAACGACGAGGTTAAGCAACGGACAATTCAGGGATTAAGGCAAAACGGTGGGACGGATCCAGAGGAGGTTTTAAGTCAGAAGTTGGAGGGACTACTTGAGTACTTCTACATTCAGCCAGAGTCGATGGACCCCGTTGGTATCGTCTACAAGCTTGAACACATCTTGAACATCGGGGAGAACAGGTTTGAGGAGCAGGTAGCCTCACTAGTTCCCTCCGCGCCTACTCACAAGGTCAAGTCTCTGACCAACTTGGTGGAAGTTGCCCGGGCGGTCAACTTCATCTATAGAGTCGTGCGGCACTACTACTTGGTGGGAAAGAAGACGGCAAACTATGTCTTGGCGCTTCAGCTTCAGATGCAGTTACCACAGATAATAGAGATCGCGGAGGCCTATCGAAACGCTTCCTTCGCATTTCTGAATGGACAGCCAATCGGAGACGGAGTGGGAGTACTAGTCGCGGCTAAGTTTGCCCGAGAATCCAAGATAATTTCTACGTCAGAAGTTGTTAAGGACACTTCTGTCTCTCTGGCCGAGTTTGAGGGTAGGAAGGTCTACATTGTTAGGGCCACCGGGCCGGGAGGAACGGTCGGTAAGCCTGGAGACGCGGTCCTAAAAGTAATCAATGATAACAATGAAAAAATAGACCTAATCATAACTGTTGACGCTGCCCTGAAGCTTGAGGGCGAAGAGACAGGAAAAGTCATTGAAGGAGTGGGCGTCGCGATTGGAGGCCCCGGAGTAGACAAGTTTAAGATCGAGACGATCGCTAGGGAGAAAAACATCCCGCTCTACGCGATAGTTATTTATCAGTCAATTACAGAGGCAATAACGCCTCTGAGAGAGTCTATAGTCAAGTCGGCTGAGACTGCATTGATGCGGGTTAAACAGCTAATTAAGGAAAAGGCTCCGGAAAGTGGAGTGGTAATATTAGCAGGCATTGGAAATACGATTGGAATCGGGATGTGAAGGCCATGAGGAGCGCTAGATTCATGCCCACAGCTCAGAGAGAACAGCTGAAGGGATACGTCCCGCCCATGACGTATTTGAAGTGCGAGAACTGTGGGACAATAAATTCGAGGCCTCACGTCGATGGCGACTACATCTTCAAGAGTGTCGAGGAGAAGTGTCCAAAATGCGGAGCGACAAACATGCTGATCATTAGCATACACGTAGAAGAGAAGAATAAGCGGGCTAAGTGATTACTTCGCATCCATCCTCAAGCACTATGACTGTGTGTTCTGCCTGAGCGACGGGTGCGCCCGTCTTCTCGACTAGGACTGGATAACCTCTAACGACTCCTTTCTTAACTAGTTTTTCATGAAGCTGCCATTTTTCCTTCTCTATCCACCGGAGAGTGTAGGGTAAACCCCTAGTATATTCCCTCAGCGTCCTCAGCAGGTTTAATTCCTCAGTCAGTAGTCGATCATCATAGTTTCTTTCCATCGAGACGCTGAATATGTTTACGGAGTTCGAGCTTATGACTAGTCCTGAGCCCGATCCCGAAGTTACGAAGGGCTCTATAGCGTAGATTCTGCCGCTTTCTAGTTTGAGTGTCTCCTTTGTCCTTACGTTGGGAATGGAGGTGCCTGTATGTAGGATGTATCTCCTGATCTCGTGGCCGCTCAGATTTCTAATTGGCTTGAAGCCATACTTCCCGATGGTGTCATTTATGACGGCGCCCACATCTGAGGCTCTGACGCCCGCCCTAATCGTCTTGATGGCGTTTTTAAGAGCGTTTTCCGCCGCTTCGATCAGCCTTACCTGAGAGTTTGGAAGCCCTACGGTGATGGCTGTGTCAGCGATGTATCCCTCACACTCGACTCCTAAGTCAACCTTGACGAGCGCTCCCTTCGGAATTATTATGTTCTCGGAGGGCGTGGGGGTGAAGTGGGCTGCGACAGAGTCTATGCAGACGTTGCATGGAAAAGCGGGCCTGCCGCCGTACTCGATTATCCTCTCCTCTACTGCCTGCGCTATGGATAGGGCGTCAACCCCTTCTCTGACGAGTCCCGGGACCTCCTCCCTCACTCTCCGCGCAATCTTGCCCGCAGCTCTAAGGTGCTGGTATTCTTCTTCTCTTAGCATTTTTCCTGTAGAGTACGTCGCCGCAGGTAGTATTTCTGAGTAATGTTAATGCTTATAGCAGTATATATTTTGGTACTTACTAAATGCTGGATGGAATGCCTAGCAACGAGCAAGAAGGGGAGGAATTCAAAGTCACGCCGTGGACCGTGGAGGGCAGAGTAGACTACGACAAATTAATCAAGATGTTCGGCACCGAGGAGCTCAACGATGAGCTCCTAGGAAGACTCGTGAGGCTGGCAAAAGAAGAACACTTCATGTTGGCTAGGCGGATATTTTTTTCGCACAGAGATTTAAACAAGGTCTTGGATGATTACGAGGCTGGGCGGGGGTTCTTCCTATACACAGGCAGGGGGCCGAGTGGCCCCATGCACGTAGGCCATATTATTCCGTTCTACTTTACAAAGTGGCTTCAGGCGAGGTTTAAGGTCAATCTATACATTGAGGTCACGGATGACGAGAAGTTCTTGGAGGAGGGCAGAGGCCTGAGCTACGGAGAAGTAAAACACTGGGCAAACGAGAACATTCTCGACATCGCCGCAGTAGGTCTGGACCCAGACAGGACATTCATATTCAAGGACACGGAATACATCGGAAACATGTATCCACTCCTGCTGAAAATTGCGAAGAGAATCAACTTTAGCCTCGTCAGGGCGGTCTTTGGATTCGATAACCAGACAAATATTGGTCTAATATTTTATCCAGCCCTCCAGATTGCGCCGACAATGTTTGAGCGGAGGAGATGCCTGATTCCATCAGCCATCGACCAGGATCCCTACTGGAGGATTCAGAGAGACATCTCGGAGCAGCTCAACTACTATAAGACGGCGGCGATCCACAGCAAGTTCCTAATGCCTCTGACCGGACCGTGGGGCAAGATGAGCTCCTCGTCTCCCGAGACTGCAATATTCCTGACCGATACGCCCGACGTTGTGAGAAAAAAGATCTGGAAGGCCTTCTCAGGGGGGCAGCCCACGGCGGAGCTCCAGCGTAAACTTGGAGGCAACCCAGACATCGACGTGGCCTTTCAATGGCTCTACTACTTCTTTGAGCCAGATAATTCTAAGATTGAAAAGATAAGAGAGGATTACAGGTCTGGCGCCCTGCTTACGGGAGACCTGAAGGAGTACCTGATCGAGAAGGTAAACCGCTTCTTAGAGGAGCACCAGGCAAACCGTGAAAACGCACGCGAGATCGTAAACCTATACCTTAGAGATGGAGAACTAGCGTCGAAGATGTGGAAGACAATCTACGGCGATGAAGATTAAAAATATTCTTCTCAAACAGTTATAAGAAAGAAACGAGGATTGTTTATTGGGCGGCGGGTAGGGCCGGGGGGCTAGCCCTCCCCTACAACCTGAAATGGGCTATACGCAGGGGCCAGTAACCCTCAAGGAAGGCGATGACGCAGGCCGGCAAGCAACTAGGACCGAAAGATGACCCAGCACCTGGACGGAGCTAGGTAGCGTGTCAAGCCTCTCGTAGGAGAGGCCTCTGGCACGCGCACAGGTCGAACCGTGTCAGGCCCGGGAGGGAGCAGCACTAAGACCTGGCCTAACTGCTGTCCACAAGTGTTGGTGATGGACGCCTAGTTGCGATGCCGGCGAGCGTCACGCCAACCTTGGGGAGCCGCCGCCCAATAATTGAATGATAAGGATTAAAAGTTATTGATTCGCTTTACAAATTGCTGCATGGGCAGCCATGCCTGACGAAGTCAATGAGGAGTTAGAGTGTCTGAGAAAGGAGAACCAAGAGCTGAAGACGCAGATACTCTACTTAGAGGCAGAGCTCGACAACATGAGAAAGTTAATGGAGAAGGAGGTCAGCAGGGCTAGGCAGCAGGCCTCGGAATCCCTGATCATGAAGCTCATCTATGTCTATGAAGGACTTGAACGCGCATTGAGCGGAGTAAAGGAAGAAGAGGAGAACTCCTTTGTCAAGGGCGTCAAGATACTGCATAGAGAACTTGAGAAGACTCTGAGAGAGGAGAATGTAGAGTTTATTGAGAGCATTGGAAAGAAGTTTGATCCATTCATCCATGAGGCTGTCGGATACGTGCCTAACGAGGAACTAGAGGATGGGACAATCATAGCAGAGGTCGCAAGAGGATACACACTGAGAGGAAAATTGCTGAGGCCCGCAAGGGTAATTGTGGTGAGAAACCAGAAAAAAGAAGAGTCTAGTCAAGAGTCCTCATAAAAGTCTTTATCCTTAATTAAGACCCTCAACCACGTTAATTCAGAGAATAAATCAAGAATGGGATGATAGTTGTCGAGGCGGTGGATTGCTGAGAGGATGTCTGACCCATGGTACAGGAAGGCGAAGATGGAGGGCTACCCCTCGAGGGCTGCCTACAAGCTACTATACATTCAGAAGAAGTACAACATAATCAGGGAGGGAGACGTTGTGGTTGACCTCGGATCAGCGCCGGGAGGAATGCTTTCCATAGAGTCGGAATTAGTGGGCAGGCAAGGCTCTGTACTAGCCGTAGACACCAGAGAAATCAGAGTTGATGCAAAAAACATCACTAAACTATCACTCGACATTCTAAGCCCCGAGGCTCCCAAGATGATTGCTAAGGCGCT
>CAYTRT010000004.1:22834-60628 GCA_964440295.1 uncultured Nitrososphaeria archaeon
AACTATCACTCGACATTCTAAGCCCCGAGGCTCCCAAGATGATTGCTAAGGCGCTTGACTGGAGGAGGTGTGACGTCCTAATTTCCGACGCTTCGCCCAACCTCTCGGGGATAAGGGAGGTTGATGCTGCCAGACAGCTCGAACTAGTGCTCAGAGTAATAGAGATATCGGACCTAGTCTTGAGGAGGGGCGGAAACTTGTTGGTAAAGGCATTTGAGTGCGAAGAATTGGTCAAGGTTGAGAGAGGGCTGAGACGTGGGTTTAATTTTTATAAACGCGTTAAGACGCCGCCCTCAACTTGGAAGCACAGCTCTGAAGCATACCTGATGGGATTGGAGAAGATTCAGGAGGGAATCCACAACATTATCTACGCTGACCTACAATAAGTCCGGTCGAGTCTTTGCTTTTTGGACCGATAGGTTCACCACAATCTCAGATATGTCTGCACTATACTCTATTATTCTTTTCAGACTTTCGAGAGTCGTTCTTGCGAGCAAATTCATATTAAGATTCTTAGCGCTATACAGGTTGATCTGGTCAACTTCTGAAAGAACCTTGTACACATCGTCAAGCACCTGATTTGCCAGCCCGCTGTCTAGGCTCAGCATTGATTTTAATGAATTCTCGAATATCATGTTTGCGGTAACTCCAAACTCGATTATCTTCTTAGGTAGCTTCACTAAACTCTTCTCGCTCATTAACATAGATTTAGCAATTAGCACCGCGTGATCTGCTGACCTCTCGATGCTTTTGGCTGCGAGCATGTATCCGAGGCATGACTGCTTTGTTGGCGGCTCGATCGTGTTCAGGATGACGTGGTTTGATAGCGCAATGTTGAGCTGCCTGACTATGAAGTGGTAGAATCTATCAACCTCGTCGTCTCTCTCCACGATGCTGCGCGAGAGTTCAACGTCTTCGTCCTCGAGAGCCACCACTGCCTCCTTCTGCATGCTCGAAGTCAGGCTTCCCATCCTCTCGAGTGCCTTCTTTAGCGGCATGTTTGTATGCGTGGGCAAGACCTGCGTAGAGACTTCAACGGAGCTCTCCTCAACTATCTCCACGCCTATTAGGTATCTCCTAATCATCTCTTTAACTTCCTGAATTATGCTTGGCTTAACGTTCTGTAATCGAAACTTAATTAGCTCGTAGCCCGCCAGGTACCAAGATACATACTCCCTGAATATTTGTGCAGCGGTCTCTCCGTCCTTTACTTGGACGATGCCCTCCTCCAGTTGTTGCTTCTTAGGAACTATCACTAACGTGTTGTCATGCTGGGGGATCAGGAGTACCTCGTCCAACTTTTTTAGCTTAACACTCTCAACCCACTCCTTTGGAAGAGAGACGATTAGAGTCGAGCCTCCCGACAACTGAACTCTCCTGACATACATGCCTAATATATGAAGGACCTAGCTCTATATAGATTTGCCCTATTTTATTGAACCATGACCGAATAAATATTGGCTCCGTAACTAATAGTTTTCACTGCTGACTTATTTTTCTCGCCAACAAACTCGCCGCAGCGGCGTCCTGAACGGAAAGCCCCACGCTCTTAAATATCGTGACCTCGTCGGAGCTCGTTCTGCCCATCTTCTTACCAGCGATTATCTCGCCTATCTCCGCGTATATCTTCTCCTCAGTCATTAGTCCACGCTTTATTGCCTGAATTATGTCGCCTGCCTCTAGCAGTGCAGCCTCTCTCGAGTCAACTACAAGTTTCGACTCTGCTATAAGCTCTGCCTCGAGCTCAGCCATCTCCGGAGTATAGGCGCCGATGGCCGAGATGTGAGTCCCAGGCCTCACCATCCTCTTCTTGACGAATGGAGCCTTGGACGTGGTGGCAGTGATTATTACATCGCTCGCACTGACTAGGTCGTCGACAGACCTCTCCGACAGAATTTTTTCGCCGAAGATTTCTTTGAAGCTGTTTTTAAAGTTCTGCATCCTCGAGTTGTCGATGTCGTAGATTCTTATCTCCTCGAAGTTGTGTACCTCTGTTGCGGCCAGCAGTTGCCATCTTGCTTGGTATCCGCAGCCCACTATTCCTAATGTTTTACTGTCTTTCCTCGCGAGGTACTTTATAGATATGGCCGTGGCTGCGCCCGTCCTCAGCCCAGTCAGCGCTCTGGCCTCGCTCACTAGGTATGGCGCGCCGTTCTCTGGGTTAACACCGATTAAGACCGCCTGAATCGTCGGCAGACCTACTGATAGATTCTTGGGGAAGACCGTGACTATCTTCGTTGTGAAGATCCCTAGGTCTGGGGCTAGGCAGGGCATCAGGAGTATGTCTCCTCCATACCTCTCGACCGGCACCCTCATTCTCGGCGGAGCAACAGTTTTTCCGAGGCTAAAGAGTCTGAACCCCTCCTCGACTACGTCTATCACGTCCTTGATGGGCAGCATTCGCTGTACGTCTTCATCGGTTAAAGCCCTCATACAGGATATCTCGACTCGGCCGAAATATAAGCTATTTATGCTCTCCCGTCAATAATTGTTTCTCAGCCGAGCAATAACCTCGTCCAGCCTTATCAAGTCTCTACGATTTACTTGCGGGAGGCAACTACTTTTGGGACTATACTTGAATAGCCTGTGGATTCGGGCGTCAGAGCTCGACCAGAACTCATAAACCTCGACCGGCCTCCAGCCGGGTATGGGATAGTCATGCGTGATCACGACGGCGTCTTTTCTCAATGCTCCAAGGAGCGGCTTCACTGCTGCGAGAGACTTTCTAGTGAGGTAGGCCGTGACGACGTCGACGGGGCCAAGATCCACTCTTCTTAGGTCCTCGTTTATGATGATCACTCTGGCCGACGACTCTCTCACCTTCTGGCTCGCTATTCTTACTAGTTCTTTGTTTATCTCGACTCCGAGGCCGATGCAGCCAGTCTCTAGGGAGGCAGTTATAGGAATCCTCCCATCGCCGGAGCCCAAGTCTATGAGAACTTTATTCTCGGTCAGCTCGGCAAGCTCGATTATCTTCTCTACGACGTCGTTGGGAGTGGGTACAAAAGGGTCAAGCTTCTTTCCCCGACCCACCATCTAAGAACATTAAGACAATGCGGTAAATTTTAACATATTCCGAGCAATCACTGTGTATGGGGTGTTACAGATTTATTTCTGAGAGAGGACTAGTTATAAGGCATTCATGAGTCAAGAAAAGCAAAAGATAGTGGTCGATACTAGCGTCATAATAAATGGCGCAGTATCGAGATTGATAAGCAGTGGCGAGCTATCCAACGCGGTCATAATTGTTCCAGTCGCGGCCCTCGACGAGCTCCAAGCACAGGCCTCTAAGGGAAGAACCGAGGGAATGACGGGCCTCGCGGAACTAAAAAAGGTCAGAGAACTAGGGGCTGAGAAGGGAATTGAGCTTGAATTCGTCGGCGAGAGGCCCAGCCTGGAGGACATAAAGTTGGCTAGGGGTGGACGGATAGACGCGATTATTAGGGACGTTGCGAAGAAGGAGGGAGGCGTCCTATACACCTCCGACTACGTGCAATTCTTAGTGGCGGAGGCCGAGGGCGTACCAGTGAGGTACATCATGCCCGAGGTAGCCGTTAAAAAGTTAGGCTTCGAGTCCTTCTTCACCGAGGACACTATGAGCGTACACCTCAAGGTTGGTGTGCCTCCCCTGGCTAAGAAGGGAAGACCTGGAGAGATAAGGCTGGTCAAGCTCAGGGAGGAGCCCTTGACAAACGAGGAGATCCAAGAAGTCATATCAGACATAATGTGGGCAGTGAGGCACTTGAGCGAGGGCTCATTAGAGATTGTCAGGAACAACGCGGTAGTGGCCCAGATTGGGCAGTACAGGGCCGCAATCACTAAGCCACCCTTCAGCGACGACTACGAGGTGACGATCGTAAGGCCCATCGTTAAGCTGCGGCTAGAGGACTACAATCTCAGCGAGAAATTGATGGATAGACTCTCAAGCAAGGCGGAGGGATTATTGATAGCAGGCCCCCCGGGGTCAGGCAAGAGCACCTTCGCGAGCAGCCTAGCAGAGTTTTATTCAAGGCTTGGGAAGATCGTCAAGACCTTCGAGTCCCCTAGAGATCTACAGGTAAGTAGCGAGATTACTCAGTACGGCCCACTGGAGGGAGACTTCGAGAAGACGGCGGAGATACTGCTGCTCGTGAGGCCCGACTACACCATCTTTGACGAGATGAGGAGGCCTAAGGACTTTCAGATCTATGCTGACATGCGCCTAGCAGGTGTGGGAATGGTCGGTGTCATTCATGCTAGCGACCCGATCGACGCTATTCAGAGATTTTTGGGAAAGACGGAGCTCGGCATGCTGCCCCACATAGTCGATACTGTGATCTTCATCAAGGATGGAAGGGTGCAGAATGTCTACGAGCTTAGGCTGACCGTGAGGGTTCCTACAGGCATGAAGGACGAAGACCTCTCAAGACCAATAGTCGAGGTGGTCGACTTCTCGAATGATAGGCTAATCTATGAAATTTACAAGTATGGAGAAGAGACAGTGGTTGTGCCCGTCTCAGTGGGCGAGCTGACAGAGGAGCTACGGGAGGAAATCAAGAACAGAGTATTTAGAGCCATCTCTCGAATCGTGAAGGACCCAATAGTCGAAGTCATCGCCAAGGACAGAGTGGTCGTGAGGATAAACAAAGAGGAAATACCGAAAATATTAGGGAGAAAAGGACAGACAATTAGGAATCTTGAGAGAAGGTTGAATATAGGAATACTAGTTGAGCCAAAGGTCTCGACACTTGGAGAAGAAGTAAAGTTTAGCATCTATGAGAGCGGGAACTCCATCGAGATAAAGGTGGACGAGTCTCTCCAGGGAAGGCAGGTCAACATCTACGTGAATGACCAATTCCTATCCTCAGCGATGGTGGGCAAGTCTGGCAAAATTCGAATAAACAAAAACTCTGAGATCGGACGCAACCTAGTAAGACAGCTCGTGACCGGTGGCTCGATCAAAGTTTTTTCTGAGACATCGTCAAAAAATTCATAGCTCAGGTTTCCTTCATCTTGAATTCTTTCCCCTCGCAGTGTACGACGCCCTTGACTCGCCTAATATGTGAGACGCAGTTATAGCAGATTAGAAATACGACCTCCTGTCTTGCCACGGGGCATTCTACGTATTCTTTCTTCATGGCCGTGATCATCTTTGTGCTTAGAGATTTCTTCAAGTCCTCAACTATCTTTGCGTCTACTCTGAATGGCTTATTGCTTTTCTTTACTTCTACGTAGTAGAGGGGTGTTCGGCTCAGCATTGACAATGCATACCTCATCGACAAATTTTTATGTTTATTTTTATCGCGGCTCCAGACGAAAGATTTATATTCGGCACGTTTGTTCTAATCCTAAAGCGGTGGGGGAATTATTGCTTACCAGAAGGAAAAATTAAACGCGAGGGTTGCGAGGCTGACTAACGAGCCCCCACTTTCCATTATTTCGCTTCTCCTTCTTCTTGTAGTACTTTAAAGGTGGGTTCTATGATTTGGCGTTCTTTTTTGTCTAGGGAATATATCTTGCCACAACGCGTACACATCTTCGATACTACTCTCCGTGATGGTGAACAGACGGCAGGCGTATCTCTCCGAATAGAGGACAAGCTAGCGATCGCTGAGGCGCTCTCCGACCTGGGCGTGGACGTCATTGAGGCTGGCTTTCCAGCCGTCTCTGCTGGTGAGTTATCTGCAATAAAGATGATAAAAGAAATGGGACTGAGGTCGAAGATATGTGTATTGAGCAGGTGTGAGGAACGCGACATCGATCTGGCCGCTGAGACAAACGCTGATTGGATCCACATATTCATAGCTACCTCAGAACTCCACATGCAGTACAAGCTGAGGCTATCTCCTGACCAGGTCTTGGACAAGGCGGTGAAGATGACTGAGTACGCGAAGTCTTATGGAATGACCGTCCACTTCTCGGCGGAGGACGCCACTAGGACTGAGCCTGAGTTCCTCATGAGGGTCTATAAGTCGGTCAAGGAGACCGGAGCCGACAGCATAGACATACCCGACACGGTCGGAATAGCGATACCACCCGTGATGCGGGAGCTGACCAAGATGACGAGGGAAGCGACAGGCTTGCCCGTCGCTGTCCACTGCCACGACGACCTCGGGTTAGCTACTGCCAACACGCTGGCAGGCGTCGAGGGAGGCGCCGAGATAGTGCATGTCACGGTGAATGGAATAGGCGAGAGGGCTGGAAACGCGAGCCTAGAAGAGGTTGCTGCATCGCTTAGATTCTTGTATGGTGTTGAGACTCGGATTGAGCTATCTAAGATTTCCAAGGTCTCGAGGCTGGTGGAGCTGAAGACGGGCCTAACAATTCCTAAGAACAAGGCTATCGTTGGTAGAAACGCATTCTCCCATGAGAGTGGAATACACGTCCACGGCGTAGTGAGCAATCCAATAACATACGAGCCCATTCTGCCCGAGGAGGTTGGACAGAGTAGAAGAATAGTCATCGGTAAACACTCGGGTACGCATGCCATTCAGAAGGTTTTGAAGGAGCACGGCTACACTCTCGACCACCTTCAAGTTAAACAGATACTAGAGAGGGTTAAGGAGCTGGGAGACAGGGGTGAAAAAGTTTCAGAATACATTCTCCTCTCAATCGTAAACGAGGTGTTGAAGGGGAGCTTAAAGCCTGCTGCATACGTTGAGGAATTCAATCTCTGGAGCAATGAGGAGAAGAATAGGTGTGAAGTAAAAATGAATCTGCTTGGAGAAACAGTCAGAAGCGTGGGAGAGTCGGTATCTATTGTTCGGGCCTCGATAGATGCCGGTGTTTCAGCCCTGAAAAAGATCACCAGCGACGTCGAGATCGTCGATTACTATGTCTACTTCCCGCCAGACGATGTGAGGCATCCGGTCGAGGTTGAGGTGACTTTGAGGATCGATGGGCACGACTTCACGGGCAGGGGGCTTGGGCGCAGCATCGTATCTAGCACGCTTAACGCGGTGGCGGGCGCAGCCAGCCAGTACCTCACCCTCTTCAGGAAACAGGGATTGGTGAGTGAGAATACATGAAAGCCGTAAACCAATTAGTTAATAAAATGGAGGAGCTCGGAGTCGACGTAATTTTCGGCATACCTGGAGGATCTACCCTACCTCTATACGACGCTCTCTACGACTCAAACATTCGCAGCATATTGATGAGGCATGAGCAGCAAGCAGCGCATGCGGCTGATGGATACGCCAGGGTTAGGAAGAAGCCTGGAATCGTGACGGCCACGTCTGGCCCAGGAGCGACCAACCTAATCACGGGCATAGTAAACGCGGCGATGGACAGTGTCCCAATAGTTGCTCTGACCGGCCAGGTTACTCGTCCCTTCCTAGGCACCGACGCGTTTCAGGAGGCAGACATTGTGGGACTAGTGCTCCCACACACCAAGTACGCCACCACCGTGTTGGATCCCAAGAGGCTGGCAAAGGAATTCGTGAATGCGTATTACTGCGCCTCAACGGGTAGGCCTGGACCTACGCTGCTAGATATTCCGAGGGACGTCATGCAGGAGGACATAGGCAACGAGTTCAATGACCAAATCTCGCCTGACCCCGAGTTCTGCAGAAAGCCAGGAATGCCTCCTGAGAGCGAGTTTGAGAAGGCGGCATCCCTAATATCCTCGGCCAATAAAGTCGCGATTCTCGTAGGCGGAGGAGTGCACTTCAGCGGCGCAACCCAAGAGGTGCTGAGGTTGGCCGAGTTGATAGGCGCGCCGATCGTGACGACCCTGCCTGGAAAGACGTGCATTCCGCAGGACCATCCACTGGCTATGGGTGTGGTTGGCATGCATGGAAGACTCGAGGCGGACATGGCCATCATCAACGCCGACCTAGTGATATGCATTGGGACAAGAATCTCGGACAGAGCCGTCGGACCGCACAACGAGTTCCAGAGGAACCGAAAGATAATCCACATAGACATAGACGCGAGCGAGCTTGGAAAGAATGTCACGCCAAGCGTCAGGCTAAACGGCGACGCGAAGCAGGTCCTGGCCAAGCTAATAGACAGGCTCAGCACTTATAGCCAGCCAAACAACGACCCCAGTTGGGTCGAGAAACTCCGAGAATTGAGGAGGGCGTACGAGGAGTATTTGCTGAGCCAGTCTGATGAGTCTAGAGTCAATTCGTGGAGGCTGGTTAAACTAATCAGGGAGGAGATACCACGCTCCGCCATCGTCACTACAGGCGTCGGGCAACATCAGATGTGGGCACAGCTATTCTTCGAGGTGCTGGAGCCGGGCACATACATCACTAGTGCCGGGCTTGGAACCATGGGGTTCGGGTTGCCGGCGGCCTTCGGCGCAAAGGTAGCAGCTCCCGACAGGATAGTCGTGAACATTGACGGTGATGGAAGCTTCCAGATGACGTGTCAGACCCTCAGCAACATCGCAGAGTACAACTACCCCGTGATAACCGTCATATTCGACAACCGCAGCCTAGGCATGGTCAGGCAGTGGCAGGACCTCTTCTACATGAAGAGGTTCAAGGACGTCGACCTCACCGAGCTGACAAACTTCGTAAAGCTGGCCGAGGCGTTTGGCGTTGAGGGCGTCCTTGCGCAGAGCTACGAGGAGGTTAGAAAAGCGCTGAGGAGGGCCGTCAGGAACGACGAGGCAATAGTCATCGACGTGCCGATAGACAAGAACGAGAAGGTCTTCCCGATGGTTCCTCCTGGAAAATGGCTTGCCGAGTATATCTCCCCACCTGGGTTCGAGGCCCATGGCAAGATATCAACTTCAATTATTACTAAGTAGTCAGCCAGAGGCCCTCGCGAAGCTATTCCTACTGATTAGGCAGGGCCGTCTCAGCCTGTTGGAGGCCAACGTGAAGCAGGAGGAGTCCGGAGTGTTTAGGGCCGAGCTGCTGATAGACGGCAGAGTAGAGAAGATCAACTGGCTGATCAATAAACTCATGTTCTACCCCTACTTCAAGAAGATCGAGCCCACTCCCCTCGAAGTGAGCTAGGATGAGCGTGGAGCAAAGGAAATTCATCATCAAGTTAGTCTTCAGAAATATTCGTGACGCCCTCCAAGCAATCGCTCAGCTACTCACCGGTCTTGAGGGCGGCGAGGTAAGGAGTTTATATTTAAGCCCGAGGCGGAGTAATGACGTGAGAGAAATGATAATCGAGTATGAGGGTGAGACCGATGTCGTTGACTCGCTGATTAAGAAGGCCACTGAGAGTGAGGGATGCATAAAGGCAGTGGTGTCGGAGTTTCCAGCAGAGCTAGTACACGCCGGTGAAGGGGTGTATGAGTGATGGCTAAGGTCTACTACGACAAGGACGCGTCAATCGACCCGCTGCTCGGCAAGAAAATAGCAGTCATTGGCTATGGGAGTCAGGGTAGGGCCCAGGCGCTAAACATGAGAGACTCGGGGTTAGACGTGGTAGTGGGGCTGAGGAGAGGTGGAAGAAGTTGGGAAGAAGCAGTCAGGGATGGGTTTACGCCGATGCCGATAAGGCAGGCCGCAGAGGCCGGCGATGTGATAATGATGCTGATTCCAGACGTGCCGATGCCCTCTGTATATCAAAGTGAAGTAGCGCCTACCTTGACTGACGGGAAGACGCTCGTGTTTGCGCATGGATACAACGTGCATTTCAAGAGGATTGTACCGCCGAGTTATGTGGACGTGATAATGGTTGCTCCGAAGTCTCCTGGAGCGTTGTTGAGACAGAAATTCACGGAGGGGAGGGGAGTTCCAGCGCTTATAGCTGTCTATAATGACCGGACAGGTACGGCGAGGCAGAAAGCATTGGCGATTGCGAAGGCGATCGGCTCGACTAGGGCCGGCGTAATCGAGACTACATTCCAAGAAGAGACAGAGACTGACCTCTTGGGCGAGCAGGCAGTCCTGGTGGGTGGAGTGATGGAACTAATCAAGAAGGGATTCGAGGTACTGATAGAGAATGGCTACCAGCCCGAACTAGCCTACTACGAGGTATGCAACGAGCTAAAACTAATCGTGGACCTGATATACGCTGGAGGACTACTCAACATGCTCAGAGGAGTCTCAGACACGGCGAAGTTCGGAGGACTACTAGTAGGACCAAAAATAGTGGACGAACACGTGAAGAAAAACATGGTCGAGGCTCTTGAAAGGATAAAGAGCGGCGAGTTTGAGAAGCAGTGGACTGGAAACCCAAACGCCTACAAAGACCTTGAAAATATGATGAATGAGATAGAGAAGCATCCACTCGAGATGGTTGGGAAGGAACTCAGAAAACTGGCGTTAATCTAACACTTTTTCAACTTTTCCGTATATTTTTGCCTTTCCGCCTTTTGGCTCAGCTAATTTCTCCTTGCAGACCATGCATGTTACGACCGTCTTAGCGGTGTCTGGAACTATCTGCTTATTGCCGCAGTAATTACACATTACCAACAGAAACCTAGAGGTCGGTCGTGGAATTAGGGAGGAAACGTTAATCCTGGGCATCAACGTCACCTCGTGATTTCAAGCTTTCTCAATCGTACTCCTTCCCTCATCGATTTCCGTCCGCACTTTTTACAGGTGAGGACCAGTGTCTTCTTGTCTGTTGTCTTTGCTTTGTTTCGCTGTATAGGATACTTTTGACCACCGTAGCCGTGCAGCTCCCTCTCGTGTCTCCGAGCGCCGATAGCCAAGCCCCGCTCCTTTCCCTTTCTGTACAGCGATACAGAGTGCTCAGTATGTGCGTTGCATTTTGGGCAGTATGTAGTGATCGAGTCCGGTATCTTCATCTTCCTGGCTGATTATTTATTTGCTAAAATATAAATGGTTAGGGAGCTACTATGCTGGCAGGCCTAAGGATTTAAGTATTGATACGTGGAGCTCAGACTTTACTGGAAACCACATAAACAACCACCATAGCTGGATGCTTACCACCATTATCAGTATGAACTTACCGACACGGTCTTCCCACAAGGAGTGGGGCAGCAAGAGCGCGATCATCGGGACCGTCTGCATAAAATAGAAGGTATAGACCCACCTATGGAGGACGTATGCGATCGGGAAGTAGACAAAGTAGTTGAGGCAGATCCAGATAAAGACGAATAGGTCGAGGATGTTTTTCTCGCTGAAGTCTCGGTAATTTTTGAAGAAGAGTAGATACAGGCTCCTCAGGGCGGTGGGGGCCGTGAATATCAGCACAACCCACGTGAGCCACCAGATCGGTGAGTAGATGCCGTAGTAGGCTATTGGCTTGTATGAGTAACCATTAATAGTCACCTCAGTGACGTAGTAGGGCGCAGGCGCGAATGTATTGATCGGTATCGTCCACCTCAGCGGCAGGTCAATCACCACTCCCTCCTCTGAGTAGGGGCTGTCTTTATGAATGCAGTAAAGGAGCATGACGTTTTCAGTACATTTATAGCTGAGAGATGAGTGATAATTCAAGATGAAGTCTAAATGCGCGAGTGGGCTTGGAAAAGCGTCGTAGGCATAGTCATAAACTGCCAGGCCAGATAAAAATACAGCCATGACGATCAGCGTGGACAATGCAGCAGAGTTCAGCCCCTTCTCGACCCGTTCGCTCAGTCCTTCCTGCCTCATAGCCTGCAGGAAAGCGTCTATCAAGATCACTGAGGCAATGCCAAAGATGGATGACGTCTTACACAGCATAGACAATCCAAGCACTACGTATCCCAAGACACGCCTCCTACTCAGGACAAGAAGCGCTCCCAACAGTAGGAACATGAGTGCCGGCGCATCAAGCATTGCTATCTGGCTAATATTAAAAGTCATGACATCCCCGACATAAATGAGCGCCGAAGCCAACGCAAGTTCTATTTTCCGCAAAAATCTATAAGATATCAAGAATAGCAGGGCAACGCTTATTGAGCCTGAGAGGACTGAGAAGAATCGCCACCCAAGTGGATTATCCCCAAAGACCGCTATGCCCAGCATCATTAGCGCTTTGCTTAGGGGTGGATGCTCGTTATTGACCGCCTCGCCCATAAGTAATTTCCTAACGGCCGGTATGTAGTGCGCCTCGTCAAAGACAAATCCACAGCCATCAAAATTTGAGATGCACTCAGTTGGAGGTTTTTCGGGTGATGGATAATTTATTATAGATAGTTTTATTGTCATGACGGTAAAAAACAAGATGAGGACGAGCACCCTCGGGTCTTTTAGGGAGGCCCACACTTTCTCTTTAATCTTGGTCTTGGCGAATTTCATTTTTTGTTAAGTCACCGAGTTATTCGAATCTCTATAAAGCTAATATATCTATATTTATCGCTCTCTTTCAGCACTTCAGTTCCTATAACGATGTCTTTTATGGATAGGTTTGTGATGAAGCTTTTCCTCAGCAGGTTTACGACGTCTACGCAGTTAGAAATCCTCTTTCCACGCGCCCTCAGGAGCAGTGACTTCTCCCCACGGTTGAAGACCGTCACGCAGGCAGTGACGTATCTTATTGCTGGCTTTCTGCCAACAATGATTACGGGCTCTCTTGATAGCAAGCCTTTCCATTATGATGATGAAGCATTAAGAATTAAATCTTTAGAAAATGATGAAGGGCAGAACAAAGGAGAGCACCATCAAGAATAGATAAATGATTAGTAGGTGGCTGGATTTTTTTGCCAACCTCTCCAAGAGGTCCTCAGAGAATATCTTGGAGTATTCATGCCTTATCTCCACATATTTAACTTCAGCATCCTGCATGTCTGCTAGGACAGCCTTTGAGAGCTCCGCAAATATTTCAGAGACCTCGCTGGGCGGTATCTTTTCTCCTATGGCGTAATACCCCTTCCCCCCAAGAGAGACACCGTTCACCATGTGAGTATCGGTGGTTAGTAGTTCCGCCGCGGTCCAGCCGTCGTTTTTCAGCGTCTCGATCACTGAGTCCCTCACTGATGGCAGCGCGTTGTTTCCGTCAATTATTGCGAGCGCAAACCTCTTATCTGAGACTGCCAGGCCGAGTAGGCTGAAGCCGCCGACTCCAAGGCCGTCTGAGAGTCCATACTTCGTGGAGACTACTCTTCTTAGCCCCACCGCAAATTTCCCGCATGTCCTACTAGAGCTATTTAGTGCGACGGGTATGGCCTCTATGATGGACGTCACGTCCATTTCAGTCAGTCCTGAAAACCTCTCTGAGTAGGAGTTGTGAGGATCCACGACCACTGCGTTGTAGTGATTGGCAAAGTGAGAGACCATCGGCGGCAGATCCTCCATGGGCTCGGGATGAAGCGTCGGGATCAATACATGTTTTCCGTCCAGTTCCATTCCCAGAATGCTGACCCTCCCATGCTTAGTGGGCGCGTAGAGACAGATGGTGTCTGTGAAGGCTGAGGCGTAATTACAAACTCCCTCGACGATTTCTCTGCATATCTTTCTCGACTCGTTGCTCGAGACTAGGTTTGCCTCGTGTCCGGTGCATCCCTTCAGCACTACTGCATCGATGCCGCATTGCTGGAGCTCATTCTCTATGTATGCATTTAGCATCGAGCTCCCGATGTTCCTGAAGGGCCCCAAGTGGTAGGGAGTGACAACTATGGCTAACTTTCTACCGTCAGTCCTCCTGAACAGGAAGGCCTCGGAGACCCCACTGAACTCAGAGCTCAACTTTTCTAGCATGTCCTCTAGGTAGCTCCTATCGCCCACTAGAAGTGCGGCGACGAATCCTCCAGCTAGATGTAGGGGACTTACGTCCTCCTTGATCGGTCTCAGCAGGGCCATTAGTGCGATAATGGCTAGCATGGTGCCGATGATGGCTGAAAAAAAGATAGGCGCAGTGCTGAAGAGGGATGGAGAGAGCAGGGCTAGCAGTATGCTCCTGCTGGCGGGCTCCAGCAGGCCGGAGAGAAAGCCCCTACTCAGCGACTCGTGTGTAAACGTGCTCAGGATAGTCGACCTGAGAAATATGCTGAGGGAGAGGGCTGAGCAAATCAGTAGTGAGTAAACCTGAGTGGAGCCCTCAAAATAGCCGATCAACACGCCTATGCCTGCGGCCGCCAAGAAAAAATAATTCTCGAGTAGCGATAGGTGGTTGAGCCTCCTGAAACTCGCCACTCTAAACCTCCTAAGAATGAGTGCCTTTGAGAAAATGTTCATTATTACTGGAGCTGCTCCGAGGGCTAGGACGCCGCTTAAGACTGAGTAGTAGAGGTCGAGGGGCGTGAGAATGCTCTGCAGCAGGCCTACGCCGAGCCCAGTAAAAATTAGTAATAGTGAAGCGTATCCAGAGCCTGGAACCTTGAAGAGAAACTTGTACTTGGAGGCCATCGATGTGGTCGAGCGCAATTTTACTCTGAATAGCGAGAAGTGTGGGCTCTTAAAAACTCTCCTCGACTCGCTGCTCAGCTACTTTCTGTAGGAGCTACCTCGCGCCTCGATAATCGATCTGAAGCCCGACCTTCTCAGCTCCTCCAATAGCTTCTCCAAGATGCCTGCGACGGCTCCAGGCCCCCTATAGACCAGCGCCGTGTATATCTGAATGGTAGTGGCGCCGTTCATTATTGCCGTCAGGGCGTCCCTTCCAGTAAATATTCCACCCACCGCGTTAATCTCGATTGAACCATCCGACAACTCCCAGGCCATCCTTACGGCCTCAAGCATGTATCCAAACAGGGGTTTTCCACTCAGCCCGCCGACGCCCGTAGAAAGCCCAGAGTCCTCCGTGGGCAAAGTATTGACAACAGTGACGCCCTCGAATCCCGCATCCCACCAAGTCCTCAACATTTTCGCGATGAGTGCTTTTTGATCGATCGAGCTGGTTGGTGGGAGCTTCAGGTATGTTGGCCTAGTCTTATGCTGCCTCAGGCTAGATACTAGTTCTCTGAAGGTCTCGACCTCGAAGTAGTGGCGTAGGGCCGGAGTGTTGGGCGAGCTTATGTTTATCTCAATTGCAGCCGCCTCCCTCTGCGCCAATATGTAGCACTCGACCAGACTCTCTAAGTGTTCATCGCTGACGCTGATCAACAGTGGCGTCGACCGCGGCCTGTGTCGTCTGACGTTTTCTAAAAATTTGGCTAAGCCGGGGTTCGGGAAGCCCATCGCATTGACGAGGGCCTCCTGCTCTCTTCTACGAACTATTCTTGGCTTTCTGTTTCCTTTTCTGGGATTTTTAGTCACGGTCCCCGCGACTATGTAGCCGAAGCCGAGGCCCTCTAGGTTCTCTAAATGCTTGCCCGTCTTGTCGAACCCGGCGGCCAGCCCCACTGGGTTATTCAGCACTCCGAAGCTGGTCCTAACCTTGAGAGCTTCATCATAGACGACTCTCCTACCAGGACTCATCCTCAGGAGCAGTAGGCCCAAGTCGTGGGCCGTCTCCGGAGGTAGCCTCAGCAAAAAGCCATGCACGATAGACTCCAAGCGACTCATATCTTCACGGAAGCTTTCTCTTATAATATTCCTCAACGAGTTCTCTGAATTTATCATTCATCGAGGCCAAGCTATAGAGCTCCACACCCTCGGCGTTGAGCAACTCGCCGGCGCCCTCTAGGCGATCAAAGATTACGAAGTACTTGTCGATTATGCCTCCACTCTCTCTGACCGCCCTCACGCACTCGAGCGCCGTATTGCCCGTCGTCGTCAGGTCGTCGACACCCACGAAGTACTCTCCCTCCTTGATCACTCCCTCAATCCTCTTAGACAATCCGTGATCCTTCTTCTCTGCCCTGTAATACACGAGCCCCACGCCGAACTTGTCAGCAACTATGCTGGCGATAGGGATTCCGGCGCTGGCCGTCGTCACGACCTTAAACCTCCTATCACCCACCTTTCTCCTAATCATCCTCACCATGGATTTTACAATCTTTTGACGGGAGACCGGATCTGAGTAAATGGCCCTGCAGTCGATGTAGTAGCTTGAAAGTTTTCCGCTAGAGAGTCTTACGGGCTCTTTTAACAGGTTAAAGGCTCCCTCCGTCCTCAGAATTGCTTCTGAAGCCTCGTAGAACTCGACTAGCTCCATTATTCTGTCGTTAAACCTCTCGGACTCGGCTGCGGGGTCGCTGGACAGAATTATTGACCTGCTCACGTTTATGAGCATCCTACCACCGCCATGCCTGACGGCCAGTTCTAGGTCGCCGCCCTGAGCCCCGACTCCAGGAAACAGCACGACGACCTCATCACCCAGTTTCTTCCTCATCGATGAGATCTCTGCTGGCTCTATGTCCGGTCCTAGGCCGACCACCACTCCATCAACACCAGACTCTACGCAGTCGGCTATGAGGTGGCTGTACAGCTCTGATCCATCCTCCATCTTCTTTCTGTAGTACTTGCCCGCCTCTGGGTTTGATGGAAGAACGAGGGCGAAGACGCCTAGCCCCAATCTGTGAGCCTCGTTGGTTATCTGAGAGAGGTTGCCGAGTATGGGGTTTACTGTCAGGGCATCATAACCCATCCGCTTAACCAGCTGGATTCCGGCCAGAGACGTGTTGGTTATGTCGCCGACCTTACAGTCATAGATCCTGATTAGATTCTTCGACTTTGCCTTCTCCGTGATCTCTAAGTGATGCTCGATCGGGAGATCCCTGACGAAGTTCTCGTTCACCTTTATCGCGCAGCAGTTCTGGCTTGCTCTCTCAATAATCTCTAGGCAGAAATTTGTCTTCTCCCTGGTTGTGCTGAATTTCTCGACTGGCGGGTCTATCCCCACGCATAAGACGCTCCCCTTACTCTCAACTGTCTGGTCGTAGAGATCCACGAACTTCATAGTCCTTAAACAACTATGCAAAAACCACCTATATATGAGTATGCTGAGAAGAATGCAAAATATACTTCTGCTGAGTTTTTGATTGTAGCATAGAAAGGGTTAAGTCAAGCTCGATGTTATTAGTTGTTCAGAATGGTTGCTGTACAGCTCGATAGGGGGCCGACGATAATACTGGAAAAAGACGGAGCATTTCTAAACTACGCCGCTAAAGGAGACGTGACATGCATCACTCACGGCCACCTAGACCATGTTGGCGGCGCACAGAAGCTACCAATCATGACGAGGGAGACCTACAACATCCTAAAGGCACGCAACGTGAGGATCAATAATTATGTAAGCGCTAAGCGGGACGAGACGATCTCGCTCAGTGAGAACCTGAAGATGACGCCGATGAACTCCGGACACATGCTCGGCTCCATACTCTTCAAGATCAACACTCCTGAGGAGGACATCGTCTATACCGGCGACCTAAACACCGTCGAGACCATACTCGAAAAGCCGGCCGAGGTGGCGGCCTGCGAAGACCTGATAATAGAGGCGACCTACGGAGCGCCGTTCTACAAGTTCGGCCCCCGAGAACAAGTATACGCCGACATAGTGAGGTGGATAGTGGAGACGCTGAGGGAGGGCTTCATCCCCTGCTTCAAAGTCTACACCGCGGGGAAGGCGCAGGAAATCATAGGACTGGTTAACAGCCTGCTGAAGGTCGACGTGCTCGTCAGCCAGGACGTGTACAGAGTCTCCATGGTCTATAAGCAGTCCTATCCATGGATGAATTTCGAGGTGCTTGGGTCGGGCGTGTCTAGAGAGATATTGAGAGGCGGTGAGTTTGTCTACGTCACAAACTCGATGAGGCAGGGCGTCCTAGACCGGAGGCGGACGAAGTGGGCCGTCGCGACCGGCTGGGCGCTGAATAATCCTTTTCCAGAGTTTGACGCCGCCTTTCCCCTTAGCTCACACGCAGATTTCAAGGGACTCGTCGAATACGTAGAGTCAGTCTCGCCCAAAAAGGTATTCACCATGTATGGACACTCAGTGACTTTTGCAAAGTTCCTCCGCAAGCTCGGCTACAACGCCTTCGCCCTAGAGGAAAAGTCCCGACACCAACTATAAAAACTGACTGAATTATTAAGAACATAGAGTTTCCGGCCTAGTTTGTTTTATTCTGTTAGGCTGTTCCAGAAGTCTAATTCGTATTGTTGGATTGTCTTTGCGACGAATCTGTATCGATTCCAGTCTAGGTATCTCTCGGCGATCTTTTCAGCCCTCTCCTCCAGCGTCTCGAATGGGCCGGAGAATAGCTCGAATAATCTTCTCGACCTTATGTTTAGGCTCGCTGCGTTTTCTCCGAGTCTTTTTACGTTTTCGCCCCAGACGGGAAGGTTCACGACTAAGGCAACTGCTGCGTCTCCAAGCGAGCCGTTCAGCGCGAGCCATGAGAGGAAGTGAGTGTATGAGACGGCCTTGACTGAGAGCTTAGCGTAGTCAAGCTTAATGTTGAGTTCTTCTGCTAGTTGATGTAGCGCCTTTAGCGCTTCGTAATCGCCGTCGACTAGGGACTTGAAGAACTCGACCTCATCCATCTGGGTGGTCCTCGATAATATGTGGGAGAGGGCCTTCAAGTCGTGCGGAATTATGTAGAGCTGATTCTCCACGAATCTATTCAGCACCTCCCAACTAGGCCTCTCCAGCGAGGGAGTGCTCAGAATCTTCGCGTTCAGGTCTCTTAGCTCCTCCCTCAGCTTATTAATCACGCCGGACATTTCCGCCACACCATGCACTATCTTGAGATCTTTTCTATTGCCTCTCTTAGTAGCTTCATTGTCTCGTTGAGCATTTCTCTTGTCTCTCTCGACTCTCTAGTCAGCGTCTCAAGTATTGTTGTCAGCTTCTCCGATATCTCACCATACTTCTCCATTATCGCCTTGAAGTTTTCATCCGTCCCTTTAGCAAACTCTCTGAATTCTCCCCAGTATTCCGTGAAGATTGACTGCATTGCTCCAAAACTCTCTTGGAGTTCTTCGTGTAGTGGTGATGGCTTGATCGCGAAGTATTTTAGGGCTGGCTTGGGCTTAGCCTCTCTGATATCGATGGACCTGATGTGTGTGGGAGGTGGGGGCGACTTTATAGTCTCGATGAATTTCTCAATGACTGCTTCGTCTCCCTGAGCGAAGACGGTGACTGAGCCATCCCTCTCATTCTTGACGTAGCCAGATATGCCTAATTCTTGCGCAGAGTCTAGAACAAACCTTCTGTAGCCAACTCTCTGAACCCTACCATAAACCTTCGCTAGAAAAGCCCTCATCGCTAAGACCGAACAGAGCCACATACACATATAAAGCTTTTCCGAGAGTCTCGATGAACAGCATCAACATGATGCTTGATCTTTGTCGGCCCTTCAGGTTTTCGTCCGTGGTCGATCGAGTTTTGCGCCCTTACCTCATTAATTTACTGAGTTATCTGGTAATCCCATATAGCGTTTTTTGTCTTGATGCTTCATAGAGGTAGGCGCCGGCTCTCAGCTACTTAGATATAGTGCCGGTTTCCTGTTAGGTGGGGAGGACGGAGCGTGGATGGTTGAGAAGAATATTCTGACTGTGAGGATTCTTGAAGGGATGGAAAAATCGAGTGGGTGCCCGCTCTGCTATCTCTGGAATGACTCTGAGGAGCGTTATTTGAAGCATGTACTTACAAGCGAAGTGGTGATGGATTCTGGCTTCAGGGAGATGGTGATAGCAGCTAGGGGCTTCTGTAATCGTCATGCACATATGCTGTACCGGGCTCTCTATGGAGGCGATGTCCATGACGGTTTAGGCTACGCCCTCTACATGAAGGACGTGGTTGAAAAAATTATGGAAGAACTTCCCCACCTATCCACGATCTTAGCAAGTTATCCGAAACCCTCGAGGGGCAGGGTCCTGTCTCGTAGGAGAAAGAGGAGCATTACTACGCTAAGAGGCGCAATAGAACCTAAGACTCGGAGACAGCAATGCCCCATATGTGAACACTTATGGTCAATGAACCAAATATATCTGCATACACTCGTACAGATGCTTGATGACGAAGAATTAAGAGAAAAGTCCAGCTCGTCGAAAAAGCTCTGCCTACCACACTTTTTATCAGATATACAGATTGTCTATACAAGCAATCTCAAAAATCCTACCAGCATAGCCCAGGCGCTCATCAGCTCAGAAATGAAGCGCCTCCAATCAATATATCACCTCCTCTCAGAATTTATAAGAAAACAAAGCTGGGAGTTCAGAAACGAGCCGCATGGACCGGAAGTCAACGCAAACCTCCTAGCACTATACTTCTTGTTTGGTGTTGAAGGACTCAACCTGAAGTGAAATAAATGCTTAGCCGATTTAGTTTTACTGAAGAAGGCTTAGAGAAAACAAAAAGAGATCAGTAAGGAACTAAAGTGGATCTAAACATCGTCGAGGAGTAAAAAAGGCAGTTAAAAATCAAGAAATCAACGATCCATGCCTTTTCGAAAAAATAACAGACAACTTTCGATTATAATTATGGAAAATAATCTAGCCGATAGTTCTTGTCTTAAATGTGATGATATATGTGTACCGATGTATGAATGTTTAAATATAGTTTGGATGTAATATAGTTTGTTGTTGGAATGGAAATAAAAACTTGTGGGGCAATTATAAACGTACTCGACTTTTCGCATCCACATGTTAAATCATTGTTTGAGGAAGGGCTGTGGGGCTTTCCCGACAAACCCGTTAATAGGAACAGATGGCTGTTACTCGAGAAGGGGTGCAATATCCTCATTTATGGCAATTATAACCATAACAAAGGTGTTTATCTGAAGGGGACATTAATAGAAAAATTTGTAAGTCATGAACCGATAGAATACTAGATACAGAACAAGAAAGGCTACCCACTACAAGTAAAGATAAATGTTGAAGAGAAGCTTGAAAACGTAACTCCTGTATTAAGGGGAGAGCTAGCAGAAAAGGGTGTAAAAATATGTAAAGCGAAGTACGATAGGTGGTCGCTGATAATTTTTGGAAACTTTAGCGGTGCCACCTACTCTTTTGATGTGTTTGAAAGAGTGCTTGAACTTTATGATGCGAGAAACAAGAAAATAGAATTGAAGCCCGACCATGACACGGTAAAAGAAATAATTCACAAAATTGGTGTGCTCCAAGGAAAACTCAGTCAGAAAGAAGTCCCAATAGATAACTTCAAGTTAGATGTTGTTTGGCGGCGGATACCTCAGGCTGTACCATACATAGTGTTTGAGGTGCATATCCATGGAAATCTCGAAGAAGCGTTAACAAAGCTAAAGCATGCAAGAGATATTTGGAACTCGAAACCTATACTTGTCACAAAAAGAGAAATGATAAGAGAAGCTAGGAATATCGCTTCAGGCGCATTTCACGAGATTTATGATGAGTTAAAGATTCTATCAATTGATGAAATCATTGATCTTTATAAAAAGAAGAACGAGTATAAAGTGGTTGAAAGCAAACTAGGCATCTTTTAAACATCGTAATGTATAACAAGATTATATTCAGACTTCGCACGAAATTCAGAACAAACTCATCCATAATATGTTAAAGGAGACTTGTGTTGAGTTTTTGGTTTTTATTGTGTTGAGCATGATACGCAGAGTCCACATCTGGGGCATCTGTGCGTATTTGGTAGGAGCTCGGCATGGCATCTGGGGCATTCCTCGATTTGTATTACTCTCTGGGCCATGGCCAACCTGTTAATAGTTTGTAGCGTGGATTTATATAGGTTTTGGGAGTAATCATTGTTGTACGTTAAAAATTTACATATTTAAATCAAAAAAAGGCATGAAGTTTTGAGTTAAATAGTGTGTGATGTCTCATCGCCGCTTTGATAGTGGATAACTTCGCTTTTTAGAGGGTATATATTTATAGAGACGAGCAGCATTGACTAGTACATAATTATGCAGGCATCGATTGTTGAGGAGGATGGGAGTAGGATAAAGCTGTCCCTTAGCGATGTGCCTTTATCTGTCGTGAATGCTCTGAGAAGATTAATTATTAATGAGGTGCCAGTGATGGCGGTGGACGAGGTCCTAATAATAGAGAATACTTCGTCGATGATGAATGAGGTCCTCGCCTACAGGATCTCACTCATACCCTTCGTAACTGACCTCGATCACTACAACCTTCCTGAGAACTGTGACTGTAAAGGCAAACTAGGCTGTGAGAAATGCACGGTAAGATTCTCCCTAAAAGCTGTCGCAGGAGAGTCGCCCGTTACTGTCTATTCGAGAGACATTCAGCCCGTTGGCGATACTGGGATTGTTAGGCCGATTAACGGCGACTTCCCGATCGTGAAGCTCGCGCCGGGCCAGGCCATCGAGCTCGAGCTATACGTCAGGCTTGGCAAGGGTAAGAGGCACGCCAAGTGGCAGCCCGGCATAGCCACGCTCTCGTACGACGATAAGTCGAAGTATTTATTTGTGGAGTCTTTCGGCTTCCTGGAGCCGAGGAGAATTATCTTGGAGGCGGTTAAGATCTTTGAAGAGACGTCGGCGGAGCTGCATCAAGCTATAATAGATGCGATTAGGGGTGAGAGTCTTGAAGCCAAGGATGGAGAAGTATCAACACATAGTAAGAGCAGTTAGCAAACTATCAGGCGAGAGGGATTTCTGGAGAGCAGTAGCCGAGGACCTCAAGAGGCCGAGGAGGAAGAGGAGAGTAGTCAATCTCTACGAGCTTAACAGAGTCACGTCTCCTAACGATAAGGTCCTAGTCCTCGGTAAGCTACTCGGGACAGGCGTGCTGAGGCATCCACTATTCGTCGTCGCCTTCGATTTCTCAGGCAAATCCTTCGAGAAGGTCAAGGCGGCCGGTGGCACTCCGGTCTACTTGGAGGACTTCATAAAGACTAATCCAGACGTCTCAGGCTTCAAGATTATTGGGTGAGGGGCTCGATGAAGATTCAAGATGGTGATGAATTGCTCGTGATCGATGCTGCGGGGCATAGGCTTGGCAGGCTTGCCTCGAGGGTCGCGAAGATGCTACTCCAGGGAAAGAGAGTAGTTATTGTCAATGCCAGGGACGCGGTGATTACTGGAAATAAGTCCGCAATCCTCGAGAGGTATAACCGATTGATTAGGAGGACTTGGTACTCATCGCTCAGCAAGGTTCAAGTCTGGTTTCCGAGGAGAAGCGATAGAATACTCTGGTACACAGTTGCCAGGATGCTGCCTAGGAAGAAGCCGAAGGGCAGGGAGGCGCTCAGCAGGCTGAGAGTATACTCTGGGACGCCTGAAAAATACGCGGGCGTCGAAAAAATCAAGGTAGAGGATGCGCTCCACAAGAGTGAGGTCTCGAGGTCTGGAAAAATAATTAGGACATACAGGCTGGGAGAGATAGCTAGGCTTATAGGCAGTAAGGAAAAGTAATAACTGGAATGTCGAAGAACGAGTCCCCGAGTGCGGCCTGGAAGAATCCAATTCTCATGCTCTTATCGAGGGGTAGGAGGTATCTGAAGGAGGAGCACATCGCCGCGGTTATCTCCGCCGTAGCCAGCATAGAGTCCTCTCCATTCATGCTGAAGGACCTAGACGCTTTTCTGCCAGACGAGATAAAGAACCAGAAGGGATACAGGAGAAGCATTGCTGGCCTTCTCGAGACCCTAGCCGAGATCGGATACCTCTCCAAGCCCAGTCAGAGAAAATACCATAAGCTCCACCCCACGCTCTCCCAACACTTGTCGGCATCCCTATTCGACCTGGCCGAGCTGGAGCGTAAGAAGAAGCCGGCAGTCACTAAGGAGGAGAAGATAATCAGGCTGGGCGGCGAGCGGCGGAGCAAGTAGGCGCTGGGAAAGGTATTTTTAGCGTCTGTCAATAACTCTTCTATCAATGAGAGTGAGGCTGACTCTGGGATTAGTCGATAGGCCGGGCACACTGCTCAACGTGTTGGAGCAGATCGCGATGCATGGCGGAAACATAATATCGATCATTCACAACAGGGACAGGATAACGGCCGGATACGTCCCGGTAAGCATCAACGTTGAGTTCCCAAGCCTCGGACACCTCGAGAAGGCTAAGATCGGGATAGAGTCTATCGGCGTCCCAGTCATGGAGGCTGAGACGCTGGAGAAGAAGGTCGAGACACTCTTGATGGTCGGGCACCTAGACATTAATTTGACGACCGCGACGCTCCAAGGCCTTGGAGTAAAGGTGGTGGGGCTATCCCTGATAGGGAGCCCGACCACGCCTTGTCTCAAGCTCGTCATCGAGACCCCGCTCGAGAAGAGGCAGCAGCTCATAAAGTCGCTCGAGAAGCTGGCAGAGAGTTATGGATGCCTACTGATCAGGGAGGAGGAGAGTTGATCAGAGCCCTAGTCTTGGGATATGGCTTCCTGGGAAGGGCGCTCGTCAAGAAACTAGCGATGGAGCCAATTGAGCAGCTGTCCATCGTGGGCATCGCCAACAGCAAGGGATACCTCTACAGGGAGGGTGGACTGCAGCTCAGGGAAGTTAGAGAGCCGCTCGAGGAGAATGAGGGCTTCGAGAAGGGGAGAGCAGGCGAGCTCATCAGGAAAGAACACATCGACCTGCTGATCGAGCTCACGCCCACAAACATCACTACGGGCGAGCCTGGACTGACGCACATAAGGACCGCGATCGATGAGGGGATCGACGTGGTGACTGCGAACAAGGGGCCGGTCCTGCTGGCCCTGAACGAGCTGGAAAAAATGGCTACGGAGAGAGGCGTAGTCTTTAGGTATGAGGGGACGGTCGGCGGCGGCATTCCTATATTCTCACTGATCGAGAAGTGCCTGAGGGGCGATAGCGTCGTCTCGATCAGGGGAATCCTCAACGGCACCACGAATTACATACTGACCAGGATGCACTTTGAGGGACTGACGTTCGAGCTGGCGCTAAGGGAGGCCATGATGCTTGGAATAGCTGAGAGGAACCCATCTCTTGACGTTGAGGGAATCGACACAGCGATCAAGATAACCATCCTCGCAAACTCGGTCATGAAGCTGGATAAGAAGCTGAGCGACGTGAAGATAAGGGGCATCACTAAGATTACTCCTGAGGCCATCTCTACGGCCAAGGAGAGCGGGATGACCATCAAGCTGATAGGAAGCATCGAGGATGGAGAACTCTCAGTGGAGCCCAGACTGATCAGGCTGAACCACCCGCTCTGCGTCCATGGGACGCTGAACGCGATAAACATTAAGAGCAGAGTCCTGAAGAGCCTGACGCTCATAGGCGAGGGCGCTGGAGAATCAACACTAGCATCGATACTGAACGATATTTACGACGTGATCTTATGCAGGACCAGCTAGGGCAGGCCCTGAAGTATCTGGAGATGGTGGACTATAATGGCGAGTAAGAAGAGGGTGGACGCAATTATCGCTATCGATACGTCAGTAGCAGTGAATCTCAGTGCCCTGTAGCTTGTCCTCTTCTTGGAGGCGCCGAAACATTTTATCTCGAGCGCCTCGGCCATCTCGTATGATCTTCTGATTATGCTTATGATTAGTGGGACGAATACGTAGGTGAGGTTTCTAAGCCTCTTAATCAGGCCTCCCTTCTCAAACTCCAGTCCCCTCGACCTCTGCGCATCCATTATCTGCTGTACCTCACCCGCTATGACGGGCGTGAAGCGTATCGCAGCGACCATGGCGAAGGCATAGCTGTAGGGAACCCTCAGAGACGTGAGCACACTCCCAACCTCGTCTGGCATCGTGGTTAGGAAGAAGAGTGAGAAAGAGGCTAGAAATGCTAGGAACCTGACAGTGTAGGCGACTGCTCGATAAAGTATCAGCTCGCCTGGCTGCGTGTAGGTGAATAGTTGTAATATTTGTAAGAGTGCTATGAATAGAATTATCGGCGCTGCTCCCCTCAGAGTGTTTAGCATAGACTTAGCTACGCGGCCCACTGCCAGGATCAATACCTCGACCAAGATCACTATCATTGAGATTGTCAGCATGCCCCTCCACTCCGATCCATAGAGAATCACGACTACGAAGAAGTAGATCGATATGAGTAGCTTGACCCTTGGGTCGAGCCGGTGGAGTGGTGTGTCTATGTTTTTGAACTTCAGCCCATCCAGGATCTTCAGGGACATGCGGGTCTCACCATTCTCTCACGGGCTTCAGCCTACTAGTTATTTCTCTGACGGCCTCGTCGACGGTTAGGCAGCCTGGATTGACACCATAGACAGCTAGTTTCTTCATTATTAGCGGTATCTGCGGTAGGAGGAGGGACGCCCTCTCTAGTTTGTCCTCGTCGGTCAGTATGGACTCTGCGGGGCCGTCAGCCACTATTCTACCACCCGATAGGAGAATGACTCTTGGCCGCAGGTCTATGATGAACTCGACGTCGTGTGAGGACAATATTACGGTGGCTCCCTCACTCCTCAGCTTGCTTATGAGCTGTTCTAGTCTTTTTCTGTTCGGCGCGTCTTGTCCTGCGGTCGGCTCATCGATCACTACGTATTTTGGCTGCCAGGCCAGCACGATGGCTATGGATAGTCTCTTCTTCTCGCCTCCGCTCAGCGTGAATGGAGACCTGTCTCTGTACTTCCAGAGGTCCATCAGCCTCAGCGCCCATTCCACCCTTCTCGAGGCCTCCTCGTCAGTGTAGCCAAACATCTTGAGGGAGAAGTATACCTCCGAGTAGACGGTCTCTGAGAAGAACATGGCGTCGGGCGACTGGAAGACTATTCCGACCTTCCTAGAGAGCTCTGCGACTGTTGACTGTCGGGTATCCTGGCCGTCTATCAGGACTCTTCCTTCGGTTGGTTTAAGCAGGCCGTTTAGGTGTCTGAGGAGGGTTGTCTTGCCCGAGCCGTTCTCGCCCATGATTGCCACGAGCTCGCCTTCCCTCACCTCGAGCGAGACTCCCCTAAGCGCCTCAACTCCGCTCGGATAGACATACCTGACGTTCTCGACCTCGATCAAGAATCATCTACCAACCAGCGACTCTACGAGTTCTTCGACCGTTAAGGGAAGACAGCCGGAGAAGCCGTACTCGTGCCTCATCATCCTGACGAGCTGTATCAGCTTCGGGATTGGTATGAGGGAGTCCTCCATCGGGATCGATTCCAGAACTTTTCTCGGATGATCGTCATAGATGATTCTGCCCGAATCCATCACGACCAGCCTCGTCAAGTACTGGAGGAGCAAGTCTAGTCGGTGCTCGGTTAGGATGACTGTCAGTCCATCCTTCATGCAGAGCTTTGCTAGGAGGTCTATGATCGACTTCGCCGAGACGGGGTCTAGCGAGGAGGTGGGCTCGTCGAGTAGGAGGACCTCGGGCTGGAGAGCCAGGACAGACGCTATGGCAACCTTCTGCTTCTGGCCGCCGGAGAGCTCGTAGGGCGAGCGGTGCCTAAACTCCTCCATTCCTAGGTCCCGCAAGACCTTCTCAACCCTCCTCACCATCTCTGAGCGGTCTAGGCCAATGTTCTCTAGGGCGAACGCGATGTCTCCCTCGACGGTCAGCGAGAAGAGCTGGTTCTCAGGGTTTTGTAGAACCATCCCGACGTGCTGGGACATCAAGTAGGTGGGCGTCGATGCCGGATCTAGGTTCTTGACCCTGACCGAGCCTACGTAATCGCCGGTGTAGATATGGGGTATGAGGCCGTTCAGGCATTTCAAGAGAGTGGACTTGCCGCAGCCGGTCGGGCCGGCGATAAGGACGAACTCGCCCCCCTCTATCGATAGGTTGACGTTCTTGAGGGCCCAGTCCTCCGTGCCTGCGTACCTGAAGCTCAGGTCCCTTACCTCGATCAGCGGCATCTAGTCCTCGACCTTCACTGGCATCGCTCCTAGACAGTACGATATCTGTTTGAGGCATCTGGACATGACTTCTGTGAAGTCTCCCCTCACCCTAAGCCTAGCGACTGAGGCGTGTCCCCCGCCCTCGCCTTGAAAAACGCTTGTCAACGGTGAGACAACGTCCCTAGCAAGATTCAGCGAGTACTTCTCCGATACTTCCGGAGACTGTCTCAACGTGACGTCAACCACCTCTCCATCAACGTCGCCGACCACCGCGATGTGCGCGCCCAAGCCTAGGAGTGCCTTTGCCCCCGACGGCCTATAGGCGCCCAGCCTGCTCGTAGCCACTATTAGTTCTCCACACCTATAGATCTCTGAGCGCTTTGCGGCTTTAAGCCTAGCAATTCTCTCGGAGTCGTCCATCGGGGCCTCGAGACTGTTGAGGATGCTGCTTGGCGTTGCTCCGAGCTCTCCGAGAATTCCCATCTTTCTCAGTGTCTCGCTGTCAGCAATGCTGAGCCTCACCGTGTCGAGGTAGATGCCGACGAAGAGGGCCGTCGCTTCCTCCGGACTCGGCTTGTAGCCACTCGAGAGAGCAATCTCGAGGACGATCTCTGCAGTAGACTGATAACTCGTCGATACGAAGTTGTGCCACTCGCTGATCTTCTCTATAAACTCGTGGTGGTCGATCAAGATTACTGGTGGGTGGACCTGCCTCCTCAGGCTGCCCAGCTGTGCCAGAGAGCCGAGGTCTACCGCGACGTAGGAATCAACGTCGATATGCTCGGTCTGTATGTCTATTCCGAGTATCCGCGCTAGGTTGCTTGAGAGCTCTGAGACCTGGTCAGGAACCATTATGTAAACTTCCCTCTTATTATATCTGTTAGTCAAGATATTTCGGAGCACCATGCATGATGATATTGCGTCAGCGTCTCCGCCGACGTGCGTTACTATACCGACCCTCTCGCCCGGCAGTTCTTCGAGCTCTCTAATTATTGAGTCGATGAAAAATCTATCTCTCATGATCTCTGTGATTAAGCCTTAGGTAGATTCTCTTAAATGTATGTATGCTACGCTATGCCTGCCTCTCCTTCTCTCCGCCCAGCATTGATTGAATCTCTCGTTGAAGACCCTCTATCTGGGACCTCGTCCTTGACTCCTGCTTCTCAATCACCTTGAGCCTAGTATCGTCTAGGTCGCGTTTCTCGGTCAACTCGCTCAGCACCTTCTCCTTAGTGGTCTGCACGAGCACCGGGCCCACAGCTTTATACACAATGATGTTCTCATCAGACTTGCTCAGCTCTTCGATCGCGAGTTTTATCTCTTCTAGCTCTGCCTGTATCTTCTGCTTCTCGGCCAGCAGGACGCTTAGCGTCTGCTGAAGCTGCTGGAGCCTGGCTAGCTGTTGCTGCACGCTCATGGGAAGCTCATTTGCGCCCAACACCCACCACCTCTCCTATGCACCTCATAACCGCTATGCACCACCTAATAAAAGAGTTAACTGCAGCCCTCAGCGCAGTGGTGTCTCTTGCCTCGATCCATATCATTAACCTATCGCCGGCCAGTATTACCTGCGCGGACGACCTGCCGCCCGGCAGCAGCCCCTCCTCCGGCTTCAAGGCCAAGTAGTATATCTCTGCTGCGTCTGAAGAAATCTCTATCCTCGCAGTGGACTCATGCATTTTAGACACTACTTGACAGTGGTGACGGGCGCCCAGGCGCCTCCCGCAAACTTATATCCACACTTCCTGCATTCCCATATGCCGACTGCTATTCTCCTGACCGTCTTTGAGCCGCACCTCTCGCATGGATAAAGCGCTCTCTGGGAGAGCTCTATCTCTTGGACCTTCTTTCTGAGCCGGGCGCCGTACCTCGCGCCGAACCTCTTGACCATGCTTCCCTTTCCAGCCCTCATGCCAAGAGAGTACCTCCCATGGCGGGTTAATATATTGTTTCTTAAGCGGCTAGGAGGCTTCGGGGGTCCAGCCAGTGCTCTCGATGAGCTTCTTCCTATGCCTGATCGATACTTCTCTCGATATGTTGACTGCTTCTTCGACTATGTTGAATGGCAGTCTTCCCGGCGTGTTCTTCTGAATCGCGGCGATCTCGTCCTCTGTGCTCCAGCCGATTATTATTGAGGTGTCTAGAGCGCTCTCCTCGATGGCGGTTGGGTCGACGATTATCTTGTCCATGAAGAGTCCGAGGGTTACGGAGACTGGAAGCCTCCTGACCGGAATCTTCAAGTACTCTCCCTCGACGAGCCTCAGAGATCCGTTTACGACCTCGTACTTCTTTATCTTCGCCGTTGCCAGCGCGGCCACGGCGGCCAGGACTGCTGGGTCAAAATAGTTTCCATCGTAGTCAAGCACGTATATGTCGATGTAGATCACCGCTACTTTTTGCCCAGGAATGTATACAAGCTTCTCCAACTCGATTGCCCTCGACTCTCTTATGCATCTGTCAACCACTCTGGCGAGCTCTATTGCCCGCTCGTCGGGCGGGCCTGGCTCAAATGTCCTAGAGGCGAGTGGCAACAGCTCGGCATTAACAGTCAGGTTTGCCTGGTTTGGTGTGTCTGGGTAGGGAGAGCCTACATCTGTCTTTATGCCTGCTATTATTTTTGTGCCGCCCATCGATACTTGTGCAGACCCTTCCGCCTTGTCTATTAGATTTGTCTGAAGGCTTACTGGTCGACTCTCGAAGGGCGACCTGCCGTCAAGCCTCTTTTCATGAAGAATGAGTTCATACAGTTTATCGTGAAGTATCTTCGTCGGATATGGTTTACCACCTATTCTATACAATGCCTACTCCACCTCCTCCTCTTCGAAGCCCGCAAACTTGTTCTTCAGCGCCTTTCTCTGCATCTCGTAAAGCGTCTCGATCCCCTTCCTCGCTAGGCTGAGAGCCTCCTTAAACTCGGCGACGGTCAGTCTACCGTTGAGCTGTAGTAGGACTATGGTGTTGAGCCTGGGGGCCATAGCTATGGGCATATCGGCCTCGCCGTATTTATCCTCGTCCTCACTGGGGTCCAAGACGAGCCTTCCCATCACTTTCCCTACGGCTATGCCCGCGCAGAGATCCATCATCGGTATCCCGGCATCGGCAAGCGCGAGAGAGGCGGCAGTTATGCCGGCCGTCCTAGTACCCGCGTCAGCCTGTATTATCTCGATGAAGACATCTATCGCCGAGCGTGGGAACTCCTCGAGGAAGATCAGGGTCTCGAGCCCCTCCTTGATCACCTTCGTGAGCTCTATCTCCCTCCTAGTCATTCCGGCTGGCTTTCGGTCAGAAACGCTAAAGGTCGCCATGTGGTACCTACAGTTGAGAATTGCCCTGTGCGGCTGGGCGAGGTGCCTAGGATGAGCCTCCTTCGGCCCGTAGACCGCGGCGAAGACTTTTGTCTTTCCGAGCTCGACGTATGCTGAGCCGTCACACTTGTCTAGGACACCAACCTCCATCCTAACTCTCCGCATCTCGTCTAGGCCTCTCCCGTCGAGTCTCTTTCCCTCGGGCGTGAATAGGTTTACTGCCTCACTCATTCTCCTCTGCCTCCGATAATAGTATCTTCCTAATATGCGCGGATACGCGGTCGATCAATCCCTTGATGTGGGACTCCTCCTCGATTAGCTTTATCGCTGAGGCTGCAGCAAACTCGTGCTTAGAGTCTTGCCCGACAATCGCGATTAGCCCGTTCCTCCCGACGTAAAACTGGCAGTCTGTCTCCCTCTTCAGGAGGTTGAGCATGCTGCCCTTCTTTCCGATGAGTCTGGGAATCTTGACGGGGCTAATCGTCACCAGTAGTCCCTTCTCTATCTTCTTCAGTGATTCTCCACCATCTAGGAATACGCCTCTTATGCCGCAGTATTTTACTGTCGTGTATATGACGTCTCCTATCTGCAGGCTCAGCGATGTTCTCCTCCGCTTTGATCGGCTCTTCATCAGTCCTATGACGTGCCAGCCAAGGTCCACTTCGTAAATGTTAGGCTTAATATCTATTATTATGCCGATTATTGAGTCATCCTCTTGCGGCCGATACGGGCCCTTCGCCGGAATTACGTTAATCTTAGCGTTCCTAAAATTAACCACTCCAGTCACTGCAGAGTATACCTTACCGCCATAGACATATGTGTGGCTCCCCGCCTTTCTGGCCTCGTCGGAGAGGACCTGGCCCGGCGTCACAACTTCCCACTCGCTTACGTAGTCAGACATGTTGCTTTCACCTCTTCGGCCTTACCTCAGCCTTCCCAGCACTAATCTTTGCCATTCTCTCAACGATCTCCACCTGCATTCCAGAGGGAGCCTCCAGCTCGCAGGCCCAGCTGCCATCACCCTTCCACTCCTCCCGCAAGACCCTTCCGACGCTCTTGAGGTACGAGCTTGCCTTTGGCTGAACGTCTCCGGGCACCCTGACCTCGAAGATCATCGTCCCGATCTTCAAGGGCAAGATGAGCTTAAGCTTCTCTACTATCTTCGTGACTTGCTGCTTAGCGTCGATGAACGGGTCGATTGATACGCCCGCCTCATCGAGTGCGAGTATGATTCTCTGCGGCGGGATGGGGAGATTAGTCCTCGGGTCTACGGCGTTCTTACTGATAAAATCAACTATCTGTTTCTTCTTATCCTCGATCAATCTCCTCCTCTGATCGGCAGTTACCTGAAGCTCGCCCTCCTTCACTATCTTTACCGCGATTGCTACTGGGTCAGTTGTCCCGAAGGCCTTTTTGAGGTCATCCTCCTTTGCCCTGATCCCCTTTTTTGCGTCCTTGTATACCTGTTCATACACCATGATCTTCGACGCTGAGACGTTCTCGCCGAGCCTCATCCTGAGCGCGAGGTCGGGATCCACCAATACCTCGAACGTCTCCTTCCCCTTCGTAATCCTCGCCACAGTATATGGCCTACTCAACTTCTATAATCCTCTAAGCCAGAATTACATCTCTCTTATTTATAAGTTAGATTCTGCTATTTACGCTCCTCCAATACTTTTTTTACTATTTTTTCGACCTCGCTCTGAGGCTCAATCGTGTATCTCCGCATGTCAGCCGGAATGAAGACTAGCTTCGCTGTCCAGTTCTCGTCTATCTTGTCGACCGAGTAGACGAGCGATTTTATCGCGAGTTTCTTCGCCTCTTCTAGGCTCAGGCTGGAGGAGTAGTTCGACTCGAAGAACTCCTTAACCTTATCCGACCCCCTGCCGATGCCCCACGCTAAGTACTCTACGACGACACCGCTAGGCTCCGTGTAGAAAAGCTTTGGCCCGTCGCTGCTGACTCCGCCGATCAGCAAGGCAACTCCAAAAGGCCTTACGCCGGCGTGCTGAGTGTAGAGTTGCATGGTGTCACCGATCCTCTTAGCGATAGTCTCGACTGAGGGAGGCTCGTCGTAGGAGAGCCTGAATATCTGAGCATACACTCTAGCGCTATCTACTAAGACTCTCGCGTCCGATATTAGTCCAGACGCCGCAGCGCCTATATGCTCATCGATCTGGAAGAGTTTCTGAGAATATACTGGATTCTGCAACTTGCTTTGTGTCTTCTCCTCGACCGCTAATACGACGCCCTCATCCACCCTTATTCCTACTGACGTTGACCCAGACTTGACGGTCTCTAACGCATACTCGACTTGGTAGAGTCGTCCCTGCGGTGAAAAAACAGTAATTGCACGGTCATACGCGCCCGCCATTCCTAGGGCAGCCAACACTATACACCTAGTTATTTTACTATTGGACCTAATTTAAATATCCTCCTCCATGAAATATTTTTTACTTTAAGTCTCGGTGAGGGTTTTTGTCTCTTTTGATGATTATCGAGGAGGGAGAGAATTTATATACGGCTCAATCAAACTAACACCGACTTGACTTCTGAAAGAGGCGAGATCGTCGATTCTTATGGCAGAGTTGCGAGGAAGCTGCGCCTCTCAGTCACTGATCGATGCAATTTCAGATGCAGTTTCTGCATGCCTCCATCACCCGTATGGGTACCTAGGGAGGAACTACTCACGTTCGACGAGATGGCTAGGATAGTGAGGATCATGGCCTCGATGAGTGTTGAGAAGGTGAAGATTACTGGGGGCGAGCCGCTTCTCCGTCGAGACATAGACAAGCTGGTCGAGCTTCTAGCGCGTGTCTCCGGAGTAGGCTCGCTTACCATGACGACGAATGGATACTACCTGGAAGAGTTTGCTTGGAGGCTGAGAAAGGCCGGCCTGAACGGCGTCACGATCAGCATCCACAGCCTAAAGGAGGATAGGTATGAAAAGATAGTGGGCAGGGCCGGCGTCTTCGAGAAGGTGCTGAGGGGAATAGAGGAGGCTAAGAAGGCCGAGTTCAACCCTCTGAAGATAAACGTCGTCATAACGAGGGGATGCAACGACGACGAAATCTTAGACTTCGTAGAGCTCTCCAGAAGATCAGGAATAATCGTTAGGTTTATCGAGTATATGCCATTCGACGGAAATAACCCGTGGGAGAGGAGCCGCGTAGTCACGGGCGAAGAGATCCTCGCCAAGATCAAGACAAAGTACGAGTTGGTAAAAAGAGAGAGAAGCGCGGGCGACACGGCGCTGAACTTCGTCTTCGCCGACAAAGCGCCGGGCGGAGTCGGCATAATAACCTCTATGAGCTCTCCCTTCTGCAGGGACTGCGACAGGATACGCATAACTGCGGACGGAAAATTGATACCCTGCCTATTCAGCAATGATTCTTATGACTTAAAGTCCCTCATCAGGTCCGGCGCCACGGACGAGGAGATCGCAGAATTCATCAAGTCCTCGTTCAGGAAAAAGTTTAGAGGAGTCGAGACGCTGCTGAACAAAGATATAGAAAACGTCAGGCCGATGTATACCGTCGGCGGCTGAGAAATCATCTCTCCGACGGCCCATCCTTCACCGTCTTCTTTAACTCCGCGTTTGCTAGGGCGTCTGCCTCTAGGTTTCTCTCTCTCGGGATGTGGATGATCCTCACTGCCTCAAAGCTCGCCATCAGGGACGTAGCCTCCTGGTAGAGAGCCCTCAGCCCTGGGTCCCTGACCCTGTACTCGCCGTTAAGCTGCCTCGTCAAGAGCTGACTGTCAGAGTAGACCGTGAGCCTTCTACATCCAACGCTCTTCGCGCGGCTCAATGCCCTTATCAGCGCGGTGTACTCAGCCTTATTATTAGTCGACGTGCCGATGCGGGACGACTCAACGTACTTCTCGCCCGAGCAAGTTATCAGTACGTAGGCGTAGGCAGAGGGCCCGGGGTTTCCTCGAGATGCGCCGTCAATGTAGACCACGCAGGAGCCTGCCTCTATCTTCTGATCGTCCACGCCAGTAGTCGTTAACGCTAAAATATGAGCCTATACAGGTGGAGTATTGCAATGGTAGAGATCAGGGACGTGCTGTCAGCGATAGCTATCTTTGCCTTCTTCCTCCTAATGTCGATGCTCATAGTCGTCTTGGCTGACTTTATGCGAGAGGCCGGCAGACAACTACTAATCGCGCCGATACTCTCCTTCCTCCTCTACCATTCATACAAGTAATAGTACCTCTGAAATCTCGACTTATAGTACCTGGCTATGACGTAGCCCGCGGCGAAGCCGCCGATATGAGCAGTGTAGGCGATCGAGCTGAAGGGGAGCAGAAATGCGAGGACCGTCTGTATCAGGGCTATTATTCCGATCGCGACGTATGCAGGCGCGATGATTGGAATGAAGTAGAAAAACATCGCTAGCGGCCTGTGGGGGAAGAGGACCGCGAAGGAGGCCATCAATCCGAATATTGCTCCCGAGGCGCCGACGGCGGGAATAAGCCTGCCGTAGGGCGTTGCTGATAGGTAGTATCCGTAGTAGGCGTATGCGAGGCCGCCGACTACTCCGCTTATGAAGTATAGGAGGAGGTAGCGGGTCTTGCCAAATACCAGCTCGACGTCTCTGCCAAAGATGAAGAGGGCCCACATGTTGAAGAAGAGGTGTAGGAAGTCGGCGTGGACAAACATCGAAGTTATGAGGGAGAGGACGTCTCCATCCTCTATCAAGTACTTCGGAACAACGCCGAGGACGGAGATTATCCTCTCTCTTCCCAACAGATACGTAAGGAGGAAGACCAAGATATTGATAATTATTAAGACATAGGTGACGTTTGGTCTATGCTCCCTAACTACATACATTGCTTTGTATCAACAATCCTAAGCTACTTGAATTTAAGCATAAGCCAATGAGTCAGCAAAAACAAAGCAGGC
This sequence comes from uncultured Nitrososphaeria archaeon, assembly GCA_964440295.1. GTDB lineage: Archaea > Thermoproteota > Nitrososphaeria_A > Caldarchaeales > Calditenuaceae > CALIKS01. The sequence continues at coordinate 58,415 of CAYTRT010000004.1, forward strand.
AGAAACTATACTAAAAAATTCCTACTTATGATATGTGATTATTTCTGGGGTTTTTTGTAGCAGAGCCACCAGTCGAAGCACTCGAACTCTCCGGCCTTTGCCTTCTCGAGACGCTCCCTCGCCGTCTTTACGTCCCTCGGGGGAGGAATTATGACCTTGTCGCCGATCAGCTCGTTGTTGGGCCAGTTCGCAGGCATAGCAACTCCGTACTTGTCGGAGACCTGCAACGCCTCGACGATCCTGACAATCTCGTCAACGTTCCTGCCCAGTTCTTGGGGATAGTATAGAATCACCCTCACCTTCGACCCCGGGTCAACCACGAAGACCGCCCTCACCGTGTTTGTGCCCTTTCCAGGATGTATCAATCCCAGCCTATTTGCGACATCGCCGGTGTCCGCAATTATCGGGAACTCGATCTCGACGCCCAGCCTCTCCCTAATCCACTCCTCCCACTTGATGTGGGAGAAGACCTGATCGACGCTGAGGCCGATAAGCTCACAGCTCATCGCCCTAAACTTATCATACCTCTTCTGAAACGCAACAAACTCAGTCGTGCAGACCGGCGTGAAATCAGCCGGATGACTGAAGAGCACAAACCACTTACCAGCAAAGGCCTTCGGGAGCTCCAAGACGCCATGCGTGGTCTGAACCCTCATTTCAGGAAAATTGTCTCCCTAGAAGAGGAATACCAACTCCCGACAAAACCCATCGACACCGAATCATCGGAGAGGATATATAAACATTATCTAACTACAACAACACGTATAACAACAAAAACAAACACAGCAGAAAACCATGCCAAAAATTTTAAGCCAAAATCCAGATCAAAGACGAAAATCGATCTAGCCTATACTCCCGCTCAATAGGCTTTAAAATATTCACTCATATAACGCCGTTCGACTGCGTATCGGTACTAAGCCTCGTAGAGAGTGTTAATAGATCCTTCAGTAGATTCTTATAAAACGTTCTCCGTAGAGGGGAGGTTTAGGAAAGCTGTAGCGATAAAGGGGTGTCAACTATCAAGGAATTAACGTTTTTAGACGAGGTTTATAATTCTCATTGACACTCGGTCCAGACATCATTTACTGAGTAAAGGTAGATGAAGACATTAATTATAGTACTAATAATGTAGTGGAGTTGATGTGGTGAGAACTCATAGTAGTTATGAAAATTTGGAGCGAATAACTAGGAGGTGGTGGTTCTACTTACTTTTGCTCGCCTTATTATTCTTTGATCCTTCTTACTCCTCAGTGGCGGGCTTCGTTATGAATGAGAGGACCGGCGAGCTAATAAGTGAGATACTTAGACACGCTCTAAAGCCATATAAACCACATATGCCAGTCCTCCACGTCGTCGTGATCTTGCTCGTTGCCGCTGTATTGATTTACGGCAATAGGGTTGGAAAATCTTCACTGCTTTCGTCGGAGTTAATTATCTCCTCATAGCATTTCTCCAAAGCACTGCCATTACAGAAAATTACGGACTGGGAGTAATTACCGTGAATGTCATTTAGTTTTCAATTATTGGTCTACTCTGACTATGGGAGGCGAGGATCGGAAGAACGGATTATACATTCCGCAGGCAACCATTCTGGAGATACTGGATTGTGCCTTTGGCAGTATTGGCATTCTGGAGTCCAGACAAGCCATGGGACTTTAACCCAATCTACTTGCTTACCTCTGATGCCCCACTCGCATTCTGCCTCATGACTCCGATCTATCTATCAATATTTTATCTCCTCTGCCCCAGAATCAACCTGCCTGCTATAAGAGTAACGAGCTTCATAGGAGCCTTGCTAGGCATCTTTAACACAGGAATAGGTTTTATGATATGGGGCAGCGAGGGCCTATATCATGGATTCATACACATGCCCCTGCTGATAATATCCTTGTGCTGTTTCATACAGTCCATCAAAGAGACCCACACTTCTGGACAGGAGCTTAGCTTCGCCTCCATGTAATTGTATATAGTCAGCTGAATAGACTCTCCTTCTTTTTAGGAGAAATTTCCCACATCCCAGCCGTCAGCATCGCATTTCGTTTTTAGTACTCAGCCACGTTATAGCTTGGTGTACGTCTCTACTTCTAGTTGCTTTGCCGCTTCTAGAGCCTTCTCATCAATATACGGCGTGACAATTATCAGCCTATCCGGCCTCCTACCAGTCTTCTCCTCGTATAGCTCGGCCTTTCTCTTGAACTGTAGTACATCCGATGC
>CAYTRT010000005.1:0-6173 GCA_964440295.1 uncultured Nitrososphaeria archaeon
TAAGCTACTGGCTACGCGGGATACATAATCCATACAACGGTAGACGGATACCTTCACTAGAGCTACTGAAGCCTTCTGAAGAGCTAGCATACGTGATCGCAGTAATCCTAGGAGATGGATACGCCGCAACAAGGACGAATATTACATCTATATTCGAGCAGGCAGCAACTTGAACTTCTACAAAACGCGTCGGCTTCATTGTCACTAGGAAGCAGACGCGGCTAGAAAGCTATATCAAAAAATTAATAAAAGACCAAACTCCTCCTCACATTTCCAACCAATCATCTAATACAAAAGCCGCCTGGGCCGGGATTTGAACCCGGGTCCGGCGGGCGACAGCCGCCGATACTAGACCTGGCTATACTACCCAGGCAAGAGTCACTCTTCCGGGGGATTGCTCCACGTCACATTCAATTAATAGAGGGAAGAAATAAATCTTAACTTTACCAGCGGCGCTATTCGATATAAACCCCTCAAATTTGGATGACGGCACATGAGTATTGGCTTAATTCTCTTTGCTAATTCTAATGAATCTCTTTTACAGCTAGATACTGTATGAATTATTGGAGAATTCGCCAGAGTTCATCCGTGACAGGTTCATCGATGCTAACTGTTCTCGTCTTGTCAATCAGCAATCTTTCGTTTCTTTTCTCTGTCATCTTACCGATGACTTTAGCTCCAATCCTACTGAGGATGTTTCTTTCTGCTTTTTTTACCGTGGCCAGTACGACGCCTGAGCTTATGAGTTTTAATGGATCAACGTTGAGAGCCCTGCATATCTCGGCTGTGGTCTTGGAGACTGGTATAAACTCTCTCCAAACCTTTAAGCCGCATCCCGACGCTCTAGACAACTCGTAGAGCCCTCCAATTACGCCACCTTCTGTAGGATCATGCATAGAAGATACTGCGGCGTGTTTTGTAAGCCGCAGCGCATCTTTTACCACGCTGATAAATCTATAATAATTCTTTGCATCCTTTATTACAGAGCTGGGAACCCCCATTTTTCTCAGTCTTTCTTCAAAGTCATTAGCAAGAATAGCTGTTCCCTCTATACCTGCTGTCTTTGTCATTACTATGTAGTCTCCTGGCCTAGCCCCGGATGTAGTTATTATTTTTCTTGTGACCAGAACACCAGTCATTTGACCAATTACTATCGGTGATGTTACATAGGGAGCAACTTCCGTATGTCCGGTAACGACGGCGATGCCTAAAGTTTTAGCCGCGTTGTGTATTTGTTTAGTTATCACTTTTAAATCGTTGATTGATGCATTTTTAGGCAGCAATATACATGATGAAAACCATCTAGGCTCAGCACCACATACCGCTACATCGTTGGCATTTATGTGAACGGATAGCCATCCTATCAACTCCCTTGCTCCTGTGATTGGATCTACAGCAACTACAATTCTATTCGAACTGGTCTCCACGACGCCAGCATCCTCGCCGTAACTAGGTGGCAATAAAACATCTCTCCGTCTCTTTCCGACAAACTTAAGAACATAGCGTCTTAGGACATCCTCTGGAATTTTTCCAAGTCTTAATGACGCGGAATTTTTAGACATCTTCATGGCGCTTGGCATAAAGCCTAGTCACTCGTTATTTTGACAGCTTCGCCCTCCGCGTCCTCGGTTTTTTCCTTATTATTACGAATAGGGCGGCCAGCAGAGATATGAGCAGAACGAGCTCGACTGACAGCATCATTATCTGCCCCACGTCTATTGCCGATGGGCTTGTTTGGGTTGCGACTGCTGTTGTAGTGGTTGTTTGGGTCGTGGCTGTAGGCGTTACTATCCTGCCGTTACTTACGTCAAATGTCCCTACATTTGATCTCTCAATGTTGTCGCCCCAGTCCATGGCTTCGATAATTATCGATATCTTGCCGTTGATGTTGCTGAGCGAAATTGATCCCACATACTTGTTGTCAGCGATTAGGGTCATTGGGATCTTAGCTATTTCTTTACTACCCTGCATGATCCTTATCTGGGGATATCCGTCTTTTAAGTCAGCTTCACGGTCTCTGATTGTCGCCTCGACTAGTATTTCGGACTCACTCCTAATTTTTGTAGTGGATGAGACTATTTCTGGTGGATTAGAAATTATGACGAATCCTAAAATATTCTTTTTCACATCAATAAAATACAACTTACTTTTCTTGAAGATATCTGCGAGCGTTGGTAGATCTCCGCCAAGAGCTTGTTCGTTAATTACCTCTCCATCAATCTCGCCAACTACTCCAGAAGCAGCATTGACAAATACAATTCTATCATGCTCAATTAGGTACATCTTGTTTATGCCGACGATTCCAGACTTTGGCTTAAATGTCTTTAAGGGTGTTGCTGAATCAATCGACACGAGCGATACTGAGCCGTCGCTTGTTACTATCCATGCATCTTTTTCACTTGCCGCCAATATTGCGTATACAAATTTTTCAAGCTTGAGGGTCTGAGGGGCCCCAGTCGACGAGTCTAGCCTCGATATACTTTTTCCATCAGAGCCAACGTACCACACAATTTTTCCATACTCGCTTAAAGCTTGCTCTGAATCCATCACCTCTACTGTATATTCTTTAACAATTGTGCCATCTTCTCCAATCTGAAAGAGTCCATAAGTTCCAGTAAACTTCGCCCAGAAACCATTTGAAGAGGGCCAAGCATTTTCTAGTGGTTTTTGCATTTCTAGCGAGGTAGCAACTTTTAACGTCGTTGGATCGATTAAGAATGCTTTTTCTGAACCCCTCTGGTAAGCCAGTAGTTTATCTCCGGCCTTTAGAATTTTAGTTGCAGCTGTTGGGAGATTTACTACCCTTATGGATTCAGAAGAAACGTCAATCCTACAAACGCTATTCTCCATTGGTAGTGTCACCCATATGTAGCCGTACTTGTCTATCAGCATGTCTGATGGAGTGGATGTTAATGGGGGATAGCTCAGCTGAATCGGCTCGGTTAAGGAGTAAGCAGGAGTTATTAAAAGCATGTACAGCAAAATTACAAAAATTATTAGTCTGAACCGCGTCATCGGGTATTCTGAGGGATAATTACGATGCCTAAATATATATTTGAGATCCTCGAGGCATTATTTGCCCTAGATGAACAGCATCATTAAGAACGCTGATGAGTTGTTAGAAAGATTTTCAGCATCAGAGGCATTGACGCGGTTGCTACTTGAGTGCCTCGAAGCTGCTATCGGGAGTGTTCTTCCCGCATCGGCTCTATCTAGACATTTGAAAATAGCGGACGACAAGTTAGTTATTGACGAAGAACGTTTTGATCTGAGTGGCCGTGGCAGGATATTTCTGCTGGCTGTCGGTAAGGCTTCTCTTGAAATGTCCAAGTACGTTGTCAAGCTTTTAGGCGACCGCATAGACGGGGGGATAGTGGTTTATCCAGAGGGGTCGGAGAAGCCTAAAATTGACGCTCAGAACATCGAATTAATCGAGTCGACTCATCCAATTCCAAGCGAGAAGGGACTAAATGCTGCAAATAGAATTTTAGAATTCTCAAGAAATCTTAGAGATGATGATTTAGTAATCTTCTTATTATCTGGAGGCGCATCTGCCCTGCTCCCTCTGCCCCATGAAGGAATTAGTCTTGAGGATAAAATCGAGACTACTAAATTGTTGTTAAAGGCAGGCGCGTCGATCCACGAGGTTAATACAATAAGAAAACACATCTCGGCGATAAAGGGTGGAAGACTTGCTGAGATGCTTCAACCCGCCAACGTGGTGAGTCTAATAATTTCGGATGTCCCTGGTGATAATCTCGAGGTCATAGGGTCTGGCCCCACGGTTCCGGACCCGACTACCTTTAAGGACGCCTACAACGTGCTGCTTAGGAGGAATATTGTAGATAAAGTTCCGCTCAATGTAATTAAATTAATTGAGAGAGGCGTTAGGGGCGAGATAAAAGAGACCCCTAAGCCCGGCTCATCCGTATTTCGAAAAGTGAGAAACATCATAGTTGCGAGGGTGAGGGACGCCTGCATTGCCGCCGTAGAACATGCTAGAACCAAGGGGTACGAAGCTCTCATTCTCTCGGATGAGATTGAAGGCGAGGCCTCCAGCGTGGGCATGGTCCTAGGATCTCTAGCAAAGTACCACCATAAAAAAAGGAAGTTACTAATCGTGGCTGGGGGAGAAACAACCGTAAGAGTGAGAGGCACTGGGATAGGTGGGAGGAATCAAGAAGTAGCGTTGGCGGCATCCGTCAAGATAGCCGGATTGAGAGATGTACTTCTATGCTCGGTCGGGACGGACGGCATCGATGGGCCGACAGACGCAGCAGGCGCAATTGTAGACGGACAGACCTACAATCTAGGAGTATCAAACAAAATGTTTCCAGAAGACTACCTAAACAATAATGACTCATACAACTACTTTAAGAAAATTGGTGGGTTAGTATTTACCGGATACACAGGGACGAACGTGGGAGATGTCTCGTTGATATTGACGACTAATTCTTAAATCCGAGCCCTAAATAATTATCACTGAATGTTTCCTTTTAGATCAGTAATGGATTTCTCCATCAACATCCCAGATGAGCTAGAACAGCTTAGGATGAAGATAAAGAGCTTCGTCGAGAAGGAGCTGGAGCCAAGGGCAAAGCAGATTGAAGAATCTGGCATAATTCCCAATGAGTTGTTCAGGATTGCAGCGAGCTACGGGCTCACGGGTCTTGGAATACCAAGGGAGATTGGCGGCAATGGAGGCGGGCTCCTCGGCACAGTAATATACATAGAGGAAGTCAGCAAGGCATGCCCATCATTTGCTACTGCGGCCATGGTTCAGCACCTATTCATAATTCCAGTAATGATGTTTGGCACTGAACGACAAAAGACAAAATATCTTCCAAGTCTGATCAGCGGAGAAAAATTTGCTGCCCACGCCGCCACGGAGCAGGCAGCAGGAAGCGACTTGGCCGGCATCCAAACACAGGCAAGAAAGGAGGGAGACGGCTGGCTAATTAATGGGAAGAAATACTTCATCACCTTAGCAGACAAGGCAGACTATTTCATAATCTTGGCGAGGACAAGTGAGCCGGAAGTACAAGAACAGCGATGGAGAGGCTTAACGATGTTCGTGGTGGAGAAAACTGCCCAGGGTCTTAAGATAGGTAGACAGATCAAGATAATCGGCATGAGGGGTGCAAATCCCTACGAATTAATTCTGGATAATGTCTGGGTCCCGGACGACTCTGTTCTCGGTATTGTAGGTGATGGATTTAAGATAGCCATGAATACCTATAACTACGGTAGGCTGTACGTATCTGCACAGGCTGTAGGAATTGCACAATCAGCACTAGAAAACTGCCTTCACTACACGTCTAGGAGAGAAGCCTTCGGCCAGCCATTGATATCCTTTCAATCAATACAATTTTCTATCGTAGACCTGCTCAAATCAATAGTGACGGCCAGGCTAATGACTTATTGGGCCGCCACACTTCTCGAGGGTGGGAAAGAGGCCGGAATAATCGCAGCCTCTCTCGCTAAGCTTTACGCTACTGAGGTTGCTGAGGAGGCAGCACTTAAAGCATTAGAGCTGCATGGTGGGACTGGAGTAACCATCGACGGCATTGTTGAGAAATATCTCAGGGACTCTCAGGTCGCTAAGATCTATGAGGGAGCGCCGGCAATGCTCCGGCTAACGGTAATACGTCAACTCTTGAAACAGATGCGTTAAAATCTCGAAATAGTAATCGTTATGAGGGATTGTTCCAGTAGTGCTGGGCGTCTCAAAGATATTTAAGTGGCCTTAGACTTATTAAATAGGGCTGAAGAATCCAAATGCGCTCATCAATAAAGCTCCTGATGGGTGCAGTTACGTCCTTTTTAATAATACTAGTGACCAGATACATGGCTTACATCAATCTTACTTTCCCCTTTCTCGACGTAGTCGCAATTATCGCGGTAGCAATCATTCCTGGAGTTGTCGGTGGTACGTTTATGATCTCGGCTGTAGCGGCTGCGCTAGGCTCTACACTTGCTGTATTGTACTGGCTTATCATGCTTTACACACCTATTACTGGCGAAATAGCGGCGATTAGCAGCTCCCTATCGCTTGAGTCAACAATTGGATACATAATATTCCTCTCTGCAGCGTTCGTCGTTTCTGGGTTAATAGGACATGTGATAAGTACCTCCACTTCTAAACCAATTGAAGAAGAAAAGCCAGAAGCCCC
>CAYTRT010000005.1:6273-30139 GCA_964440295.1 uncultured Nitrososphaeria archaeon
AGAAAAAATAGAAGAACCCACAAAAATAGAGGCTCCACCGCCGGTAGAGTCAGTCGTCACAGAAGTAGAAACCCCCGAAACAGAGGAAGAAATATATACGATTTGCAAATACTGCTCAGAGCCCGTACCCGAGGGAGCTGTTTACTGTCCTCACTGCGGCAAGAAAGTAAAATAAATTAAATAGGCTCTGCCCACGGGCTGGGTTGGTTTACAGTACTATTTCTTCTCCTCTGTCTCAAGCTTGGGCTGCTCCAGCTCTGTTATGGGCTCAGGTGGTGGAGTAGAGATAAGTGTGTATCCTATCCATCCAAGTATTATTAATATTGCTCCGACGCCTGCAAATAGCGTTATCCTAATGGTCCATAAAGTGACTTCAGGGCTGGGCGCGAAGAACATCAACCATGCATAGATTAGTATTCCTATAATCGACCCCATTAATAAAACAGCACCTATACTCTTATCGCTCATCTCTGTTAACACCAATTCTTAAGTTGAAATGGCTGCTCTTAAATCTTCACCCAACTAATATACGCTCGGTCGGAACTGCATAAAACACTTATCAATCAATAATGACTTAGAATCATATGGATTGCAAGAAGACGTAGAGGGGCTGCTCTCTAAGCCTGTTGTCGATGCTATTAGGGAAAAATTTGGAGAACTTACTGATGCCCAAAAGATAGCTATCCCTCACATATTGAGTGGCGAAAACGTTCTCCTAATGACGCCGACTGGTACTGGGAAGACCGAGGCAGCATTACTGCCCATTCTCAGCATGTTAACGATAAATCGAGACTTGCAACCAATATCAACACTATACATTACTCCTCTCAGAGCATTAAACAGGGATCTACTAGACCGCATAGACTGGTGGTGTCAGAGACTAGACATCACAGTTGCCGTAAGGCATGGAGATACGCCTGAAAGAGAGAGGAGAGCGCAATCACTAAGCCCGCCACAAATATTAATCATTACGCCTGAGGCGCTTCAATCATTACTTATTGGAAAGGTGCTACGGAGATACTTAGCAAATGTTAGATGGGTAATAGTGGATGAGGTGCATGAATTAGCAACTGATAAGAGAGGAGCTCAATTGGCAGTGGCGCTCCGAAGACTGAGAAAGATAACTAAGCATGATTTTCAAATTGTAGGGATCTCGGCCACCGTCGGTAGCGCTGATGAAGTTGGCAGATTTTTAGTCGGCTCAAAGACTGAGTGTAAAGTATTGATCATTCCAATTCCTCGAGAAACTATCATAACTGTGCTCTTCCCGACTCCAAACGAGTCTGATAAAGAATTAGCAGAATATCTTGGAGTTGCTCCAGACGTTGCTGCTAGGCTTAGGGTCATTAAGGAGCTTGTAGAGTCCCACTCCTCCACCCTCATATTCACAAATACTAGGCCACTGGCAGAGATACTTGCAAATAGATTTAAGGCATGGATGGAGACTTTCCCAGTATCTATCCATCATGGCTCATTATCAAGAGATAGGAGACTTCACGTCGAACGTGAATTGAAGTATGGCCAGCTCCACGGGCTCATCTGCACATCTAGCCTCGAGATGGGGATAGACATTGGCCGCGTGGATTTATGCATTCAGTACAACTCCCCTAGGGAGGTCACCAGAATTATACAGAGAGTTGGGCGGAGTGGACATAAGATAGGAGGAACTGCAAAGGGCGTAATAATAGTCATGGACTCTGACGACGCGCTTGAAGCCATGGTTATTTCTAAACGCGCAAAGGCAGGACTGCTTGAGCCTACAATAATTCTTAAGAACTGTTTGGATGTTCTTCAACACCAAGTCGCTGGTCTCCTGTTAGAGTATGGGCGGCTATCTGTAGAAGAGATGCTGGGCCTATTTAGAGAAACATACAATTACAGAGATTTAGAGATGGATGAGCTTCAGGAGGTTTTGTCATATATGGCTAACATCGGCCTCCTAAGGCTTGACCAATCCGGAATGGTCTCAAGACCTATTAATCAGAAGAGGCTGTTTGATTACTACTTTAATAACTTATCAATGATCCCCGAGGAGAGGCAATACCTTGTAGTTGATGCCGAGGCAGGCTCGCCAGTCGGAATACTTGACGAGAGCTTCGTAGCCGAATACGGAGAGATAGGGACTAAATTCATACTTGCCGGCAAGGCATGGGTAATTACAAGCATGTCCAATGAAAGAATATACGTAGCGCCGGTGAAGGAGGGTGAGGGCGCTGTCCCATCTTGGGTCGGCGACGAGATACCAGTCCCACTAGAAGTAGCGATGGAGGTAGGCGAGATAAGAAGAAGGTACTCTGAACTATTAACTCAGGGCATTCCTAGGAGTACAGCCGTCTCGGCATTGGCTTCAGAATATGAAGTGCCAGTTGAGGTGATGTCTAGAAGCCTGAAGGAGATAGACGCGCACATCGAGCTGGGAATCCCAGTACCTAACGACAAACAGGTCCTCATCGAGAAGGCCGGCGACTTCGTCATAATACATTTATGCGGAGGGCTCAAAATTAACAGGACAATTGGACGTTTAATGTCAGTATATCTCGCCGAAAAAATCGGCGCTCCAGTCACTCTTGTCTCAGATCCGTATAGGATAGTGTTAAAATCAAGGCATATTGACCACGTGATGGTCCATAACACGCTCAGGGAGCAGTTTACGGATGAGCAGGTAAAACACGCGATTGAGACGTCCAACATTTTTAAGAGAAGGCTTGTCCACGTTGCTCGGAAAATGGGTGTTGTAGAAAAAGAGGCGAGCCTACTTGACGTAAACATTCAACAGATCATCCTCAGTCTTAAAGGGACGCCACCATACAAAGAGGCATTAAGATTCACGTTAATCTCAGACTATGACTGGGACGGTGCGAGAAAGATACTTGAGATGATACGGGACGGGCGTGTCGACATAGTGACGTTTGTCTCGAACACTCCTAGTCCCTTGGCCTCATTGACGATAAATCGCTATCTCTACGAATTTGAGATCTTTACTCCTGAGAGGCTACAAAAAGTAATTATCAATGCTGTTAAGGGAAGATTATTTTCAGAGCGTGTCACACTAGTATGTACATCGTGCTATTCATATGTCCAAACAGCTGAGGTAGGAGAAATCGATCCACGGCCAGAATGCAAAAACTGTGGTTCGCGTAGGTTGGGAATCTTAAAATCTGATGCCGACCGTCTACAGCTACTAATTAATAGAAAGGGAAGAGCAGCATCCTCCGAGGAAAAAAGATTGATTAGAGAATTAGAAAAGACTGCGGCATTGGTGGAGAGGTATGGTAAGGCAGCTATAGTGGTATTGGCTGGGAGAGAATTAACACCTAAAATCGCGGAGGATATATTATCAAAAGAGCCCAACATCAGTCCTAAGTTGATTGAATTGATAATAGAGGCTGAAAAAAGGAGACTACTAGAACTATTCAAGTAGAGGTATCTGATTGTTCATCAGGCGGGTTACTAGATTTATCTTGACCCGCGATGTTTATAAATGCTTTAAGTAGTTCTTGTTTATCTACTTCAACCCTCGTCCTCCAGCCAATCGATATAGTTCCATCGTCATTCCTGATTAAATAGCCCTTCCTAGAGAGTCTCTCAAGTATTGACTCGACTCGCCACTTTTGATACTTCGTCTCCAGCATCTCGACTACCTCTTTGTAATTCGCCTTTTCGTTTTTTGTAAATAGGTATGCAAGGGTCGCTGATAGGACAGCCAGCTCGTCGAGACTGTATCCGAGTGTCGGGATGTCAGATATGTTTAGCGGATCAGATAGCACTATGTAGAACCTAGCCCTGTCTAAATCACCCTCTTCAGTTTCCTGGTCATGTATTATCTTTACTTGAAGGCCTACCTCCTTAAGCCTCGAATTAAGGCTCTCGATTAGCTTTGGATAGTTTTTCCCCAGCCTTCTTCTAAGCTCCCATCCCCTAACGCCAGGGAGTCTGTGTCCAGAGGCTACCATAAGTGAGACAGCCACCGACAACTTCTTTTCTAGCTTTTTTAATTCTTCGTCAGCTTTACTCATTTTGTTCACCGAGATTAACTACTAGCGATAATTTCCTATCGTCTATGTCTTTTCTCTTAGAGCTTCTTATCAGTATCTTTCTATCTATTGGACTTATCTTTACATCGACTTCTCCTCTACTGATTAAGAAGCTGAGTAGATACGCTCTCTCGAACTTAACATTTATGTCGTCATTATTAATGAACTCCCAATAATCAGTCCAGTTTGGATACTTTAACTGCAATTCATTGAGAATACTCTCTAACTTATCTTCCATTATGCTTTCTTCCTCGAAACTATACGGGAGCCCTTTCGAAATATCTGTTCTTTGCAGATCAGTGTCAGAAACATGTTTTTTACTCGGTAAGGAGAGAAAGTGCTCATATCCTCTTAAGAGTAGGGGGGCCGATATTTGCTCTATCCTTACAATTGGTCTCCATGCTGCTAAGAAAGCTTGTACTAGCTCTTCAGGAGGTGATGAGATAACCTTGGCAAAAATTACGCTGCTATCAACAAATAACGAGCTCGCTCGTTCCCTTATCCATCTCTGCTGCACCCCAAGCACTATTGATATCCTATACAGTGTCTCAGCGTCAAGAATTACGGTCTCAGTATCTCTATATCTTTCAATAATTGCTCTCAACTTATCTAGTAATGACCTAATATCAACGGTAAACGGCTCTATTCGTTGATTTGCTATATTGTCAAGAATACTGATGAATTTTAAAAGCTCCTGCTTCGCAATAGTTACTTCTCTAATCACTCGGCCTCATCCTCATGGATTATAAAAGACCTGCCAGAAACGTTCTGCACGACTATTATGTTCATCTCTTTGGAAACTTGAACCCTGCTGGGCGTGATGAGCAGATACTGAGTCTCTGGGTACTTGTTAGCTGTTGCAAGTAGAATCTTCATCATCATCTCCCTATTAAGAGGATCTAGGTGTACGTCAAATTCATCTACAGCCCTGAAGCTCGACTTCATATGACTCTGCAATGCGAGTAGAAACGCCAGCGTCGCTACTACCCTCTCGCCACCGCTGTGAGTATGAGAGTCAAGAATCGTAGGATCGTTGCCCCTAAACCCGACGTGAAGCTCAATACTAGCGGTCGATAGGTCTTCTAGGTCTCGTAGTATAATTGCTCCCTTAGCACCAATCGTCGCCAAAATTTCTTGAAAAGTCGGCTCAACTTTAGATACAATTTCTCTCAACTTATTTCTCCAGATCTCTTTTCTTTTACTCACCTCCTCCATCGAGCGCTTGATATTCTCATACATCTCCTCAGCTCTTGCCTTGATCTCGCTGAATTTAGCGTCGGCTATCAAGTACATGTTTTCAGCCTCGGGTGAAACGCTCCCAATCGAGGCTATTTGCAGGGTCGTCAGCCTGATGTCCTCTAAGACTTCGTGTGGATCCCGATTGGAAAGAATTCTTTCGCCCTTCTCTGCTGCTTGTCTTAAACTTTCATTCAGCTCGCTTTGCAATCTACTGATATCTCTGTCGATTTCTCCTAATTCCTCCTTGATCTGTTTTTCTCTAAGTCTAGCGGCTCCCTGCTTAGATGCTAGTTCAATTAATTCATCAATAAATCGTAGGATATCAGTGATTGGTATTCGTTCCTCGATGCCGTTTTTTATTTTTTCTTTCTTTTCGAGCATTTCGCTTATTAAATTTTCAATCTCTATCCTTAGTCGCTCGTTTTCTCCATATAGTTTTTCTCTTATTTTTGTTTTCCTTTCTAGGTCGTCTTCTATTCTTTTAACGAGGCACCATGCGTATTCTTGTTCTAGTTTTTTCCGGATTGACTCGAGCTGTCTTATTTTTGTTAATTTTTCTAGTTCTGACCTCCAATAATCCACTGAGGCCTCTGCCTCAGATAATAATTTTTTGATGTTATTTGTCTCGGACATTAATGTTCTGAGCCTTGCCTCTGCTTCTACGATTCGTTCTCTTAGTAGGGAGATGCCGACCGCGTCCTCGACCATTTGAAGTTTTTCAATATTGTTTCTCGAAGCGAAATTCTCTATCATGTTTTGATGCATTATGATAAGCATGTTGTTTGGGTTTATTCCAATGTTTTTTAGAAGTTGATCCACCTCTGCCTTTGTCCTAAATCTGTTATTGACATAGTGCCAGTATTCACCTGATTTCTTTATGTATCTTGTGATTGCTATCGTGTCTGACGTTATTGATCTGACAGGTCTTTTATCGTTGATCGGCGAGTTGTCAAATATTACTGTCACTCGGGCAGTGTCTTTACCACGTTGTATGAGGTCGCTTAATTTCTCGGCTCTCTCCGTGTAAGTCTGCCCTAACGCTACTGCTATTCCGAGTAGTATTGAGGATTTTCCGGAACCGTTAGGTCCAGTTATTATGTTGACCCCTCTTTTGAGCTTAATCCTTGAGTATTCATGCGACATGAAGTTCTCGAGTATGACTTCACGTATATATGTCCCAGTAGTGGTGAGCGCTTCAGCTTGAACGGTGCCCGATCTATCCATCCTGCTATCACTATGTTTCAGGCCATATATAGACTTCCCACCACATGTCTAGAAGTAGATCATGCCTATATTGTCGAAGTAATTCTCGATAATGGTTAAATTTTATCAATATGAATATATATAACAGGATTAGACAGCATGGAGATCGATATCAAGACAACGCTGGAGAGGTTCAGAAGGTTTATCATTTACAATACATGCTTGTCATTTATACCAAAGGGCTACTTGAAAGACCCAACAATTTTCCCAGAGAGAAGCTCAGATAAGGGAGAGATATATGTAGAGGCGGCAAGCAAGGTAGAGTTGGCCAGAATTCGCGACTTGACATTTGTCAAGGCCGCAGACATCCTAGGAGTGATCTATCGCTCTAAGACAGGAAACACACACTTGAAATGGCGGCAAATCAAGGGAAGTATAGGGCGCTTGACAGGCGTAGCCTCGCCTAACTCAATAGTAAACCTCATCGAGGCTCGTGTGATTACGCGCGAATATGTTGAAGAAGTATTGAGAGGTTTATCAACACAGCCAACAGTATCTAGAGAATCTGAATCATCTACGGGGGAGACTTTTACTAACTCTACTCAGGGCTAATCTGCAATTACTGCATAGATCCTCGGTCTTCCGGTCAGTATCTAGTAATGTATTGCTGAAGTACATGACGCACCTCCAGTTACTGCAGTGTTTAAGTCCGAATAAATGACCAACCTCGTGTGAAAGTTCTTTCCTCAATCTACTAATATAAACCTCCATGTCTCTGTCACGAAGTCTATGCGTAGACACGATAGCTACGTTTCCGTATGCCAGCCCAAAACAGAAGTTAAAATCATTTATGAATAGATCCTCCTCGGTCAGCCAGACCGTGTATAAACTTGGATCTTTTAGTAATCGAAGATATGCCAGCATTCTTAAGCCATCTGCTTGATTTCTGTTTTGGTCGACAAAATATCGTCCTTTATCCTCATTTATCTTCTCTATCATGGCTTCTTTTCCATAGACTTTTCTTAACACTTCTGTTGATTCTTTCAGCTCTCTATCTAGCCACGTAGGCGCTATCACTACTATGTTCATCTCAAAGATAAAAGTCGCCGTGATGAATAAATGTTAGTCCGCGATGCCTAGGGTATTCTATATAGCCGGCACACCGGGAGTTGGCAAGACGACTCTCGGTCAGCTCATAAGTCAAAAGATAGGCCTAAAATTCCTAGAATTAAGAGATATTCTTCAAGCGGGCCAGCTAGACGGTCTGTTAGAAGTAGATGGGAGAACCCTCTCTTCGCGTGCAGGAAAAATTCTACGGTCCAAGTCGGCAGATGTGCTGATAGCTACCCATATCGCATTTAAACCCAGAGGTTTTAATGTTGAGAGGGTCTTTGTGCTTAGACGCAATCCATTCGAAATTATAGACAACCTGAGGAGAAGGAGGTATCCCGAAGAGAAGGTCTTAGAAAACGCGGAGGCAGAATTTCTGGGGATTGTTTATTTCGATATGCTTAAAAAATTTGGACCTGAAAAGACTTGGCAAATAAATACTAGTCACAGGACTATTGATGAAACAACCACGTTATTATTGAATGGATTTAGAGGAGAAAACATAAACGAGGAGGTCGATTGGACACGCATATTAGAGAAGGATAATAGTTTAGATGACTTATTGCTCCTGTTTTCCAAGAGATCAAAGCTCGTCTAGATACTTTGCTGATAATTCGGCTATTGCTTTTGCCATCTCGAGCGTACTAGCGTTTCCTCCCAAGTCATAAGTAACTGTTTTTCCTTCTTGAATGACTTGTTCGACCGCTCTGAATATACTTTGGGAATGCTTTTTGAATCCAAGATATTCGAGCATCCATGCAGCTGAAAGTATCATCGCCGTAGGATTCACTCTATATTGACCCTTATATTTCGGCGCACTTCCATGTGCAGGTTCAAACATTGCGTATTTATCACCGATGTTTGCAGAATAAATCAGCCCAATATTTCCGACGAGAGCCGACGCGAGCTCTGAGATTATATCCATGAAAAGATTCGTGCTGAGTATGACGTTTTGGTTGAATCTCTGAGGATTTTTAACCAGTTGCTGCGCCATATTGTCTATGAAGTATTCCTCAACTTCGATTTCGGGATAATTCTTCGCCACGTCATTGACGGCGTTCCAAAAGATGCTATCAGTCAATCTCAAGACGTTTCTCTTGGTAATTACTACGACTTTGTTGTAGCCCCTCAACTTGGCCTGCTCGAATGCTACCTTTGCAATTCTCGTCGATCCTTTCTTACTTATTTTTCTTATAGCGATTCCTGTTTCATAATCAATCATGGTCTCAGCTCCTATGTAGAGCCCCTCTGTGGCTTCTCTGACGCAGAGAAAGTCCACGCTGCCGAGCGGCCCATCACGACCTTTGAAGGTCTTTATTGGTCTTAAGTTAGCATATAGATCCATCCTTCTTCTTATGTTGATTGCAACACTGCTGGGAGCGTCCGGATCGGGCGGAGTAGTTGTCGGAGCTTTTAGACAGGCTTCGCTGTTAAAAATTTTATCCCAAGTATCTTCGGGTATAAGCGTGGGTACCTTTGGTTTACCTGCCGAGATCCACCATTCATAGCCCGCTTCACAGATCTCAACATCTATGCTCGGCCTCACAGCGTCTATAACTATCATTGCAGCCTCTGTAAGTTCGGGTCCCACGCCATCGCCCTTTATTACTACTGCCTTTTTCACTCGCTTGACACCACGAAATAACTCAAAAATCAGAGATATTTTAGGTTTTTTAATTCTTTGATTATTGGTTTTCTTCTCATTTTCGACCCACATCTTGGACAGGTCTTATTTTCAGCGTCGTAGGTCTCATACCTGCATAAATCGCAGATCATCTTCCAGCGGATTAGTCTAGTTATTCCTGAGTACTTTATTCCTGACCACTTTAATCCAAATGAGGCGGCTACATTCTGCACCGAGTAGTCGTCGCTGATGATAGTCACGTCAAGCCCCCGCCCCGATAGTTCCAGCGCCAAAGCTATTATCTCCAAATCAGTGTTTGACATGTTTGTCGACTCACCAAGCTCGATCGATCTGCTCTTCACCAAATCTAGGTATTTACTCTGGGGCGAACTTACTTTTAACGCATTTGAAGCAACTAATCCTTCGACTCTCGACTTCTGTATAACGGTTGCCTTAACTTCTTTGATTACTGATTCTGTTGTGTAAAAGTCATCAGAGCTGAACTCAATCCCACCAATCATGAATGCGGATGCATCAAGTACATATGCCTTCCTGGACTTACCAGCGGAGGCGTTTTCCAAGCCGCTTGACAAGCCAACTACCACCTGAGAGTCTTATAAACACGGTGTGGACAGGAGACCTCGCAATCTCAATCGACGCATCCTTAGTAACTCTTCTAAGATACCCGTCTATCAAGAGTGAAGACTCTAATTTTGGAACGGATATTGTAATTTTCTTGCTAGCAGAGAGAATGATCGGTGAGACGTAGGTAAGTGATAAGACGGGGTTTACAATGATGCAGTCGAGTGCATCATCTACGGCAGGCCCAAAGTTTGAGAGATTATACGCTGTGGATCCTAGGGGTGTAGAGATGATTATGCCGTCACCGACTACTGCTGCGAGCTTACTGCCATCGATGGAGATGGTATAATCAATTACCTTGCCTGGCAAGGCATTAGAGATGTACGCCTCATTTATGGCATCGCCGATCTTAACCCCATTCAGCTTTACTTCTAACCTCATGTACCTTTCCAAGTGATATTCGCCTGTCAGTATTTTCTTAACGGACTCCAAGGCATTTTCCGGTCTGCCCTCGGCTAAGTATCCGCCTCTACCATATGATATGGCAAATATGGGCGTCTCAGGATCTTCTAAACTGTGAATAGATGCAAGTATCGTGCCATCACCACCAAGCACTATGAGTACGTCGCATGAGATTTGCGAACCGTTTAACACATCTTCCAGACTAAAACACCTATATGGATAACCATATTCTCTTATCAGATCACAAATTTCACGGGCCATCTCTCCACTCTCAATCTTTTTTAACGTGTGTACGACCGCTATCTCCATCTTAACTCTACTACGAAATAACTGATGATACAAAGTTATAAACTAAAACGCAGTAGTCAGACTATGTCGACGATTAGTGCGTCCATCCTCATATCTTTGATAAAATCGAGCTGCTAAATATGGGCCCGGTGGGATTCGAACCCACGACCTACCGGTTATGAGCCGGCCGCTCCGCCAGGCTGAGCTACGGGCCCGCTCCTGCCTAAATATCCTAATTTCTTGATGAATTTAAGCATATTATCAATACGAGGCTTAGGAGAGCAGTGGAAAGACTTCTGTGAATATATAGTCTAGGAAGTCTTTTTCTTCGATGGGTGTGAAGCAGGTAACTACTCCGTTTCTCGTTAGTCCAAAGATCCTGCCCCCCTCTCTAGTGGTAAACACGATATACCATATCTTGCCGTGCTTTAGGTACTCCTCATAAAGAGATGTATCCCTTAATGATGGCCCTGCGAGCGCCAACTTAGCGACGCCCGGTATATCGACTTGATCAAACCATATGAGCTTGGTCCCGTCAGGGTTTGACTCATGAATCTTTTGCATATTCTCAGAAGGTATGCTTGACTCTGTTATGCTTCTATAGTTTAGAAATAGTGAATTGCTGAGAGTTGTTGCTACATAGTTAGCGAAGTATTTTTCCTGCGCTACGGTCAGAAAGATTTTTTCGCCTCTATTTCTAAAATCTATAACTGCTTCTATTGTCTTAATTATCGGTAGGACTCTGCCTCGTTGCTTAATTTTGATGAGTTTATCGCGACTAAATATAGCAGTCACGTAGTTCTTTCCTGCTGTTAAGTCATGTACGTCTGTTACTAATTCAAACTCAGATTTTTCTTCACTCACAGTCTCAACTAATCTTAATCCACTTAGTTTTGCAGCTATTGCGCCTATAGTCGTCTCAGCCTTGACCTCGAATATCTTAGCAGTCAGAACCATCTCTCTGCCTCTTATTCTCGTCTTGATTATTTATTTAATATTAATTACCACGCCGATGGGTATTCTAAATACGGTATCTTTGTTTTTAGGCGATCCTTATAAATCAGTAGATTTAATCAAGTATCAGTTGAATGCTTCGCTCCTTGAGGCACCGAGACCTCTGTGAGCCCGTTCTGGTGGTGAAGAATGATTAGGGTAGCTGTAATGGACCTAGATAGGTGTCAGCCAGAGAAATGCGGAGTCCCCTGCATCAATTTTTGTCCGCCTGTAAAAAACGGTATAGAGGCAATTAAAATGGCGGAGAATGGTTTTCCAGCCATTAATGAGGTGCTTTGCATCGGTTGTGGCATCTGCGTGGCTAAGTGTCCATTCAAGGTGATATCCATAGTTAATCTGCCGAGGGAGCTCGAATCAGACCTTATTCACCAATACGGAGTTAATTCCTTTAGACTTTATAGGCTCCCATTTGCCGAGAAGGGAAAAGTTACGGGCGTTATAGGTAGGAACGGCATAGGTAAAAGCACCGCCCTAAGCATACTTGCAGGACAGCTAAGACCTAACCTCGGAAAAATAGGACAAGATGTAGACTGGGGAGAAGTAGCTAGATACTTCAGAGGCTCTCTAATCCAAGAGTACTTCACGAATTTGGCAAAAGGCACGGTTAAGATCAGCTTTAAGCCTCAACAAGTAGATGCGATCCCCAAAATAGTTAGCGGTACTGTGCGTCAGTTACTTTATAGGCTCGGACCTAAGGAAATAGTTGATAAATACGTAGAAAAGTTAGAGCTCACTCATCTATTGGACAGGGATGTTAAAGCGCTGAGCGGCGGAGAGTTACAGCGTCTCGCGATCGCTGCAGCATTGATCAAGGACTCTGAAATCCTGATCTTCGACGAGCCTTCCAGCTTTCTAGACGTTAAACAGAGGACAAGGGTAGCATCAATCATCAGAGAGGCCGCTGATGCCGGTGATAAACGCGTTATAGTTTGCGACCACGACTTAGCCGTCCTAGACTACGTCTCAGACATAGTCTTTATCTTTTACGGTGAACCATCAGTCTATGGCGTCGTCTCTGGACCGTATGGTACGCGTGAGGGAATAAACACCTATCTTGAGGGTTATCTCCCAATGGAGAATGTCAGGTTTAGAGATTACAAGATAATTTTCCAGACGCATTCCCCTAAGTTGAGCGAGGAACTAAACACCACCGGTCTATACTGGCCAGCAATTAAAAAGAGCTATGATGGTTTTAGAATGTTTGTCGAAGCTGGACACATAGAGCCTGGACATGTACTGGGAATTCTCGGGCCAAACGGCATTGGAAAGACAACGTTTATCAAAATTCTCGCCGGTCTGGAGGTGGACGATAACGGCAATCGGCTTGAGTATAAGTCCGTTAGCCTAAAGCCACAGCATCCTCAAAGAGTTGACGCGACAGTCGAGGAGGTTTTAAGAAATGTTGCAGGCACGGTTTTTGAGTCAGAAATATATCAATCAGAACTGATTAGACCTCTAAGAATAGATAAGTTGTATGAGAGGAATGTAAACGAATTGAGTGGGGGAGAATTGCAGAAAGTCTCGATAGCGGAGGCGCTATCTCGCCAAGCAGAGATATACTTGCTTGATGAGCCGAGCGCATTTCTGGATGTCGAGGAGAGGTACGTGGTTGCACGAATGCTAAAGAGGATCGCTAGGGATAGAAATGCCTACATATTCTTAGTGGACCACGACCTATCTATCATAGATTTTTCTGCATCAATGCTGATGGTCTTCAGAGGAATACCTGGAATAGAGGGTTACGCCTCGCAGCCCCTAGACCTGAGGAAGGGATTCAACCTTTTCCTATCAGAGTTGGGAATAACCTTTAGACGCGACCAAGCAACAAACAGGCCACGAATAAACAAACCAGGATCGAGGCTAGACCGTCAACAAAAATCAATTGGCGAGTATTATTACTACTCGCAACAAGACGTGGCCGAGTAATTCTTTATACCGTGAGATTAGCACCAAATTTTTCGAATATGTAAACTATGGCAAAACAGAGCACGTGTAAGACATATCGTGTAATTGTAATGTCGTTGATAATATACGCGATGTGTTGAGTGAATCCCTTGTACATTATGGTTGTAGATCTAAAAAACTCTAGAAATACTTCAAATTACCTGCGCGGTTAACATAAAAAATTTTTACGTTTTTAACTTATTTATGCTAATAGTTCTGCTTCAAGGAGAGCCTCTGCAAGCTGCTCTATCGGCTCCCTTAGTTCTTCAGGATCTTTATCAATCTGGCTGGCTATTTCTTGCACAACTTCATCTACTGTCTTGTCGTTAAATGCATCCCACACAACTATTATTGACTCGTTCACCCTATATGCTACTCCACTCTCATTCACTAACAAAAGCTCTCCTTCTGGTGTCTGATTTATCCATCCTTTCTTGGTTAACTTACGATCCTTTTCCATGTGTGAGTGTAGTTCTCATTGGCTACTATATAACCTTTCACATAGCACCAAGATCAGCCGAAAACTCAGAAAATACATTAGGATCGTTGACAGAGATGCCCTACGGCAAGTTGAGCAGGGGTATTTACGTCCTAGTGGTCAGAGTGTTTAACGACGCAGTCGTTAGAGTTGGAAGACTTGGCAACATTCAATTAAAGGCTGGATATTATCTATACGTTGGTTCTGGGCAGATCAACGTTGAGAAAAGGGTCAGTAGATACTTCAGCAAAATAAAAAACCCAAGGTGGCACATCGATTACATACTAGTAAACGGTACCGCACTCGCCGAAAAAGCAATCATACTCAACCTATCTAAGAGATACGAGTGTAAAATATCGCGATTTATAGAATCGATGGGTGGAGAAGCGATAAATGACTTCGGGAGCTCAGACTGTAATTGCAGGTCACATTTTTACAGATATGCTGATCCAGCTGTAGCGTTGAGTAGGATTTTAGAGGTTTATAATCACTTGCTGAAAGTTTTTCCGGATGATAGTATTAAGGCTCAGTGATGTCTGAATAATCAATATTATTAACCAGCTTATCAACATTATTACTATGGTTAGACTAAATGAATTTGGTTGCCATCTAGTGACTTCAAACTATACGCTATCAGAATTTTTTAGATATGCTACGCTTGTGGATTCACTGGGTTTTGATCATCTGAAAATTGGTGATCATACGTTGATTCCAAACCCTACGGCTCAGTACCCGAACGCTAGTACTCTTCTGGGTGCTTTGGGAGTGTTGACTAGAAGTGTGCGTTTATCGACAGCAGTAACCGATCCATTTAGGCGTCACCCAGTAGAGATTGCCCAATCGATAGCCACGCTGGACAGGATAACTAATGGGAGGACGGCCCTAGGAATAGGAGCAGGTGAAGCCATGAACCTTGCGCCATTTGGGATCGAATACAAAAAGCCACTACAAAGATTGAAGGAGGCCGTCGAGGTCATTAAATTGTTGTGGGTCGCGACGCCTGAAAATCCAGTCAATTATAACGGCGAGATCTTTAGTCTCAAAAATGCATATCTCCAGATAAGGCCTATTCAGTCTCCCCATCCTCCCGTTTATATCGGCGCTGCTGGCCCAAAGACACGCGAGCTGGCAGGAGCCATAGCTGAGGGGTGGGCGCCCGTAGCTGTCGAGTCACCCTCCACTTTGGCTAAACACATGCTTGACATAGAGAGAGGAGCTAGAATGAATAATAGATCATTGGAGAATTTTGACGTCGCCGTTACAGTCTATACAGATATCTCGCTTGATGAAGACGAGGCATATAAACGAGTCGCCCCGACCGTCAAGTCAATGCTTATACAGCAGAGAGAAGTTCTGAAAGAGTTAGCAGGAATTTCAGTCCCGCAGGAACTCTCACTCCAGTACTTAGACCCCACAGATCCTAGGACATCCGAGAAAATAAGGGAAGTAGCAGACTCGATTCCGAGGAGAGTCGTGGAAGAAGTTTCAGTCACAGGCCCGCCTGACGAATGCATATCTAGGCTTGAGAAGTTCCTAAAAGCGGGCGCCACGAGCATAATAATCTGTAACTTGAGCATAGAGCAGGAAAGAGTTTTCAAGACATACGCCGAAAAGATAATTCCATACTTAAAAAACGAGTATGGCGTCAGCAAGTAGTATGGGGCCGGCCGGACTTGAACCGGCGACCTCCGCCGTGTAAGGGCGGCGTCATAGCCACTAGACCACGGCCCCATAAACGCCTGATTATCAAGGTATATTTAGCAAGTGCTATCAAAATAATTTTTCGCTTCTCTGAATATCCGCGGGATGGGAAATAGGTTTTATAAGCATATCCCTCTGAGTTCTAGTAGAAACATGACTTCCGGAGAGAGGGTCCTCATAATCGACTTTGGCGGTCAGTACACACACCTAATTGCTAGAAGATGTAGAGAGCTCGGCGTATATTCTGAAATAGTAAGCAACGATCTTGCGGCAACAGACATAGAAGCTATAGGCGGCGTGAAGGGAATAATACTTTCCGGGGGACCAAGAAGTGTCTATCAGGAAAACGCACCGATGATGGATCAGGGTATCCTTAAGTTGGGCATACCGATTCTCGGAATCTGCTATGGCCACCAGCTCATAGCTAAATTAATGGGTGGGCAGGTTGAGAGGTCTGAAAAAGCAGAATATGGACGTGTCTCAATAAAAATTGATTCTCAATCAAGGCTCTTTGATGGATTACCAAACACCCTCAATGTATGGATGAGTCATGGAGACGTTGTCAAAACTCCTCCCCCATCGTTTAAAATAACTTCTGAGACAGATAACGGATTGATATCCAGCCTTGAGAATGATCAATTAATGATCTATACTACTCAGTTCCACCCAGAGGTTAAACACACTGAGAACGGGATGATAATTCTCAAAAATTTTCTGAGAAAAATAGCCGGTTTCAGGGAACATTGGCGGCCAATGGACAGGATCAAGGAGATGATCAAGGAGATCCACTCCATCGTTGGCCCTGAGGACAAAGTAGTCTGCGGCGTAAGTGGAGGCATAGACTCAATCACTACCGCGACAATTCTAAATAAAGCAATAGGGAATAGACTACACGTCGTCTTCATTGATCATGGATTGCTGAGGAAAGGAGAGGTAGGAGAGGTATTAAATACGTTAAAGAGCCTGAACATACAGAACATTCACTTCATAGATGCGAGCAATCTATTTCTAAGTAGGCTAAAAGGTGTGAGCGACCCAGAGGAAAAGAGAAGAATAATCGGCGAGCTGTTCATAAGGGTCTTTGAAGAGGAGGCACAAAAAATTAGTGGAGTGAAATTTCTCGCCCAGGGGACTATTTATCCTGACCGCGTCGAAAGCGGCGCAACTGGTAGGAGTACAGACCTCATAAAGAGTCATCATAACGTTGCTGGTCTCCCATCTGGGCTTAGACTTGTGCTCATAGAACCTCTGAGAGACTTATACAAAGACGAGGTTAGGGAAGTGGCGGCCAAGCTCGGCGTACCTCGGAGAATTATCGAGAGGCATCCATTTCCAGGCCCGGGACTAGCAGTTAGAATCATCGGCGAAGTTACGCCTGAGAAGCTCTCAATATGCAGAGAGGCAAACGCAATACTGGAAGAAGAAATCCGTAGAGCCAACCTTTACAACGAGTTATGGCAAGCGTTCGTAGTTGTCACTGATAGTAAGTGGGTTGGAGTTAAGGGAGATGCCAGAAAGGAGGGATACATCGTGATAATTCGGATAGTGACAAGTGAGGACGCAATGACTGCTGATTGGTATCCGATCAGCCCAGAACTGCTCGACAGGATTTCCCGAAGAATTACCAACGAGATCGAGGAAGTAGTTATGGTTACATATGCAGTTTCATCTAAACCACCAGCAACTATAGAACCCTGTTAATCATTGCCGAGGATAAATATATAGCGTCGTGTTGGGCTAACTACTAGAGATCTTGAGGACTATTTTCGTCGTAGGCACAGCTGGCTCTGGAAAATCAACCTTCACTGCCAGCTTTAGTGAATGGCTTAAGGACAACGAACAGACCGTGGCGACTGTCAACCTTGATCCAGCAGCAATTGCACTGCCCTATGAGCCAGACATCGATGTAAGAGAAATCGTTGATTATGAGAGGATAATGGCGACGAGAGGCTTGGGGCCTAATGCCGCGCTCATAGCATCGGTACGCGAGGTTGCTAAGAATATTGAGCTTATATCTGATCAGTTGGAAGAGATGGATCTAGATTACGCGGTGATAGATACTCCGGGGCAACTAGAGCTTTTTGCTTTTAGAAAGGAGGGAAGAATAATTGCCAGAGAACTATCCATCGATAGGTCTTCACTAGTTTACCTAGTTGACCCAACGCTTGCCTTAACAACTAGAAACTTCGCGGCGACACTCTTTTTGGCTACTTCTATCTATTTATCATTTTCACTGCCCACGGTGCTTGCCGTGTCTAAGATTGATATAGTGCCCAAAAAATATTTGAAGAGAATATCACGATGGTTATCGTCGGAGGAGGCGTTCGAAGTAGAAGTGGAGAACGTTGGGCACGGCATCCAAATGCTCATATCGAGGGAGGTGGCGAGGTTGGTCTACGAAATTGGCCAGTCATTCCCATACGTGATGATCTCGGCCAAGACATTAAAGGGGATGAGTGAACTACATATGGTAATAACGAGAATTTTAGGAGAGGGAGAAGATGAGCTGAGATGAGCAGCCACTACACTGACGAATCATTAGAACAAACGATATATGACTTGAGGAACGAGATAAGAGACCTAGACGAGAAGATAAAGGAGGCGGCTGAAAAAGCAGCCCAATTCGCGCGAGAACGTGACCAGATACATAGCAAGATGAAGGAAATTAAGCAGAAAGTGCAGTCATTAAAGCAAGAGAGATTATCGGTGGGAGAAAGCATAAGAGAGCTGAGGAGAACTACTAGGGAGTTAAGACAGAGGCTTTTAAATCACGTGATAGAGATAAAAAATTTAAGAGGAGAGCTCAAGGGATTGAAGCTCCCATCTGACATTAATGCAATAAAGAAGCGGCTGGACGAGATAGATCTATACCTAGCTTCTCACAGAGTTAAGAGGGAAGAGGAGCGAAGATTATTCGAAGAGGCATCAAGACTAGAGGCGCTGCTCATAGAGTGCGAAAAGGCACTGCGGATCCATGAACAACTATCCGGACTCTCTCCCACAATAGAGGCTCTGAAAAAAGAATTAGATGAGAAGAGAGCCCTACTGGATGAGCTACAGAAGAAGCAGGCAGAGATATCCAGAGAAATGGGCTCTCTTAACAATGAATACAACGAGTACAAAAAACGTGCAGATGAGCTCCACTCTAAATTCCTCCAGATGCGTGAGAACAGGGACCGGCTGGAGGCTCAGCGCATACTCGCCGCGTCAAAGCTCTACGAGATTCAGAAACTTTTAAGAGGGAGCAGGGAAGAATTAGCGAAGAGGAAGATAAGCGAGATAAAGGAGAGAAAGAAGAAAGAGGTAATGGCCAAGCTTTCGAGGGGCGAAAAAATAGAATTCGAAGAATTAAAGATTCTTCTCGAGGACAATCCTGATTTGTTTAAGTCTTAATGTTTAAAAATGTTCTAATTTAGAGATATAAGGTAATGCCATAACTTATAATAGTGTAATTACTGATGAGCGCTTCAGAAGGTAATCGCCTCCTCGTATTGGTCATCGATGAGGACGATGACTTAGGCTTCAAGGCTGGTGTTAAGTCTCCCGTAGTCGGTCGGACTGAAAATTATGACGCTGCCCTTAAACTGATAATGGCTGACCCCGAGGATGCAGATGCCAACGCCATGTTCGCGGCCATAAATCTCTACGACGAGCTTTTGAAAAATCCTATCAACGAACTCGAGATAGTGACTATAACGGGCAAAAAAGGAGGTGGAATGGAGTCTGACATCAAGATTGGAAAGGAACTGGACTCTGTACTGTCTCAGTATCCTGCGGACCGATGCATTATAGTGACTGATGGTCCACTATCGCAGTCTATTCTCTCCGTCGTGGGTTCAAGGATAAAGATTGACTCGGTTAAGACTATCGTCGTTAAGCAGAGCCAATCAGTAGAGCAGACTTGGCTCCTACTAGGAAGATACCTAAGGATGGCAATATTTGACGTCGAATATGCTAAATACGTATTGGGTATTCCAGGCATATTGCTATTCATAGTCGGGATACTTTACTCGTTTAATCTGCTTAATCTTCCAATAATTTTATCGATAATTGGGCTCGCCTTCCTAATTAGAGGGTTCGGCATAGACTCAGCAGTAGTATCATTCTCTAGGCGAATTTATGGATTCACAGAGAGACCATTGGTGGGACAGATAAGAGTGTTCACTAGCGTAGCAGCCATCATTCTAATAATCTCAGCCTTTAGCTTCGGGATAGGAGAAGTAGTTTCATACATTACTAGATATCTTCCAAATGCGCCTCCTGTTAGTGAGCAGCCCGAGTTCTGGTTAAGCAGGCTTGGATTATTATCAGGAATCCTATTGGTCAATAGTATCGATCTCTTAACAGTTGCTGCACTGATACTAGCTGCATACAATATTTTCTATTATTTCTATCTCAGGAGCCCTAAGCTTTGGAGAATGCTTCAAGCCACTGTTGTTATTTTATTCTTGTGGGCCCTACTGAAGGCTCTAGGAGAGTTCCTTAGGACGAGCGAGATACAATACCTAGTACAACTGTCTTTCATTGCGATAATAGGCTTCGCAACCCTGGCCACCTCTTTCATTTTAATCAGAAGCATAAAGAGTAGATTCCCACTAGCTGCAAAGAAGGGGCGCTAAGATGATACGCACCTTACTGCGACTGTTCGGCGCGTATGCTCTTTATGAGAAATGGCTCTCTGCCTCTATTAAAAATAAGGAAAAGCCATCACATATAGCGGTCATTCTTGACGGTAATAGGAGATGGGCCTCTTATTCAGGACTTAACCCAGAAGATGGTTATTGGTACGGCGCTCAAAAAGTAGAAGAACTATTAAACTGGTGTCTAGACCTTAAGATAAGAGTTGTTACGCTTTATGCGTTGTCGCTGGAGAACATGCAGCGTAGAAAGTCCAGAGAACTAGAGGAGATCTATAAAGTTTTGTTGAAGAAGTCTGAAGACTTCATGAATAATGAAAGAGTTTGGCGTGAAAAGGTAAGGTTCAAGGTAATTGGACGAAAATGGCTGCTACCCATCGATGTTAGAGAAGCTCTTGAAAAACTTGAAACAGCGACCAAGCATCATAATAATTTCTTTCTAAACATAGCAGTCGCTTATGGTGGGAGAGCAGAAATAGTGGATGCATTGAAAAAGATATGTACAAAGGTTCTCGAAGGTAATCTAAGCATAGATGAGATTAACGAGAAGACGGTGGAAGAACACCTATACACGAACGAGATTCCAAATCCCTATCCTGATCTTGTGATAAGGACTTCTGGGGAGGAGCGCATTAGTAATTTTCTGCTTTGGCAAGTTGCTTACAGCGAGCTTGTCTTCCTAGATGTTTATTGGCCAGAATTTAGAAAAATAGACTTCATGCGGGCCATAAGGATATATCAACAAAGAGAGAGGAGAATGGGCGCCTAGAAGATGATGTACTGGTCCACTGGGTAGCTAGTCAGCAATTCAAATCCTTTGTCCGTTATAAGTATAGTATCCTCAATCCTTATGCCCCAGCGGCCCTCAAAATATACGCCGGGCTCACACGTCACTACATTTCCCTCTGACAACTGGTCTGGACTGTTTGGCGCAAGCCTAGGAGGTTCATGAATTTCAAGTCCTACGCCGTGCCCCAATCCATGAATAAAGTGTTTGTCCAGCTCCTTCTCTGACAACGAGCTCCTGGCTACGCTATCAACGTAACTACATGACACGCCCGGCCTCATAAAGGACTGTGCGGCCTCCTTTGCATTTAACACAGATAGGTAAATGCTTTCGAACTCGCTGTCCTTAGGTTTACCAATCACAAAAGTACGAGTGATGTCAGAGCAATACCCCTCAACGACCACACCTAAGTCAATAACTACTACATCACCATTGTTCAGCACCCTGTCCCTCTCGTCGGCTCTTTGTAGCGGGCCATGCGGTAGTGATGATCTATCTGCAGATGCAACCATAACATCAAATGCAGGCCTTTCACATAGCTGTCTATAAATTTCCGAGACGATCTCGGACTTCACCTCGTTTTCCGTTATTCCAGGGGACAAAACGTCAGAAGCAGCCGTCATAGCCCTATCTGAAATTCTGCAGGCCTCCCGAATGGCGCTTATCTCATGTGGATCTTTGATCGACCTAATCTCCCAGATCATAGACATGGCGGGCCTTATTTCGACGTTCGGAGCCATGCTTACGAGTCTTTTATAAGTTTCAACATCCATTCTGTCTACGCCTACTGCTCCATTGATGCCCAAAATTGAGTGTGCAACTACGACTTCTAGAGGCTCAGCCATCCTCGTCTGCTCAATATTAAGCCCGGGAAATGCGTATCTCTCTGCTGTTTCAAAGTTGATGGGCGGTACATAGAGCCTTGTCTCGCCATTCGAATCGACTATCAGTGCGCCCGGCCCGCAAACACCCGTAAAGTATAGGAGGTCATAAGTGTCCCAGATAATCATTGCCTGAAGCCCGTTAAGTTGTAGCAGTGTTACTAGTTTGCCGAGTCTTTCCTTATACCGCATATCTAGAATGATGGATATATTGTCTATATTAAATCTTAACTGAGCTTTCTCCTTAAATCTTCTGCCTCCTCGCGTTCATAACGTGATATCTGCTCGTATAATTTTTTCACGTTTTCTATCCTTCTCGGAGGAACTATGACGAGTTTTATTATCAAGTCGCCTCTTTCTCCACTCGACCTCCATAATCCTCTCCCTTTTAATACTATTTTATCCTTGAACCCATCCCCAGGATGGACCTTAAAGCGCACTTCGCCGTCGATGGATTTGAACCTGATCTCTGTTCCCAAAACTGCCTCGCTCGGCATTAGCGGTATCTTCACGTACAAGTCACCATCCCTCACGTAGAAGTTCTCCTTCTTCAGCAGCCTTGTCCTCACGATTAAGTCTGCATCCAGTTTTTTGAAGCCTCCTATTCTTAGGAGGGCGCCATCATACACACCACGCGGTATCTCGACAGTTATTCTCTCTGGTTTAGTGACGTATCCAGTCCCGTTGCATGTCTTGCAGGGCTTTATCTTGATTTTTCCAGTCCCACCACATTTACTACACGTCATCGACACAGTGTAGAGCATCTGTCCGAATCTGCGAGTATTTACAATTTGTCCACTCCCACCACAGCTCGGACATTCCCTTATTCCCCCGGGCTCTGCCCCAGTACCGTTGCAGCTCTCACAGATCGACTGAACAGGAAGACTTATCACCTTAGTAGCTCCATGAAACGCCTCTTCGAGCGTTAAATCGATATCAACAACTATCTCTCTCCTAGGCCTTCCAAATCCGAAATCTCTGAAAAATCGCTCAAATATCGATTCGAAGCTTCCAAGCCCTAGGTCTTTAAAAATCTCGTCAAAGTATGAGCCGCTGCTCCTGAATACCTCTTCACTTGTGTATGTTCCTGAGAGTCCTGCGTGGCCATACATGTCGTATATTCTCCTTTTTTCGTCATCGCTAAGGACGGCGTAGGCCTCGCTGATTTCTTTAAACTTCTCTTCTGCCTCAGGGGACTTATTTCTATCTGG
Organism: uncultured Nitrososphaeria archaeon; assembly: GCA_964440295.1. GTDB lineage: Archaea > Thermoproteota > Nitrososphaeria_A > Caldarchaeales > Calditenuaceae > CALIKS01. The sequence continues at coordinate 29,469 of CAYTRT010000005.1, forward strand.
ATGGTACTGTAACACTAACCTGCGGTAGGCTCTTTTAATCTCTTCCTTGGTTGCATTTCTAGGCACTCCTAGTATCTCGTAATAATCCTTCTTGCCGTCTCTGGCCATCTTTGATCTTCTAATTTATCCACTACCCCTCAGCATTATTTTAACACTATGGGCCCTTATTAGTCATAACCCTGAAAATACCACTTCAAGAAGACATAATTAATAAGATGGTAGAATCGAGATAAAACAACTGAAGAAAAAAATGAGAGAAATATGACGGAGCAGCGAGAAGTTGAGCTAAAAAGAGAAATTGGATGGTTCGGCTCCTTCGCAATGGGCTACGGCGACGTAGGAGCAGACATCTTTATTGCCCTCGGAGTAGTTGCACTCTATGCTGCAGGCGCTGCGCCACTCGCTTTTTTAATAGCAGCGATAGTTTACACAGCAATTGGATTGGCATATGCAGAGCTTGCACCTACGTATCCATATGCAGGAGGCGTACAAGTATATTCACTAAGAGGACTAAATACGTTGGTTAGCTTTGTTTCTGGATGGGCATTGATGCTAGACTATGTTCTCTGCATATCATTATTTGCCGTAGCGTCTGCTGGATACTTAAAATTTATTATCCCACAAATTAGCAATATAACCATAGATCTACAACTCTTACATATCGGAGGCCT